>CAZDDH010000129.1:0-24038 GCA_964504165.1 uncultured Rickettsiales bacterium | reverse complement strand
GTCCGAGTCGCGGTAGGCCTGGGACGAGCTCATGAAGATCGGCTCGATGATGGCGCCCTGGTAGTCCTCGATCGCCTCGCGCACCGAGTACAGGCCGTGCACGGAGATGGTGTCGAACTTCCACTTCTTGACCACGTCGCGGATGTACTCATCCCGTTCGGCGAGGTACTTGTTGTTCTTGTCGATGTAGGCCTGCATGCCTTCGGTGATGTTCTCTTTTTTGGGATCCGACATGGCGCCCTCCTCGATGGTGATGGAACCGCCCCTCCATCGACGGAGGGCGATTCGGCGGACGAAGCATACACGATCAAAACGCCGCCACGGGTATGATGGTGCAAACACCATGAATCACCATCAAATCGCTGTGTTTTTGACCCTGTTGTGGATGGCGCCCGGAGTGGGGGCCTCCGCCGCCGATTGCACTCGGGCTACGCTGTTGGAGCTGGACCCCGGCTTCGGTGAAGTTCTCACCCGCGAAGACCTCCCCGACACCCGCACGAGGATCACCGAGGAGGCGGTGGGGCAAGATGAGGCCCCCTGTGAGAAGGGCGAGACGGATGATGCCTGCCGCCAGCGGGTGGAGGGCCTGAGCCAGCACCTACCCCGCGAGGGGCAGAGCCTGCGGGTGACCATCGAGAGCGACACCCGTCGCGTGCGGGCGGTCCTCATCGAAGAGGGCCCCCAGACCGAGCACTTCTTCCCCAGCTTCGACGCCCTTGCCGACTACATGGAGGAGCGCATCGAGGCGGGCCAGCAAGTTGTCCTGTTTACCGCGGGCGAGGTCCCGGACCCGGCCACCCGCAAGGCGGTGATCACCTTCTACGAGGAGCACACGGACATCGCCACCGTGGGCCCGGGCATGAAGCTGACCATCCGTAACGATATGGCACACCTGGACGCGTTGACCAAGCTGGAGGCCGTGGCCGGCGGACACCACATCACGGTCATCAACTGGGCGGCCAACGAGGACGGGATGGTCGTCGTCGATCTGCGTTGCCCGGGGCCCTGAGTCAGACCCGAGTCAGAGGCTCTCCATCGTCCAGCGGGCGATCTTGCGGTCCAGGGTCTGGCGAACGCGGACCAGCAGATCTTCGGCCCGGAACGGTTTGGGCATCAACGGCACTTCCAACCCCTTGGTGAAGTCGTGGCTGAAGGTGTCATCCGTGTACCCGGACATGAACAGGATCCGGATTTCCGGCCGGTGTTCCTGGATGTGGCGCGCCGCCTCCCGTCCGTTCATTCCCGTCAGGATCACGTCGGAGAGCAGCAGGTGGATGCTCGCGGTGCTCTCGCTGGCCTCCTTGATGGCCTGTTCGCCGGATCCGCAAACGAAGACGGTATAGCCGGCATCCTCCAGGATATGTTGGGTCACGTTACGCACGATGGCGTCATCCTCGACGAGCAGGATGGTCTCGGTTCCGCCTTCGATTTCAATCGGTTCGTCGATGTCCACGGAAGGCCGCCCTTCCGCCACGGGGTAGAAGATGCGGAAACAGGTGCCGGCGCCTTGCTTTGATTCGACGCTGATCCCTCCCCCGGCTTGCGTGACGATACCGTAGACCGTCGACAGGCCCAGGCCCGTACCCTTGCCCGGGCCTTTGGTGCTGTAGAACGGCTCGAACAGGCGGTCGAGCGTTTCCTTGTCCATACCGATGCCGTCGTCGATCACCTGCAGGCGCACATGGTTCCCGGGCTCCATATCGGGCATGCGAGCCGCTTCTTCCGCGCCGAGGGTACAGGCGTCCACTCGGATCTGCAGCCGGCCGCCGTCGGGCATGGCATCGCGGGCGTTGACCACCAGGTTCACCAGCACCTGGGTGATCTGGCCCTGATCCGCCAGGATCACCGTCCCCTGGTCGCCGTACGATGTGAGCAGCTGGACATCCTCGCCGATGAGGCGCCCGAGCATCTTCTCCGAGTCGGCGATGATCTCACCGAGATTGCAGCGGCGGGGCTGGACGGTCTGCTTGCGGCCGAAGGCCAGCAGCTGGGCCGTCAGCTCCTGAGCCCGGCGGCCTGCGGTGAGGACCTCGTCCAGATCCGTCTTGCGGTTGTCCTCGTCGTCGAGGCTGGCGTAGACGATATCGGTGTAGCCCAGGATGCCGGTCAGCAGGTTGTTGAAATCGTGGGCCACTCCCCCAGCCAGGCGGCCCAGCCCTTCCAGGCGCTGGGAGTGTTCCAGCTGGGCCTGCAGCTGTTCCGACCGTTTGCTGGCGGCCTCTGCGGCCTTACGCAGGCGCCTCTCCCGCCGGTACTGATTGGCCTGCCGCCGGGCGGTCTGGGACATGACGGCAAAGCTGGCCACCAGCACCAGCACCGTGATGGAGAACGCACCCCAGGCCGCTGCCGGGACGGAAATCAGCTCGCCGGCGACCTCCGGCGCTGGAAGCCCGGGACTCAAGCCCAGGTATTCCAGCAGCAGGACTGTCCCCAGGCCCACGGAGCTCAAAATCACCGAGGCCACCCCGTACCGCGGCCCACGTTGGAGCGTGTAGGCCACGACCAGCAACAGGTAGACCATCGTCACCGGGGACTCGGCCGGGCCGGTGGCATAGACCAGCACCGTGACCACCGTCGTGTCCAGCACCAGGAAACCGCTCAGCCGGAGCGTGGCGAACCGGTCGGCCGAGCCCAGATACTCCAGCAATACCGCAAGGCCGGCCATGCCCAGGTAGAAGAGCATGGTGCCCCACACGAACGTGTGCCGCGGCATGAAGAAGATGGCGAGCAGGACGAAGGCGCCCACGGAGATCAGGCGCACCAGCGTGGCCTTGACCCGTTGGCTGCGGGTCAGATGCCCCCAGATGGCACCCACCTCATCGTCCGCCTCCGGAGATGGCTGGATGTCGTCTTGTCGCGCGTCTTCCTGCGTCGCCATAAAGGAGCCTCCTGCTCCCGGATCGCAATAGCCCCACATTGTCGTCCCATCCCCCGCTTCCATATTAACCCAGCGGTTCCTGCGTTCCCACAACCGTCTAGCTACCGGCGCTCTGGTATCCTGGAAGAACCCTGGGGAGGCTCCATGTCCATCCGACCACACATCGTGGCGCTCCTAGTCGTCGCCTGTTCCCTCGCGGGCTGCCCACGCGGGGAATCCAAATTCGATTTTGACGGGGACGGCGTGGAGGACGCGGCCGACTGTGATCCGGAGGACGAAGACATCTTCCCGGAGGCGGATGACCCCTACGGCGACGGCATCGATCAGGACTGTGACGAATGTAGCAATGGCAACGGCGACGGCGTGGACAAGGACTGCGACGGGTACCCGGCCAACGAAGACCTCAAGGACGACTCGTCGCTGTACGACTGCAACGACAACGACCCCAGCGTGCACCCCGGCGCCGTGGACAGCCCCACCGACAACATCGACCAGGACTGCAACGGCGACGCGGCCGTGGACGCGGACGAGGACGGCTATGCCGCGGGCATCGACGACTGTGACGACACCAACCCGGACGTCTATGTGGGGGCTCCGGAGGTGTCCGATTGCGTGGACAACGACTGCGACCAAGCTATCGACGAGGACACACTGACGGCGGACGACGATCACGATGGCTACTGCGAGGGGGCCGACCTGGGTTACGGGGTCCAGTGCTGTGACGGCACAGTGCCCGGCGACTGTGACGACGGCGACTACGGCCTCAACCTCGATGATCACGACGAAGACGGCTACCACACATGCGAAGGGGACTGTGACGACGTGGACGCCCTGATCAATCCCGGCGCCGCCGAGGCCTGTGATGGCCACGACACGGATTGTGACGGCGACATCCCCGAGAACGAAGCGGACGACGACGGCGATGGATACCGGCTGTGCAACGGCGACTGCGACGACAACAGCGCCGCGGACAACCTCGATGACAACGACGGGGATGGGTACAGCACCTGCACGGGTGATTGTGACGACTCCGATGCCGCCGCGACCCCCGTCGATTACGACGGCGACGGCTACAGTACCTGCACCGACGACTGTGACGACACGGACTCGGCGCTGAACCAGGCTGACGCGGACGGGGACGGCGTCACCTCCTGTGATGGGGACTGCGACGACACCAACGCGGACGTCATCCCCGGTGCCCCGGACATCTGCGACGGCGTGGCCGACAACGACTGTGACGGCCAGGCCGACCCGCAGGAGGCCGACATCGACGGCGACGGGCAGAGTGTGTGCGACGGGGACTGCGACGACGCCGATGCGGTGCTCAACACCCTGGACACGGACGGGGACGGCTGGACCAGCTGTGCGGGGGATTGCGACGACTACGACCTGGCGATGAACCTCGATGACCTGGACGGCGACGGGTACTCGTCGTGCACCGGCGACTGTATCGCCAACAACGCCGACGCCTACCCCGGCGCGCCGGACATCTGCGACAACCTCGACGACAACGACTGCGACGGCCTGACCGATCCCATGGAGGACGACGGCGACGGCGACGGCGTGACCGTGTGCGACGGGGATTGCGACGACGCGGACGCGGCGCTCAACGTCAACGATCTGGACGGCGACAACTGGACCTCCTGCGACGGGGACTGCGACGACGCCGACGCCCTGCTGAACAACAAGGATGTGGACGGCGACGGGGTCATCAGCTGCGATGGGGACTGTGATGACAACGAAGCAGCCGTCTATCCCGGCGCACCGGACGTCTGCGACGGCGTCCTGGACAACGACTGCGATTTCATCATCGACCCGCTGGAAGACGACGCGGACGGGGACGGATACAGCGAGTGCGACGGCGACTGTGACGACACCGACGTCGCCCAGAACCACGATGATCTGGACGGGGACGGCTACAGCGGTTGTGACGGCGACTGCGACGACGCGGACGGCGCCCTGAACCTCGACGATCTGGACCTGGACGGGTACAGCACCTGCAACGGGGATTGCGACGACAACGACGACGAGACCTTCCCGGGCGCTGCCGAGCAGTGTGACCTCCTGGACAACGACTGCGACGGCGCGGTCCCGGCGGACGAGGCGGACGGGGACGGGGATGGGATCCCGACCTGCGGTGGGGACTGCGACGACGCCGACCCCGCCATCAGCCCGGTGGCCTGGGAGCTGTGCGACAACCTCGACAACGACTGCGACGGCGTCGATGACGACGGCTGTGCCAACTGCACCTGGGAGATCCCCGACGACGGCATGACCATCCAGCAGGCCATCGACGGTGCCGAGGACCACAACGTCATCTGCGTCTCCCCCGGGACCTACACCGAGAACCTGATGTTTGCCGGCAACCCGGTCACGGTGGTGGGCCTCCAAGGTGCCACGCTGACGATCATCAACGGTGGCGCCGCCGACACCGTGGTGAGCATCCTCAGTGGGGAAGGCGCGGACACGGTCCTGCAGGGGTTCACGCTCACCAACGGCTACGCGTCCCTCGGCGGCGGGCTGCGCGTGTCCAGCTCCAGCCCCACGCTCACCGGGCTGATCATCACCGGGAACGAGGCCACGGACGAGGGGGGTGGCGGCAAGTTCAATGGCTCCCTGGCCGTCCTCGAAGACGTGGTCCTATCGGGCAACACCGCTTACAGCGGCGGGGGCCTGCACCTGGACGACGCCGACATCTCGTTGAGCGGCGTGGAGATCACCGACAACACCGCGGACGGCGCCAACGGCCGGGGCGGGGGCATCTACATCTACGGGAGCAACGGCCTGGACGTGGAGGACACGACCATCGCGCGCAACTCGTCCACGGTCGAGGGCGGCGGGATCTACATGACCTACTCCACCTCGACGTACACCGACGTCACCGTCACCGACAACTCGGCGAGCGCCGGCGGCGGGTTCTACATCTACGGCGCAAGCTCCCACCCGGATATCCAACGCACGACAGTCGCTCGCAACATGGTCAGCCAGTACGGCGGCGGCGTCGGGTTCAACGGCAACGCGACGGCGTCTCTGAGGAACATGCGTTTCGAGGACAACCAGGCCGACTACGGGGGTGGCGGCGTCAGCATCAGCAACACGAACCCCACGCTGGACAACATATGGTTCGACGGCAACTCCTCCTGGTCCGGCGGCGCCGTTCGGATCGCCAGCGGGGCCGCGCCCCAGTTGCAACACATCCTCTTCACCGGCAACTCGGCCCAGGACGGGGGTGCCCTGTTCGTCGAGGCCTCCCATCCGGAGCTGACCAACGCGGCCATGCTCGGCAACACGGCCAGCTACAGCGGCGGAGCGGTGTTCATGAACAGCAGCTGCGCCGGCTCGTTCACCAACGTCACGATGGCTGGCAACACCTCGGGCCAGGACGGCGGCGCCATGTCCCTGTCCAACCTCGCCTCCCCCGCGATGACGAACGTCGATATCAGCTCGAACACCGCCCTGTCCTTCGGCGGTGGGGGGATCACCTCCGACACCTCCTCCCCCACCTTCGTCAGCTGCAACGCCTGGGGCAACTCGCCCAACGACTACCAGGGCCTGATCGATCCCACCGGCTCGGACGGCAACCTCAACGTCGATCCCGAGTACCTGGACACTACGCCCGCCGATCATCGTCTCTGGGACATCCACCTGGCGACCACATCGCCCCTCGTAGACGCTGGCGATGCGGGCATGCTGGATCCGGATCTGTCTGCCTCCGACATCGGCGCCCACGGTGGACCCGCTGCGGACGAACAAGACCTGGATTTGGATGGTTACCCCGTGTGGTGGCAGCCGGGCGCCTATGATCCGGCCACCTATCCAGGGCAAGGCTGGGACTGTGATGACCTGGACGAAACGGTCTATCCGGGGAACGGCTGCTGACCCGTGCGGCCGTCATGCCGCGAACGGCTGGCCCACAGCCAAAGGGGGGATCAGAGGTTTTCAGCGGTCCAGTCAGCGATACGGTGGTCCAGGGTCTGGCGCACGCGCGCGAGCAGGTGCTCCGGACGAAACGGCTTGGGCAACAGCGGTACCTCCAGCCCACGGGTGAACTCCTGGTCGAAGGCACCGGCCGTGTACCCGGACATGAACAGCACGCGCACATCGGGCAGGTCATCCTGGATCCGGGTCGCAGCCTCCCGGCCGTTAATCCCCGTCAAGACCACGTCCGAGAGCAGCAGCTGGATGTCGAACTCGCCGCTGGAGGCCGCATCGATGGCCTCTTCGCCCGAGCTGCACGCCAGGACCTCGTATCCCGCGTCGCTCAAGATCTCGTCGGTCACGTTGCGGACGATGGGATCATCTTCGACGAGCAGGATGGTCTCATCTCCCCCGACGGCGGCGACCTGCTCCTCGACGTCGTAGGAGGGGCTCCCTTCCGCGGTGGGGTAGCAGATGCGGAAACAGGTCCCCTTTGAGAGTTCCGAGCGTACGCTGATGGCCCCCCCAGACTGCTTGACGATGCCGTACACCGTCGAAAGCCCCAGCCCCGTTCCCTTGCCCGGAGCCTTGGTGCTGAAAAACGGCTCGAAGATGTGGGAGAGGGTCTCTCGATCCATGCCTACACCGCTGTCGATCACCTGGAGACGGACGTGGTCGCCCGCGTCCATGTCGGGGATGCCGTTCGCCTCCTCCTCGCTCACAGAACAGACGTCCACCTTGACGTGGATGGTGCCGCCCCGCGGCATGGCGTCGCGGGCGTTGACCACCAGGTTTACCAGCACCTGCGAGACCTGCCCCTTGTCCACTAGGATCACGTGCCCCTGGTCGGTGCACCAGGTTTCCAGCTTGATATGCTCGCCGATGAGCCGTCGCAGCATCTTCTCGGACTCCGAGACGATCCCGCCGAGGCTGCAACGGCGGGGCTGGATGACCTGCTTGCGGCTGAACGCCAGCAGCTGAGTTGTGAGCTCGTGAGCGTGGTCCGCCGCGGTGAGGACCTCGTCCAGATCCGCCTTGTGGGCGTCCTCGTCATCGAGGCTGCCGTGGACGATGCCGGTGTACCCCAGGATTCCGGTAAGCAGGTTGTTGAAGTCGTGGGCGACTCCCCCGGCGAGCCGGCCCAAGCTCTCGAGGCGCTGGGAGTGCTCCAGCTGAGCCTGCAGCTCCTGGGTGCGATGAATCGCGTCTTCGGCCGCCAGGCGCGCATGTCGTTCCTTCCGGTACAGCGCCGCCTGCCGCTGGGCGGTCTTGCACATGATGTACAGGCTGGCGACCATGACTAAAGTCATGGTCGAAAACGAACTCCAGGCCACTACCGGGGCGGGTACCGTGGCGCCGGCGATCACCAGTTGTGGCTGCCAGGGCAGCTGACCGAGGCACTCCAGCGTCAGGACCGTTCCCAGCCCCACGCAGCTCAAGATCACCGCGGCGACGCCATAGCGGGGGCCACGATGGACCGTATAGGCGACGATCAGCAGCAGGTAGATCGCCGATACCAGCGAGACCGAGGGGCCGGTGGCGTAGACCATCAAGGTGACCACCGCCACGTCCAGCACGAGGAAGCCACCTACCCGCAGGGGTATGAACTTCTCTTCGGAGCCGGTCCCCACGAGCATGACGCGGACGACCGCCAGAACCATGTAGACCGCCAGGCTGCCCCAAACCAGCGCATTCCTCGGCAGGAAGACGATGGCGGACAAGGCGAAGAAGCCGACGCAGACGAGCCTCACCATGGTCGCCTGCACACGCTGTTTGAGAGTCAGGTGCCCCCAGATGGGGCCAAAATCATCGGTTGTATCCGCTGGCTGGCTGGAGGGGTCCGGCTGCACTTCATGTGCACTCATCAAGGAGCCTCCTGCTCCTGGCTATTCAGCACCCCTTTCTTCCCTCATCCGCACCCGTCGTGGGTGTATTATACATAAACTTGACATCACAGGCCAACAAGCCCTCTCGCTATCCGCACCACTCGGCGGGGATTCCGCCGAATACGCCACCCAGGGACCACTCGCACCTCGACAACATCGTCCCTTGAACTGGCGAGCGACCCAGGCATACTGGTCGTCGCCCGCGGTGGGCACGTCGCAAGCCTTCGCGGCCTGGACACGGTGTCGAGGTCGTAGAACGGCTGGAAAACCCGAACGTCGGCCCCGCTCATGAAACGCCCCTCCCCTGTCCTCATCGTCGTTGTCTTTCTCGCAATCGCTGCCGGGGCGGTCTACGCCCTCAACAAGACCTCCACGAACCCAAACGCCGAGCCAGTAGCTGAGGCTGTGTCCCCCTCGCGTAAGTGGGTGCGCCCGCCCCCCACCGAACACTGGCTCGCCGACGGCGCCGAGTCGCGCAACAAACAACGGCGCAAGGCCTGGTTCGAGGAGATCCACAAGGCCCCGCCCGGCGTGGACTACAAGGCCATCGAAAAACAAAACGGGCTGGCGCAGATCCACAAGCGCAACGAGATTGCGGCGGCGCCCCAGCTGTTCGACCACCTGCCCGATCCCATCCCCGTGTGGGTGGAACGGGGCAGCTCCAACCAGTCCGGCCGCATGCACGTGGCCACCCACTCGCCGGACCAGACCATGCTCTACGCCGGCTCCTCCAAGGGGGGGGTGTGGAAGCGCACGCTGGGCTCGGACGACTGGGTCGAGATCGGCGATAACCTCTACGGAGGCGCCCACTGGCTGGTGGTGTTGCCGCCGGACAACCCCGGCGAACCCAACGTGGTCATCGCATCCACCGACGGCGGATTCATGCACCGCTCCGCGGACGATGGGGAGACCTGGGACCAACTGCTGGCCAACTCCAATTCGGTGCGACGACTGCTGGTCACCAGCGACGGCTCCCACATCGCTTTCGTGATCCGCAAGTCCGGCAACAACTGGTCCCTGCTTCGCTCCCTGGACAACGGCGTCTCCTTCCAGCAGATCCACACCTTCGGCGGGTACGGCGGCGACATCTGGACCCCGCGTGACGGCGGCGGTGAGCTCTACATGATCGATGATGATGAGTTGTTGCTCAGCGACGACTACGGCGACAACTGGACCGTGTTGGGGGACCTGGGTACGGATTCGGACAACGCCGAGCTGGTGGGCTCGGAAGCCGGTGCGCCGCGACTGTGGGCGATCCTCGACGAGAACGCCCTGTACCGTTCGGACGACGCGGGGGCCAGCTGGGGCTACATCACCGAGGTCAGCGACTACTGGCGCTCTCTCAATGCCTCGGTGGGCGACATCGACGTCTTCGCCTGGGGCGGCGTGGAGGTCCACCGCACCTTCGACGGCGGCGACCAGTTCGCGATCGTCAACGGCTGGGGGGACTACTACGGCGCCCCACACAACATGCTCCACGCCGATATCCCCGGCATCGACGTGCTGCTGGACGGTGACGGCCAGGAGGTCTGGTACATCAGCACCGACGGCGGACTCTACGAGTCCCGTGACCGGCTACAGACTGTGCAGAACCTGTCGCTTGATGGCCTGAGGGTCAGCCAGTACTACTCGACCTTGACCTCGTCGGCGAATCCGGACCACATCGCCGCCGGCGCCCAGGACCAGGGCTACCAGCTGTCCAACTGGGCCACTCAGTACGAGGATACGGTGCCCTTCGACCAGCTCATCAGCGGCGACTACGCCCACCTGATCTCCGGGGACGGCACCCACGATTTTGTTTACTCGGTGTACCCGGGCTTCATCCTGGTGCAGGTGGGTGAAGATGGCACCTGGTTGGATTACATCGACTATCCACCCGCCGAGAGCGGCGAGTACTTCGCCTGGCTGCCCCCGATGCACGGCGACAGCAACAACAACGAGGACTTCTTCTTCTGCGCCACGCGCCTGTGGCACTACGAGCGCCAGGACGGGGCCTGGACGCCTCAGCTATGGTCCGAGCAAGATTTCGCCGACGGGGACTACGAGTACCTCAGCGCCTTCGAGATCTCCCCGCTGAACGGCCAGCGGGCCTACGCGGTGACGAGCTACGGGCGGTTGTTCTACTCCGAGGACCGGGGCGTCACCTGGACCGAATCCGACTCCCTGGGACCCGAGGGCCACTACTTCTACGGCACCGCGCTGAAGGCCTCCTTCACCGACCCGGACCTGGTCTGGGTGGCGGGCAGCGGCTACAACGCCACGGCGGTCTACATCAGCACCGACGGTGGCCGCAGCTACGAGCCATGGGACGAGGGACTGCCCGAGACCCTGGTCTACGCCATCGAGGAAGCCCCGGACGGCAGCGGACGGCTGTTCGCCGGCACCGAGACGGCGGCCTACATGCGCGGCCCGGATGCGGATGAATGGGTGGATATCACCGCCGCCGATGCGCCGGTGACCACCTATTGGAGCCTGGAGGCGCTCACCGCCGAAAACACCATGCGCTTTGGCACCTACGGCCGCGGTATCTGGGACTTCCAGCTCGATCCGGATCACATCGGCTGTTACCCGGTGCAGGACTACGACGAGGACGGCGTGGATTGCGACGAAGACTGCGACGACCATGACCCGGCCATCACACCGGGCCTCGCCGACGAGTGCGACGGGATCGACATCAACTGTGATGACCAGGACCCGGTGGAGACGGACGAAGACGGCGACGGCTTCCTCGCCTGCGCCGAATGCGACGACGGCGACGGCACCGTGCACCCGGACGCGGAGGAGATCTGCGGGAACGGCATCGACGAGGACTGCGACGGCTCGGACGCCAACTGTAAAGGGGGCTGCCAGTGCGCCCTCCCCTCCTCTCGTCAACCCGCTGGGCTTCCCCTGCTGGCCCTTCTGTCCGCCCTGGCCTGGATGCGCCGCAGCCGCCGCTGATCCCCCTCCGCGTCAATCTCCACAGCTTCGGTGAATTTTTTTCTCCCTTGTGATTGACCCGCTGCCCTTATTTAGGTAAAAAGGACCTTGTACTCTTATTTATCAGAATGAGGGGCGCGACTCGGTCGCAGGTGCAGGTTGGATTCCCGAGGTATCTGGACTGCTTCCCTCGTTCATATGTCTACTTTTTTTGTAGATTTTATGGAGTTCAGTGATGTCCGATAGAGAGCCGGGACCGGGCCATCCGAAGATGCCCAGGCTCCAAGACGAGCCGGATCGTCGTACCTTCCTGTTCAACGGCGTGATGGTGGCCGGCCTGGCCGTCAGCTACGCGACAGCCCTGGGCTTCGGCGCCCGATACCTGTTCCCGGCCAACCGGGAGCGCTCCCAGAAGCTGCTGGTGGGGTTGCGCGCGGAGATGCCGCCGGGGAGTGCTACCCCCTTCACCACCCCCAGCGGTCAAACCGTCAACATCGTGCACGGCTCCCAAGGATTCAAAGCCCTATCGGACGTCTGCCCCCACCTGGGATGCAAGGTCTATTGGGACTCTGTGGGCAGCGAGTTCGTCTGCCCGTGCCACAACGGCCACTTCGATGCCGACGGCGCCCCCGTTTCGGGCCCACCGGCTGATATGGGCGCTGGCCTGTCTACCTTCGACATCGTCGAGGACGGCGACCTGATCTTCTTGGACCTCAAGGTGACGACATGAGTGTCGCACGCTCGGTGGTGGGCTGGCTGAAGGTCCAGTTCCCCGTGGATCTCAACGCCGTCAGCTCCAGCCTCAACGAGCCGGTGCCCAACCACCTCAAGAAGTGGTGGTGGTGCATCGGCGGCATCCCCGGTTACCTGTTCGTCGTGCTGCTGGTCACCGGCGTCTCGCTGACCTTCTACTACGTGCCGGACCCGGACCGGGCCTACGACAGCGTGGCCCGCATCACCTACGAGATCCCGTTTGGCTGGTGGGTGCGCAGCCTGCACAAGTGGTCCGCCACCTTCATGATCGTGTCGGTCTTCCTGCACATGCTGCGGGTCTTCTTCACCAACTCCTACCGCAGCCCCCGCGAGGTGACCTGGTTCACCGGCGTGGGGCTACTGTTCGTCACGCTGGGCTTCGGCTTCACCGGCTACTCGCTGGTGTACGAGCAGCTGTCCTACTGGGGCATCACCGTGGCGGCCAACATGACCCAGGTCATCCCCATCGTGGGTCCCTGGGCCGCCGACTTCATGCGCGGCGGGCCGGAGATCGGCCCGGACACGCTGACCCGCTTCTTCGTCTTCCATGCCGCCGTGATGCCCTGCATCCTGTCCGCACTGTTAATCCTGCATATCGTGCAAATCCGGCTCCACGGGGTCACCGAGCTGCACTTCGAGAACGAGGACAAGGAAGCCCCCCAGCACTTCCGCTTCGTGCCGGACCATCTGCTCACCGAGTTCATCATCGGTGTGGGCCTGATGGTGGTGTTGTGCGCCTTTGCGGTGATCTTCCCGGCCCACCTGGGCGAGCCGGCCAACCCGCTGCAGACGCCGCCGCACATCAAGCCGGAGTGGTACTTCTTCTTCGCCTTCCGCTGGCTGAAGCTCACGGGCCTGGGCGTGGCGATCCTGACGATGGGACTCGCCGGCTTCCTGTTCGTCATGTGGCCCTTCGTCGACAAGATCCTGACCAAGCTCACCAAAGCTGAGCTGTCCATCTATATCGGTATCGTCGGTTTCGTAGGATTTCTGGCTCTCACCGTGTGGGAAGCCCTCGGGCACTAGCCCGACCTAGAAAGGGAGTTCTTCCGTGTCGCTCAACATGAAACGCATCGTCGTCGCGGCGCTATCGTTCCTGTTCCTCATTGCCCTGCTCATCGTGGCATGGGTCGAGGGCCTCAAGGAACACGTGGTGGCGGACCCCGAGCCCGTGCTGCTCGGCGTCAACAAGGACTGCTACGACTGCCACGCCGAAAAAAGCCCGGCCATCACCGAGCAGTGGGCCCACTCCACCCACTCGGAGATGGGCGTGGGCTGCTTTGACTGCCACGAGGCGGAAGAGGGCGACGTGGACGCCTGGTTCCACGAGGGCCAGCGCATCGCCACGCTGGTGACGCCCAACGACTGCGGGCGCTGCCACCCGGACATCGCCACGGAGTTCCAGAGCAGCCACCACGCGGCGGCCGGCCAGATCCTGGGATCGCTGGACAACGTGCTGGGTGAGATCGTCGAGGGCACCCCCGCGGCCAACTCCGGCTGCCAGCAGTGCCACGGTTCGATCATCAGCTTCGAGAAGGATCCGCAGACCGGCGAGACCAAGGTCGACAAGGACGGCAAGCCGATCATCGCGGACAGCAGCTGGCCCAACACCGGCATCGGACGCATCAACCCCGACGGTTCCAACGGCAACTGCTCGGCGTGCCACTCGCGCCACGCCTTCTCCATCGAGATGGCCCGCCGGCCCGACAACTGCGGCAAGTGCCACCTGGGCCCGGACCACCCCCAAAAGGAGGTCTACGAGGAGAGCAAGCACGGCATCGCCTTCGTCACGGCGGACCAGCAGGGCAAGATGCACATGGACGACAAGCACTGGGTCGTCGGCGAGGACTACAGCGCCGCCCCCACCTGCGCCACCTGCCACATGAGCGCCACGTCCAACCAGGTGACCACCCACGATCCGGGCCAGCGCCTGAGCTGGACCCTGCGGCCGGCGGTCTCCAAGCGCCAGGAGAACTGGGAGGAGAAGACCCGCAACATGCAGGACGTCTGCTCCAACTGCCACACCCAGGACTGGGTCAACGGTTTCTACAACCAGTACGACCGGGCGGTGGACCTGTACAACGACAAGTTCGGCCAGCCTTCGAAGGACATCATCACCGTGCTCAAGGCCGAGGGCCTGCTGACGGCGACCCCCTTCGACGAGGAACTGGAGTGGACCTACTTCTACCTGTGGCACCACGAGGGCCGCAGGGCGCGCATGGGTGCCTCGATGATGGGCCCGGACTACACCCAGTGGCACGGCTTCTTCGAGGTCGCCGAGCGTTTCTACATGGAGTTCATCCCCCAGGCGCGGGAAGTGGCCCACGGCAACGAAGCCGCGGAGGCGGCCATCGAACAGGTGATGGCCATGGAGCAGCACGGCTGGATCCAGGGGCTCTCCCCCGAGGAGTCCGCCAGCATCCGCGAGTTCTACACCAAGCGCTACGGCCAGGACGGAAAGCACTGATGAGCCGTATCGGTTCCCTGGTGGTCCGGGTCCAGCCCGGGAGTCATCCGACCGTGCTGTCACGGCTGGAGGCCATACCCGGCGTCGAGATCGCGGACCAGACCGCCGAAGGCTTCGCCGTCGTGCTCGAGGCACGCACGGCCAAGCAACAAAGGATCCGGCACGAAGAAATCGCCGGCTGGCCAGAGGTCATTGAGGCCCTCGTGGTGTTCCAGTCGGGTCAGGTGGAAGCATGAGTACGTCACGACGCACATTCCTGAAGACCGCAGCCGCCGCCACCGCCACCGCGGCCCTGGCCGGCTGCGCCACCACCGAGGCGGTCAACGCACTGGACACCTCGCTGACCTGGGGCAAGGCCCCCTGCCGTTACTGCGGCACCGGCTGCGGCGTGCTGGTGGGGACCCGCGACGGCAAGGTGGAGGCGGTCACCGGCGACCCGGATTGCGGGGTGAACAAGGGCACCCTGTGCGCCAAGGGCTACCACCTGCCCTCCATGCTGTACGGCGAGGACCGGCTGACCAAGCCGTTGTTGCGCAAGGGCGACAGCTACGAGGAGATCAGCTGGGAGGCGGCCCTGGACCTGGCAGCAGAGAAGTTCAAGGCCGCTGTCGACAGCCATGGCCCCGGCTCGGTGGCGATGTACGGTTCCGGGCAGTGGACGGTGCCCGAGGGCTACGCTGCACTCAAATGGTTCAAGGGCGGCATCGGCACCAACAACATCGATCCCAACGCCCGCCTGTGCATGGCGTCGGCCGTGGTGGGCTTCGTCACCACCTTCGGCTCCGACGAGCCGATGGGCTGCTACGACGACCTGGACAAATCCGACTGCTACGTCCTGTGGGGCAACAACATGGCGGAGATGCATCCGGTGTTGTTCAGCCGGGTGCTGGCCCGCAAACGGGCCGCCAGCCACGTCAAGATCATCGACATCACCACCCGCCGCACCCAGACCAGCGACTACGCGGACGAGGTGCTGATGATGAAGCCCCAGGGGGATCTGGCCATCGCCAACGGTATCGCCCGATGGCTGGTGGCGAATGACAGGATCGACCGGGAGTTCATCGCCGACTACTGCACCCTGCGCAAGGGCAAGACCAACCCCGGCTACGGCATGGAAGACGGGTTCAAGTTCAAGGACAAGCCCGAGGAGATTGATCTGGAGGAGTTCGCCCAACTGGTGGACGAATACACCCCCGAGCGGGTGGAAGAACTCTCCGGTGTCCCCGCCGACAAGATCGTCATGCTTGCCAAGCTGTTCGGGGCCAAGCACATCAAGCTGATGAGCCTGTGGTGTATGGGCGTCAACCAGCACGTGCGCGGCACCTGGATGAACAACCTGATCTACACGGTGCACCTGCTCACCGGGAAGATCGGCGTGCCCGGCTCGACCCCCTTCTCCCTCACCGGCCAGCCGTCGGCCTGCGGCACCGCCCGCGAGGTGGGCACCCTGGCCCACGCCCTACCTGGCGGCCGGGTGGTGATGAACGCCAAGCACCGAGAGGAGTGCGAGAAGCACTGGGGCGTGGAAGCGGGCACCATCCCGGCCAAGCCCGGCACCCACACCATGGCCATGTTCCGCGCCCTGGACCGGGGCGAGATCAAGGTGATGTGGGTCCAGGTGACCAACCCCTTCGTCACCATCCCCAACCTGCGGCGCTACCGGGACGGCAAGAAGGACCGCCCGGACGACAGCTTCCTCATCGTATCGGACATCTATCCCACCCCCACGACCGAGTTGGCGGACCTGATCCTGCCCTCGGCGGGGTGGGTGGAAAAGACCGGTGTGTTCGGCAATTCCGAACGGCGCACTCAGCAATGGGATCAGATGGCCACCCCGCCGGGAGAGGCCAAGCCGGATGTCTGGCAGACCGTCGAAGTGGCCAAGCGTATGGGCATGGGCCACCTGTTCCCCTGGGAAGAGGAGCTGGAGAAGAACCTGTATACAGAATACCGGGGGCTGACCTTGGGCCACGGCAAGGACGTGGCCGAATGGGACCAGCTCAAGCAGGTCTCGGGCATGCGCTGGCCGGTGGTGAACGGCAAGGAGACGCCTTACCGCTACGTGGCCCCGTACGACCCCTATGCCGATCCCGGCAAGCGCATCGATTTCTACGGCGCCAAGAAGACGGGCGGCCGCGCCGTGATCTGGTTCCGCCCCTGGGAGCCGGCCGCCGAGGAGCCGGACAACGAGTACCCGTTTTGGCTGTGCACCGGCCGCGTGCTGGAGCACTGGCACACCGGCTCGATGACCCGCCGGGTACCCGAACTGCACCGGGCAGTGCCGGGCGCTTACTGCGAGATGAACTCCGCGGACGCCACCGAGCTGGGCTTCGTGCAGGGTTCCAAGATCAAGGTCGCCAGCCGCCGCGGTTCGGTGGAGCTGACCGTGTCCATCCGGGAGCGGGGCACGCCCCAGCGGGGCCACCTGTTCGTGCCCTTCTTCGACGAGTCCATCGCCATCAACGACGTCACCTTGGATGCCTTCTGCCCCATGAGCAAGGAACCGGACTACAAGAAGTGCGCGGTCAAGGTGGAGAGGGTCTGACATGGGCGATCGAGAGCTAGCCGCGTGGGCCCTGTCGCTGCTGATCGTGGGATCCCTGGCGGTGGTGGTGAAGATGCTTCCAGCTGGGCCGGCGGATGCCTACGAGCGGCCGGGCTACATCGGCTTGCGGGAAAACCGGGCCTTCGATGGAGCCCCGCCGACGGTCCCCCACGAGGTGGCCGGCCTCGGTCGCTCCGACTGCCTGGACTGCCACGCCGAGGGTAACGCCGTCGACGATGGAGATCAGGCCAAGCCAACTCCCCATCCGGAGCTGGAGCTATGCCAGCAGTGCCATCTGGCCCAGCTGACGGGCGACAGCTTCCGGGCCAACCACTACGACGCGACCTGGGCCTACCCATTGGGCGCCCGCGCCCAGCCGATGGGTCCCTGGGAGATCCCCCACCCGCTGACCATGCGGGAGAACTGCCTGGGCTGCCACGGCCCGGAGGGGGACGAGCGTGCCCTGCGCACCACTCACCCGGAGCACATCCGCTGTGAGCAGTGCCACATTCCCGCCCAGGCGGATTATCCCGGGCCCCGGCCCGATGCGGAGATCGACCCATGGCAAACCGTTCGCTGATCCTCTTCGCCCTGTTCATCGCGATCACCCTCCTCCCCGGAGTCGCTGCGGCCCAGAAGAAGACCGGGGGGCAATCCACCGATCCCAAGCTGGGGCAGCAGCCGGCCGCCGAGGAGAAGAAGGAAGAACCGGCGGTGACCTTCAAGTTCCACGGCCAGGAGCGGGCCCGCTTCGAGTTGATGCCCGAGAAGCAGTTCGACGGCGGTTCGCCAGGCTACTGGCAGATCGGCAACCGGGCCCGCATCGGCCTGCAGGCCGATTTCGGCAAGGTCGCCAGCGTCTTCGTCCAGGTGCAGGACGTGCGCACCTGGGGCTCGGAGTACAACGCCGCCAACGACGGCGAGGGCACCCTGTTCGATCCGGTGGCCAACGGGCTGGACATGCACCAGGCCTACGGGCAGCTGAACTTCATGTACGACATCAAGGCCCGCGTGGGCCGCCAGGAGATCGCCTGGAACGGCCAACGCCTCATCGGAGCGGTGGGGTGGTCTCACCAGGGCCGCTCCTTCGATGCGGTCCGCATCTGGAAAGACTCGGATCCGTTCGGCTTCGATGTCTTCTACGCGCTGATGCTCAACCGCCCCGTGTCCAGCACCGACACCAACAACCGCTGGAAGGACCAGCACCTCATCGCCCTGCGGGCCGGCCCCCGGGTGGGCGACGCCCTCAAGCTCGACGGGCTGGCCATCGTCAACATCGACGCCGCCACCGAGCTCAACCGGGTCACCTTTGGTGTGCACGGCACCGGCAACGCCTCCATCTTCGCGTGGGAGGCGGAAGCCTACGGCCAGGTGGGCAGCGACAGCGGCGTGGACTACCGTGCGTTCATGTTCGGCGTGCGCGCCGGCGTCAACCTCAGCGGTGGCCCCAACCCCTACATCGGCGGTGGCTTCGACTACCTGTCCGGGGACGACGACGCCACCGACACCACGGTCAAGACCTTCGACACCCTGTACGCCACCAACCACAAGTTCTACGGCCACATGGACCTGTACCTGGCCATCCCCGCCCATACCCGCGGCGAGGGCCTCATCGACGGCCAGCTCAACACCCACTTCAAGTTCTCCAAGAAGGTGGGGCTCAAGTTCGACGCCCACGTCTTCGCCTCGGCCCAGCCCGCCAGCGGCTCCAGCGCGTTCCACGGCCTGGAGTTCGACACGAACGCCTATTGGAAGGTCCACAAGGTCGTCAAGGTGATGGGCGGCGTGTGGGTCTACGCGCCCGGGGACTGGTTTGCCGGCGACGATCCCGAGGTGGGCCTCTACGCGATGACGGATTTCAACTTCAAGTAGGGTTCAGTCCAGCGATTCGTGGACTTCGATGTATCCGAAGCCCGCCCCCAGCCCGTAGTTCATCTGCCACACCACGTCCCCCTCTTCGGTGACCTCGACCAGCTGCCCAGCCGTGCTGAAATCAACCAGCGTATTGCCGGAATCCAACACGACCACGTCACCGAGCACGGGTGCCACGATGGTGGGATCGGGCCAGTAGGTCCAGACCTGGCGAGCTTCGCCGGCACCGTGGTCCAGCTCGTACCGTACGGCCCGGGACAGCAGGTCGCTGTCGCTGGCCGCCCGGTTGTCGAACACGGTCAGTAGATCGCCATCCAGATGGAAGCCGTGCTGGGTGTTGAACACGGGGCTATCGTCGCCCGTGGGCACATAGTCGGCCTCCGGGCCACCGACGCGCCACAAGATCTCGCCCGTGCTGCGGTCGATCTTGATCACGCTGTGGACGTTGCGCAACGACACGAGGTACGCGTCGTCCATCTCCGAGTAGCTGATGGCGTTGGCGTGGGTCCAGTCGTTGGGTGGCGCCATGGGGTCCACGACGATGTGGTCCATGGTGTCCCAGCAGGACCAGATCGTGGACTCGGTTCCATCGGGGTGGATCTCGGTGATCTGGTCTCCGCGGATGTTTAGCTGCCCGATGGAATCCCAGTCCTGGCGCAGTAACGCCAGCGTCCCGTCGGGAAGCACGTCGAAATCATGCCTCCCATCCTGGATCTCCCACTCCTCGAGAACCTCGCCGTCCATGCCGATGCGCAGCAGGCCCCATGTGAGGTCAGGGGTGGGCGTGGAGTACTGAGCGACGATGGACCCGTGGTCGTCCGCCAGCCTGGCGCGGATGACCGCCTCGACCCCCTCGGGTGCCTGGTCAAACCACCACACGATGTCTCCATCGCCGTCGACGATCATCGGCATGGGCGGCCCGCCGGCAAACCCGACGACCTGGCTGGTGACGATGTAGTCGCGCTCCACTCCCACGTCGGCAATTTCGACGTCGAGATCACCGATGTCCGACGACAGGGGCCCCGCCGTGACGGATTGTTCGGCGCTGACGAGCTGCTCGTCGCCGTCGTTGGCCACGACCCGGTAGCTGTAGTTCTGGTTCGGTTTGAGTCCGAGCAGGTATCCCCACCCCTCGGTCCCATCCGCCGGTTCGCTGCGGTCCCGAGCGGTCCGGTCCAGATCCTCGGATCCGAACTCGATCCAGGCCTGGTCCACGGCACCGCCCGTCACGGTCCACGACACCGTGAACACCGTGGGGATGACCTCGCTTTGTACGTGAGAGACCTCTAGGGAGATTTCTCCGTCGTAGGTGTCATCATCATCATCATCGTCGTCGTCGTCGTCGTCACCGGCTTGGTCATCGTCATCGACAGGGTCATCGTCATCGGCGGCCGTACAAGCCGTCACCGTGACCAGCATGGCCAACACGGCCAGCATGGCCTTCATCTTCGTGAGGGTGTCCCATACGGTGCAGCCGTGCATCCATTCCACAATTCGCTGGATCACCGTGTTGCCCTCCACCAGCCGGCGCCATGGATTCAAGGCGGGTCGCACTGGCCGGCGTCCGAGCCCTCGTCCTCACAACCCCAGCATTCGATACCGCCGTCTTCGGTGATACCACACACGTGAGCGTACCCCGCATCCACGTGCACGAACGAACCGGCGGGGAACTCGCACATGCCATAGTCATGGGACTCGTCGCCGCAGCCCCAGCAGTCCAGATCACCGGTATCCATCACGCCGCAGGTGTGGAAGCGACCGCCGCCGGTGTGAGTGAACAGCCAGTCCGGCGGGCTGGATTTCCCGCCGGCGTTGGAGCCCCAGCAAGCAGCCCGGCCCGTGTCGAGCACGCCGCAGTTGTGGAGGGCGCCTGCGTCGATCTGCACGAAGCTGCCCTCGGGTGTCTCGCACTGGCCGTAGTCGTCGTCGTCATCCTCGCAGCCCCAGCAGCTGATGCTGCCGTCGGTGGCCACGGCGCAGGTATGATCGTCGCCGCCGGTGATATCGATGTAGCTGCCCGAGCCCGGCGCGTCACACTGGCCCACGTCGGTGGGCACGCCCTGGCCGGCAACCTCCCCTTCGCAGCCCCAGCAGACCACCGAACCGTCGTCGAGGATGCCGCAGCTGTGGTGACGGCCGGCCATCACCATCACGAAGGTGCCCGCCGGTGAGTCGCACTGGCCGTAGTTGTACGAACCGTCGCCGCAGCCCCAGCAGAACGCCACGCCGTCGTCCCGCACGCCGCAGCTGTGGTACTTGCCCGCCGCCACGTGGATGAACGAGTACGGGGGGGGCTCGGACTGGCCCACGTTGTCGTACCCGAAGCACTCCACGCTGTTGTCCGCGTGTAGCCAGCAGTTGTGGTAGGTGCCCGCGGCGACCATGCCCACGAAGGGTACGGTGTCGTCGTCGTCGTCCGTGTTGTCGTCGTCGTCGGTGTTGTCGTCGTCGTCGTCCGACGCATCGTCGTCGTCACCGGACACGTCGTCGTCGTCCGGGTCCGGGTCGTCGGTACAGCCCATCGCCAGCATCAAGGACACCAGTAGGCACAATAGACAGATCCGCTGATTGGTTCGCATGGTCCACCTCTCCGGGCGTGATGATAACGGATCGCCGTGGGGAGAGGGGCCTGGCAGAAGGGAAGGCTCAGTACACCACCAGCACGATCTCGCCGTTCTCGTATTCCTCGTGGCTCTCGTAGTACGCGGACAGCTCCCCGTGGCCGCTCAGCTCCATCCCCTCATCGCCGGTCAGCACCATGTTGAACTGCTGATCGTCGCGGATGACCCAATCGGGAATGCGCAGGGTCGTCTCGAGGATACCCACGCCGTTGAAGTTAGCGGCCGGCACGGTCAGGTCCTGCAGCTCCTCGGCGCGTCCCTGGATGTGGAGTTCATCGATATCGTCCCCGTCGACCCACGGAAGGTCCAGATCCCACAGTTGTATCCCGACCGGCTCACGGACGTCGTTGATCAGAGTGATATGCAGCACAAAATTGTCCGGGTGTGCGCTTTCGGGGAGGTTCACCAGCTCGATCTCGCCCTCGATGGAGAAGGTGGGGGCTTCGACGGTCAGATCCAGCGGGTCGATGATGACCGAAGCCTCGTATTCGTAGCTCGCTGGCGAGGTCGCCGCGAACAGGACGGCGCCGATCAGGATCACGACAAAACTCAGCAAGGATTGGTAGCGGGGCATGATGGACTCTTTTCGTTGATTGTTGAGGACAGCCACAGGGCCACGAGGACCGCTGGGACAGCCATCAGATCGGTGGGGTCGCACATCAGCGCAGCCCGGTCGGCAAATCCGACCGCGGCGTACACCAGGCTAAAGGTCTCGTTCCAAATATCGTTGGCCCAGGGCCAGGCCTTGACCGCGGCGCACCCCCCCGCGGTCAACGCGCCCGACACGCCCCCGGGAACCCCCACCGCCATAAACACCACGGGGAAGAAAAACACCCCCGCGACAACCCAGATCTTGCCCGTGACATGGCCGGGCCAGGCCTGCTTGAGCAGGTGATCGTTGAGCGCCAGCACCGCCATGGCGGCCAGCGAGACGGGATGCAGGAGGGGGCGGGCTCGTTCCATCGGAGGTTCATGGAGCAAGCTCCGTGCCATCTGGGTGGGTCTTACGGTTCAGCCGGGATCGTGCCAACGCCACAATTGTCCCGTTGACGTCCATACGTCTTCGTCAAGACCACTGGGGGAGATATCAACGAATCTCCAGGACGAGGAGCCCTGATCATGGTGGCCACGAATCGTTTGTGCTGGCTCCGAATCGTACTCACCGTGTTGCTGGCCACCGGGTTCGGGCTGGCACCCGGGTGTACACCGGGGTGCACACCATCCATCGACGACGACACGGATAGCGCCGTGGATGACGACGACGATGACGACGACGACGACGACGATGATGCGTCGGATGACGACACTGAGCCCTATCTGCCCTGCAGCGAAGCCGCCAGCACCGTCGACGAGTTCATCGAGCCCTACCTCGAAGGGTTCATCTTCGACGCCGCGACGGGGGAACCGATCGCGGACATGCTGGTCGTTTTTTGCGACGACAATGGCTGCAAGCCCCCCCGCTGTTCGGATGACGAAGGCCGGGTCGTCTGGGTCGATATCGATGTTCCCCGGATGAAGATCCTCGTCCCCGGCTACCGCAACAACGAATACCGGCCATTCACCGGCGCGGCGACGTGGCACGAGATTCCCGAAGAGGGCTGGGTGACCGCTCCCACGTACCATCTACACGAGGTAGCGGCTCCGGTGTCCATCGATGCGGGCGAAGGAGCGTACGAGCTCGGCGACGGGCTGGTGCTGACGCTCGATCCCGACGGCATCGATTGGCTGCTCGAGACCCCGGAGCTGGCTGCCATCGAGGTGGCTCAAGATGAGCTGGCTCTACTGGAGAACCCCCAAGCAGAAATCGTCGCCGCCTGGACCATCTATCCCTTCTACACGGAATACGCCGGGGAGCTGGCCATCTCCTTCCCACCGAGAGGGGATCTGGAGTGTGGAGATACGGTCCAGGTCTTCGCCATGTCTTCCGACCTCGAGAACGAACATCACGCCGAGTCCACGTACGACAACCTCGGCCTCGTGGGGAACGGAACGTACGATTGCGAGGCGGAAGCCGTCGTGGTTGGGCCAGTGGAGACCGTCGAGGCCTTCACCTGGCTGGCCTACCGCAAGTAGCCGCCCGCGCCGGGGGCGCGGGGCGGGGGGGGGGGGGCGGGGGGGGGGGGCGGGGGGGGGGGGGCGGGGGGGGGGGGGGGGGGGGGGGGCGGGGGGGGGGGGGGGG
>CAZDDH010000128.1:0-24426 GCA_964504165.1 uncultured Rickettsiales bacterium | reverse complement strand
CACGGTCACGGTCACGGTCACGGTCACGATCTTCACGGTCCACGGTCCACGGTCCACGGTCCACGGTCCAGAGTCTTCATGAGATCTATGGCTGGGATTACACGATGGCCCGACCAACACCCGGGGCACGAGGAACCAACAAGCATCGAACGCGCGAAAATCCGAGCGTTCAGCTGGTCTTGGTTTTGCCCCCCGGTGTATTCGAACGAAAATCGGTCTCTTGAAAAGGGGCGATTCTCATCGTTCTTCGGGGCAGCCCACCTGTATTGCCAACTCCTGGAAACGCGCAGTCAGTGTCTTGATTTCAATGCGTCCTTCAAGGCTGTCAAACGGGGGGTCTTCAGCCGGCGAATCGGGATCGAGGGCGAACGTGGTTCCTTGCAAGCGGTATTCAGTGCCATCTTCGCAGTCGATCGCGTGGCGCATGAGTATGAAATTCCCACCATGGTATTTGCCGTACAGCGGCTCACACAGCGGCAACTCGTTTTGCCAGTTGGCGTTATGTTTCCCTACCGCCACGATGCAAGGGTCCTCCTCGCAGTCGACCGCCAGTACTTCAATACCGACGGGGCAGTCCTCGATGGTCTCGGTGACCATGCTGTGAAGCTCGCGTTCAATGGCAAAACGCTGTTCGTGAGTGGTCACGAGGCCGGACAGCCGCCCAAGACGATCATCGAACAAGGGATCGCCGCAGGTCATTCCCGGTCGCCATTGTTGTGCCACGCCCCTGCTCGGGGAAACGCTCTCGGGGATCGTTCTCGGGGCTTCATGCGTTGGAATTGCCGGTGGCTGCACTGCCGAGATCCCCAACGACAACAGGGTGGGAGGATCGCCAACAGCCACCATCTACTCATCGTCGCACCCGTATTCGACCGCCATCCGGTTCCAGTCAGCAATTGTGCCGTCACTGTCATCCGGAACACCGGAGTGCAACGCCTCGAGAATGCCCCTGCACTCCTCGAGCGTCAGCTCCTTGCAGTCATACTCGGCCCAATCATCGGGCTCTAACAGGCGGGCGGGCTTCGTGGTGCCCCAGATAGCCACATGGGCCGGTGAGCCGTCCGGGCAATCCCCTGAGCCGGAGCCGAAACTCCCCGTCCGTCCATAGACGCTTCTCTACGTCTCCCAGGGTTCTCCGCAATTGCCAGGGAACTGAAACCGATCAGCCTGAATCGCTCCTATGCACGAGCTATCGTCGCATTCCAGGCCGAGCAGTTTTGCATCGCCATAACACTCACTGAGGAGCGCCTGCATGTTTTCCCACAGCACCTCCTGGTCATAGAGCGACGGATCTTCGGCGGCAGCAAAATCGAGGGGGTCGATCCAGGTCTCCTCGACCTCTGCTCGCACACGATCACGGCGGCGCCGTGGCGCTGCTTGCTCTTCTTCCATGACGTCGATGATCTGACCAACCATCCGAAGCATGGCCTCGTCGCAGGTCAACTCGAACCGACCGGTCGGCGGCAGCGCGAGGTCATTGGCGGTTGTCGCCCCGGAGGCCACATCAAGTGCGGGTACATCAGACCGCAGGGGGACACCAGCCAACCAGGCGATCACACACAGCATCGCCTTGCCGGCGACCAGCACCGCGATGGTCCTGGTTCCTGTACTGCTTATCCCACCGTCACTCTCCCAATTCGGTTCACAACTTCACCTGGTGATCACAATCTGGTTCCGGAGAGCCCCCCCACCACTCCATCGCCCCGGACGACATCCGCCCGCTTCATCAGCGCACGACAGACCAGCCAGCAGGCGCCGCCCACCAGAACGAGCGCGGCGCCCCGGCCCGGGGACCCCAGCAGTAGCGATCCGATGCCCAGCAGGACCGAGTAGACGCTGACGGCGCCGGCCAGCCAGGCCAGCAGCAGCAGCCCGAAGCCGTCGGCGCGGCCGAAGCGGCCCCAGAATCCCGGCGGCTTCACCTGGTCGTGGAAGCGCTGCAGGACCTTCTCGTCGCAGCGGGGGCCCAGGGCCACGGCCAGGCCACTGGCCACCAGGCTAGCGCCCACCACGATCCACAGGCGATGGGCGTACAGCATGTCCGGCCACAGGGTTATCAGCGCCGCGCCGGTTGTGGCCCCTACCGCCATGCCGGCCAGCTCTCCCCATGCGGTCATCCGCCACCACAGCCAACGCAGGATGGTGGGGAGCCCCAGCCCGGCGCCGGTGAGGGCCAGGAAGCGCCAGGCCCCCTCCACCGTGTCGAAGCGGCTGGCAACCGCCAGGGCCAGGGCGGCCATCACCAGCATCCCGGCCCAGGTGGCCACCAGCAGCTCCTTGCGCCCGGCCTGGGGCCGCAAGAGGCGGCGGTAGAGGTCGTTGACCAGGTAGGAGGTGCCCCAGTTGAGGTGCGTGTCGACGGTGGACATGAAGGCGGCGAGCAGGCTGGCCAGGGCGATGCCCAGCAGCCCCGACGGGAGCAGCTTGACCAGCAGCAACGGGTAGGCCGCCTCCCGATCGCCGTCCGGGAGCAGGCCGGCCCCGGGGGGGTAGATCACCAGGGCCGCCAGGGCCACCAGGATCCACGGCCAGGGCCGGACCACGTAGTGCAGCCAGACGAACCAGGTGGCGGCGATGCGCGCCTGCTCCGGGTCCTTTGCGGCCACCATGCGCTGGGCCAGGTAGCCACCGCCATCGGACGCCAGCCGGGCCCACCATTGCACCAGCATGTAGGTGGCAAAGACGGTGATCACCGCCGTACCGGAGCTGGGGCGGGGGAGAAGGTCCAGGGTGTCGGGCGCGACCCCCGGGGTGGTGCGCACGCCCTCCAGCAGGGCGGCCAGGCCCCCGACCTCGTGTACGGCGTAGATCGCCAGGGCCAGGGCGCCGCCCATGGCGAAGGTGAACTGGGCCAGGTCCGTCAGCACGATGGCCCGCAGTCCCCCCAGCGACGCATACAGCAGCGCGAAGGCCACCATCGCGAAGATGGTCCACCATGCGGGCCAGGTGGGCAACACGGCTTCCACCAGCTTGCTCGCGGCGACGAGCCCCCAGCCCAGCACGATGGAGTTGACCACCACCGCGAAGAAGCAAGCCTGCACGGATCGCAGCACGGACGCGGCCCGGCCTCCATACCGGATCTCCACCAGCTCGGCGTCGGTGAGCACCTCGCTGCGGCGCCACAGGCGCCCGAACAGGACGATGACCCCCACGTGGGCCACGGCGGTGCACCACCAGAACCAGTTGCCGGCGATGCCGTCCTTGGCCACGATCCCGGTCACGGCCAGCGGCGTATCCACCGCGAAGGTGGTGGCCACCATCGAGATGCCCAGCAACCAGCCGGGGAGCGAGCGCCCGGCGGCGAAGAAGGCTACAGTGGAGCCTGATGCGCGCCGCATGGAGTAGATGCCCACCGCCAGGGCGAAGCAGAGGTAGGCGACGACGATGCCGATATCGAGCGATGTGAGCTGCATCCGGCCCCAGTATAGGTTGGCTGTGCTGTGCGTTGTTGGGGCGATGCTGCTGCCCGGGTGCCCGGGGCGACGGACCCGGCTGGCCTACGACCAGCGGGTGGCCCATCTCTTCACCGACGTGGAGCTCCCGGCGACGGACTCCTACCAGGCCGGGATGGCCGTCCGGCCAGACGCGGTGGAGGGGGCGCTGCTGCGGCGTTATTCGGTGGACGAGGGTGGCCCGTTGCCCGCCGAGTTCACCCTGGCCGGTGTGCCGGGGCTTGCCGGTGTGGCCATCCAGCTGGACTGGACGCAGCTGGTGCTGGAGATCCGGCCGTCCAGCAACGGCAGCCCATCCTCCATCGATGTCCTGGCGGCCGTGCCCGGAGTGGTCCAGGCCTCCGCGGGCCTGCTGGCCATGGAACAGGATCTGCGCCTCACCGCCCGCCTGGCCGTGGAGCTCGAGGCCCGGGTGCCCGAGGATGGAGGGCTGGAGCTGGTGGGAACCCCCGATGCGGGAGCGGCGCGGCTCTCCGTCGCTTTGCCTGGATTCCCGCCGGGGCTGTCTACGGCCATCTCCTCTACCGCCGAGCTGGAGTTCCGCCGGTTGCTGAAGGAGGCAGCCGACGGTGATGGAGCGATGGCGTTGTTCAAGGTGCCCGGGGACGGAGCCCTGGGCCCCTTGCCGCTGTCCGGAGCGGTTGTCCGGACCTTCCCCGCCGGCCGGGAGACGCTGTTCATCGGGTTCCAGACCCGGTTGCCGGTGACCGCCCCGCCCACCGTATCGGCGCTCCACCTGGATCCGGGCGACGAGGACTGGGTGCTGCGTATCGACGAACAACCCCTGGCGCTTGCGCTGGCCCGCACCGGGCTGTCGGGCAAGCTGGGCGCCGGGTTGCAGCGTTCATCGCGGCAGCTGGACGTGCAGTCGTTGACGCTGAGCGAGACCGGCTTCGTGGCCGGCGTGCGCCTGTGGAAGACCGCTCCACCCATGTCCGCCATCCACGTGGATGTCAGTGGCGCTGTATCGTTGCACGATGGCAAGTTCATCCTGGGGGTTCACACCCTGGAGGTGGACGGCCGTACCCAGGTGGGCAAGCGCCGCCTCCCGTGGATCATGGAGTTCGATATCCCCCAACTTCCCGTTACCCTAGAGAGCCTCCATATGCTGGACGGCGGACTCGAGATCGGGGGACGGCTGTGATCGAATCAGTTTCCTGAGATCCAGCGCGTCCAGAACACCCGCCCCGTGACGGCCGCTCCCCTCGACGAGCAACAGGACCTCGGATCGGCCGCGGGCAACCGACCGGATGCCAGGCAACAGCTTGCGCAGCTGGGCCGGGCCCAGGCGGTCCGTGTTCCCGGGGATGACGATGCGCACCACGCCCGATGGGCCGGTGACCACCTGGGGCTGTAGCAGCGCCGGGCTGGCGGTCCAGGTGGTGGAGACGGCGATCCGCTCCAGCCACTCGAGCACGGCCGGGTCCTGCCAGCGCCCGCCGGGGAGGTCCACCACCAGGCCCTGGTCGGCAAAGACCTTGGCCAGCCGTCGGAGGCGCACAGCGTGGTCGCGGGTGGGGGGCAGCCGGGGATTGAGGGGCAGGCGAATCCCGGACAGCTGGCCGGCGACCGCCAGCTCTTCGAGCAGATCGAGGCCGGGGTGAAAGGGGAGGGGGCCAGGGGGCAGGCTGATCCAGGTGTCGGGTAGGGTGATCAGCACGCGCAGGCTCCTGGATCCGAACGCCACCAATGCCTTGAGGTCGGCGATGTTGTCCAGAGGCACCTCAACGGCATCCAGGTGACTGGCGTAATGGTCGAGGAAACCCTCGCTGGACAGGCCCCGGGGGTAGAAGGAACCGACCCACTGTGGATGACGAAAACCGACGGTTCCAACGTGAAGACTGGAGTTCATGACTCCAGGCTGACTGAACAGATGTACAGTGTCAAGCGTGAATCGGGGAGGGAGCGGGAGGGGGGATCATTCCTTGGCTGGGGCCTGTTCTTCGGGCGCGGCAGCCACATCGGTGTACAGGTCGTCCCAGGCGAACCACTTCTTCTCTCCGCGCCAGTAAATGGCCACGGCGCGTCCCCGGAGATTCTCCAGGGGTAGGTACCCCCACGCCCGGCTGTCCTGGCTGTTGCCCCGGTTGTCGCCCATCACGAAGCAGTGCCCCTCGGGGATGGTGACCGGGGCCTGTTCGGGGCCGCCGCCGTCGCTGAGCCGCAGGTGATACCTGCGGTCGTTGAGGATCTCGTAGGTCTCGTTCCCTTCCTTCTCCCAGCGCACCGGCTGGTCGTCCAGGTAGATGCGGCCCCGCTGGACTCGGATCTTGTCGCCGGGTAGGGCGATGACCCGCTTGATGAAGATGGAGCCATCGGTGGGGGAGCGGAAGACGGCCACGTCGCCGCGCTCGGGCAGTTCTTCGCCCAGGACGGTGATCGACGTGAAGGGGATGCGGAGCCCGTAGCGGGCTTTGCCGACGAAGACGCGATCTTTGATCTCGAGGGTGGGGAGCATGGATCCGCTGGGAATCACATAGTGATCGGCCAGGCTCGAACGGGCGGCCAGCGCCACGAACACCACGACCACGAGCTGGATGATGGTCTTGGTCCAGCTGGCAGCGCCCGTATCCGCGGGGGCCTTGCCCGCTGCGCGTTTCTTGTCCTTGGCCTCGTCTTTTTTGGCCCTGCTCTTCTTGTCAGCCATGGCTGGACTCCATAATCAATCCGTGCGCGTTCGCGTCGCATAATCCGCCAAGATCGATTGCCGGGCAAGGGGGAAATCCCGGTTGATTCATCCTTGCAGGGTTGCCGACGACGCCCGACCTCGGTATTTGTGCATACGTCTGGGCGAGGGTTTTCTTTCCTAGTCGGGGGCGGACAGGGCTAAACTGGGGGATGAGGACAGGTTTCGGAGGTTGGTTATGAACGGTTCGCGATGGTGGCTAGGGGTGTTCGCTTGTTTACTCCTGATGGCCTTGCCCAGGGGTGCCAGCGCACAGTGCTCGGGCGACGGGGAAGTATGGGACGCCACGGGCTGCTACGGGCTCACCTATGCGGGTTGCTGCGTGGGGGAGCGCCTGTTGTGGTGTGAGAACTCGGTCACCTGCACCATTGATTGCACGATCACTCCCTACTGTGGGTGGCCCGCCGAGGACATCAACCAGGGATTCTACGACTGTGGGACCAACGGCAGCCAGGATCCCAGCGGCACCAATCCCATCGATTGCCCCGAAGAGGAAGTGGACGCCGACGGAGATGGCTACAACTCCCAGTCTTCGGGCGGGGATGACTGCAACGACAACAACCCCAACATCCATCCATCCGCCGACGAGAACTGCAGCAATGGCCTGGATGACGACTGTGACGGGTATGTGGACGGCAACGACGCCGACTGCAACGGGACGTCGGACGACGACGACGACGACGATGACGCCGGGTTCGACGACGATGTCTCGGACGATGACAGCGAGATCGGCCCCCAAAATTCATCCGAGGTGCCGTCCCTGGGCATCGTCTGCGGCTGCCGTCAGGACGGCGTCCACGCGGCCGTCAGCCCCGCCGCCTTGGCGCTGGCCTTCCTGTTGTTGATGATCCGCCGCCGCTGATCAGCGGCGTACCGAACTGAAGACATCCTCGAGCAACAGCGCGTCGCGGATCACCTGCGGGGAAAGCAGGTGTTCGTCCCCCGTGGCGATCGTCACGACCCTGCGGGAGGCACTCTTTGCGTGCGGGGAGAGGCCTGCGCGCAAGAGGGACAGGGTGGGGACCCGGCGGGCGGGCTCCTCATACCCCAGTAGCCCTGCTGCGGCCACCAGCGCCCGCGGATCGCCCGAGGGGGTTCGACCGCTGCGCATCATGGCAAGGGCTGCCTCGGCGTTCTTGTTCATCCCCAGCGAGAAGTGGAATCCGGGGACGTCCACCAGGTGCATCCCGGCCAGGGAAGGCACCTGCTGGGAGCAGATGGTGCGGGCCAGGTCGTGGGTCGGGTCCACGTAGTAATTCTCGGGCACGGCGGCATAGCGACCGTTGCCGGTGGGGAAGTAGAACTCGATATCGCCGCCATGCACCTCTTCCCAGGCGGCGAGCATGCGGGAGGCGGCCTCGGAGTAGCCGATGCGGTCCAGCACCTTGGCGGCCAGCTGGACCCGGAGTTCGGCGGGGGGGATGGAGCTCACCCGGCCGTCGGAGAGGCCGACCACCCGGGTGCGGAACGGCTTGTCCGGAACCCTCAGCAGCACCGTCAGCGCGGCCAGATAGGAGGGGCCCATCACCAGCGTGCCGATGCCGTCCGCTGCCAGCTCCAGCAGCCAGGCGCCCAGGGCTCCCTGGACGTCGTCCTGGGTGACGAAACCGGCGTTGATCTGAGCGCCCGGCTGGGGGAACCCAGCGGCGTCTCGTAGCTCGCCCCACAGCCCCACGGTGCTCAGCACGATATCCCGGCCGATCTCGCGGCCGATCAGCGGCCAGCCGATGACGTCGTGCTGGAGCCGCATGGAGACCTCGACGGGGGCCACGGACGTTCTGGCGAACAGGGGGGCCATCGAACCGGGCGTTTCGCCGAAGAATGCCACCGTGCGGCGGGTAGCCAGCGGGATGTTGCGTCGTCGCTGGAAGTCCAGCAGCGGCTGATAGCAGGCCATCGCCGCCATGTCGACGTCCGTCAGCAGCCCTGAACGGCCCGGATCGGTGCGCTGAGCATCGAGGGATTCCAGGCCGCCGATCATGCGCCGGTGGAAGGTCAGCGAGCCGTGGATGCGATCGGTCGCGCCGGGCGCAATATCACCCGTGCGGAGCTCCATACGGTGCTCCTGGGCGGTCTCCTCGATCGTTTCCTTGGCGACCCGGCGCAAGGCCTCCCGCGCCGGATCGTCGGTGGTCGAACCAGCGAACTCCCTGGCGGTCGAGGCGAGATCCTCGGCCACGTCGTCGAGCTGGGAGGCCACGGCCTGCATGGCATCGCTCATCTGGGGGGTGTGCACGGCCGCCGCTGCCGCCTGTGCCTGGGCCGCCTGCTGGGAACCGGCTGCTTGAGCAGCAGCTTCGGCCTGGCTCTCCTTGTAGGCCTTGTAGCCCATCTTGACGAGCCAGATGATCAGGCGGAAGAGCAGATCCATCGTCCGTTACTTTTCCTTCACGGGTGGTGGAGGTGGCGCCGATTGCCGCTTGCGGTGTGCCAGCGGTGGCCCGAGCACCTCGGTCATGATGAAGCGCCGCAGGAAGGCTTCGCGGTCCTCGAAGACCGGCCTCCCTCCGCTCGTCAGCGGCGGAGGGAGAGAATTCTTCCCGTACTTCTCGTTATCGTCGTAGGCGTCTGACACGGCCTTGCCTTACTTGATCACGTCCGTGCTACCGCCACTGTTCATGCCACCGATGGATTTGCGCATCTCGGTGTCGGCCTGCACGTTGCGCAGGTTGTAGTAGTCCATCACCCCCAGGTTGCCCTTCTCGAAGGCGCTGGCGATGGCGATGGGGATCTTGGCTTCCGCTTCCACCAGATAGGCGCGCATCTCGCGGACCTTGGCCTTCATCTCCTGCTCGTTGGCGACGGCGAGGGCGCGACGGGACTCGGCCTTGGCCTGGGCCACTTCCTTGTCCGCTTCCGCCTGCTCGGTCTGCAGCTTGGCACCGATGTTGGCGCCCACGTCCACGTCGGCGATGTCGATGGACACGATCTCGAACGCGGTGCCCGCGTCCAGCTGCTTGGCCAACACGGTCTGGGAGATGCGGTCAGGGTTCTCCAAAACCAGCTTGTGCTTCTCCGAGGAACCGATGGTGGTGACGATACCCTCGCCCACGCGGGCCAGGATCGTTTCCTCACCTGCACCACCCACCAGGCGGTCCAGGTTGGCGCGCACGGTGACTCGGGCGATGGCGATGACCTGGATGCCGTCCATGGCCACGGCCGCCACCTTGGGAGTGGTGATGACCTTGGGGTTGACGGACATCTTCACCGCTTCGAGGACGTTACGGCCGGCCAGGTCGATGGCGGTGGCCCGGTCCCAGTTGAGCTCCATCTTGGCCTTGGCGGCGGAGATGAGAGCCTTGATGACCAGATCGACGTTGCCGCCGGCCAGGAGGTGGGCTTCCATCTCGGAGACGCCGATGTCCAGCCCGGCCTTGACCGCCATGATGCGGGGGTTGACCACCTGGGGCGGGGGCACGCGGCGCAGCCGCATGGCGACCATCTGCACGATGCCCACCTTGGCGCCGGCGGCCCAGGCTGCGATCCACAGCCCCACCGGCACGAAGTACAGGATGATGCCGAGCATCACTAGGGCCACGAAGCCGCCCAGGATGGCGAGCAGGAAGATGCCCGTCGCCGCCGGGCTGGGCCCGGACTGAGCCATCGCCGAACCGGCCGTCAGCAGGCTCGTCCCCAGGGCGAGCGTCCCCACAATCGCGCGTACGTTATCTCTCATCTTGTTCCCCTTCCTCAGGATATATGTGCGGCCCTCGGGCCGTTTATTCACGGAATGATTTGGACAGTCTACAAACGTTGACGTTCGCAGACTATTCCCCCTCGTCTTTTGTTTCGATCTTGCGGACCATCACCCGGTTGCCGCTGACGTCGATGACCTTCACCTCGGCGCCCTTGACCACGTAGTCCCCCTCGGTGACCACGTCCACCCGGCGTTCATCGAAATGGACGATCCCGGCGGGGCGCAGGTCGCTGGCCGCCACGCCCACGAGCCCCAGCAGCGAGTCCTCTTCGGGCTGCTTGGTCTCGGTGGTGCGGCGGGTGGCTCCCTTGCCCACCTTTTCCCGTAGGACGAGCCGGTTGGCCAGCCGGCTATCGGGGAACAGGTACAGGAATCCCATGAAACACATCGCCGTGACCCCCAGCGACGCCAGCACCCGTAGCAGCGCGGTCCAGATGAATCCCGTCTGCATCGAGACGCTCAGGTCCAGTCCCACGATGGCCAGCAGCAAGCCCAGTGCAATGACCGCGATACCCGCGATGCCCGCCACCCCGAAGCCCGGGATGATGAATATCTCCACCATCAGCAGGATCGCTCCGATGCCGATGAGCACGATCTCCTCGATGCCCGCCAGGTGCGTCATGAAGTGGCCGAAGAAGAACAGGGCCAGGCAGGTGACCCCGACGGCCCCAGGGAGGCCAATACCGGGGGACCAGATCTCCACGACCAACCCCAGCATGCCCAGGGACATCAGCAATCCGCCGACCACCGGATCCGTCAGGAAACGTACCAGGCCTTCGGCCCAGGAGATCTCCGGTTTGCTCTGGACGGCCTCGGTCAGGTGCAATGTGGTCAGGACCTCGCCGAGGGTCTCCGCGCGGAAGTCGGCGATGCCGTGCTCCAGGGTCTGGCCTTCGTCCATGGTCAGCAGCTCCTCGCCGGTGACCAGCTCCTCCACGACCACATCCGCGTCCACCATCGCCTCGGCGATGGCCCCGTCCCGTCCCTGCGCCTCGGCGGTGGAGCGGAACTCACCGCGCAGATAGGAGACGAACTTCTTGTCCACCGGGGTCGCCTCGCCCCCTTCGATATGGATGGGGGTCGCGGCGCCGATGGAGGAGCCTGGGGCCACCACGATGACGTCACAGGACAGGGCGATCAGGGCGCCGGCCGAGATGGCCCGCGGGTGGATGTAGGCCACGGTGGGGATCTCGGTCTCCATCAGCCGGTCGCGGATCTGGACCGCCGCATCGACCCTGCCCCCGAAGGTGTTGATGTCGACGATGAACAGTCGCGCGTCTCCAGCGTCCAGAAGGGCCCGCTCCAGGAAGGCGCTCAGGCCCAGATCGATGGTGCCGGTCATCGGGAACACCACGACGCCCGCGTCCCGGCTCTCGGTGCCGGCTTCGGGAAGGTCCCCGAGACGGCGCTCGATCTCGGCCCACTCCTCGGGGGTGAAGGTGGGCTCGTCTTCGGCGGCCGGCACACCGGCGGCGGCCCCGTCTTCTACGGCTGCCTCGACGTCCTCCCCCTCGCCGGCGTGAGCCAGCGGGTGCCATGGCAACGGGCACAGGGATCCCAGGGCGGAGCCCAGGATCATGGCCGCCCCCACGGCGATCAAGGTCAGGAAAAATCGAGTCAGATGTGTTCGTCCCGATCGTAGGACACCCATGGATTCTCCTCCTTGGGACGGCCGCGTGGCGCGGGCCTTATCATCGATCCAATCAACCCCTCGGCCACCCTCACTGTTCCCTTACACACACAGCCTACACAATGCCGGAGCGACGAATTGACAATTTGGTATATGATGCCACTTCGCGCTGCCAGATTTGTTGGGGTGAACCATGAAGATCCGTTGCCCGAAGTGCAATGCCCTATACCGGATCTCCTCCAAGAAAATCCCGCGCCAAGGTGCGCGCGCTACATGCAAAGGGTGTGGGAGTCGGTTCGAGATCCCGGGTGGGATGGTCACGGCGCCGATGGCCCAGGAGGTCAGCGAGACACGCCGCATACCTCCCGAGCCCGAACCCGAGCCGCCGCCCCCGCCCCCGCCCCCGGCACCGCCGCCCGCACCTGTGGCCCCGCGCCCGGCGCAGCCGGCGATGGCCGCACCGCCACCACCACCGCCCGCAGCGCCGGTCATGCCACCGATGCCCGCAGCGCCCGCGCCGGCTCCAACGCCGCCGGCTCCAATGCCGCCGGCCGCTGCCCCGGCCCCGTCCCCATCGACATCCGGGTCCATATCCGTGGCCGCAGCCATGTCCGCTTCGTCCACGGACGACCCGATCCGCCTGCGTCACGTCCTGCTGATCCATCAGAACAACCTGACCAACCTGCGCCAGCAGGCTGCCGAAGCGGGCCGGACCGTACCGCGGTACGTCTCCGAAGGTATGGATTACGCGCTGGAACGGATCCGGGAGGTCCAGGAGCGGCTCGCCGAGGTGTTGCCCCCGCTGCAGATCCGGCTGAGGAGGCTGCCAGAGCCCGGAGAGCCGGACGGCGAGGAACGGCTCTTCACGCGTCTTCCCGTCCTGATGGGACGGTCCAGCACCTGTGACTGGTGCCTCGATAATTCCCAGATATCCCAGTTCCATTCCTGGCTCGTGCAGGACGGCGACACCGTCAAGATGGAGGACCTGGGCAGCACCAACGGCGGCGCCATCATCCGGGATGGGAGCCTGGTGCACCGGTTCCAGCCGCGCATCGGCGGGGATCAGTTCAAGGTCGAGACCTACCAGATCCAGGAGCGGGATTTACTCTACGTGGCGACCACGAGGCTGGTCGTCGAGGCGATCGGCCCCCACCTGGGCTGAGGATTCGCCCCGCTGGCGAAGGGTTCATCTGCGCCTCTCTGAACCGGTCATGAATGAAACAAGCAGCCCGCCGTCGGTCGGGTTGGAGGTCATGATGAAGTTCCTGATTCCATTGCTCGCCATCGTACTGGCCACCCCCGCCTTGGCAGCCAAGCCCACCTATCCCACCCTGTCCGCGAAGGACCAGGAGACCCTCGCCGAGGGCAAGCTCGTCCTGAACCGGGATTATGAAGACGAGGACTCGGGCACCATCATCGGGGTCCAGCGCATCAACGCCAGCGTGGCGGATGTCTGGAAGATCCTGCTGGCCTTCGACCGCATCCCGGAGAGCAACGATTCCGTGGTCGTGTCCGAGGATTACACGGCGGAGATGGGGCGGACTCCTCCGTCGGGCGGGCGTTACATCGACATCCACTACGAACTGAAGGTCGCCGGCCAGTCCATCCCCTACAACGTCCACCACACCTACTACCCCAGCCAGCAATACCTGGAGTGGACTCTGGACGATCAGAAGGACAACGACATCGAGGCCACGGAAGGCAGCTTCACGGTGTGGCCCGTCGATGGCGAGCCGGGCAAGGTGGATTTCCTGTACATCACCCGCATCAAGACCGGCCGCTCGGTGCCGGGCTGGGTGGAGACCCTGCTGACGAAGACCTCGCTGAAGGGGTACATCAAGTTCGTCAAGGCGGAAGCTGAGCGTTGACGCCAGACATACGGATGGAAGAAAAAAACGCGGAGGACGCGGAGGGGGGACGCTAGTCTCCCCAGCTCTCCTTGAACACGCGCAGGGCGTTCAACCCCAGCACCTTGCGGATCACCCGCTCTTCCAGGCCGGCTTTGAGCATCAGGTGGGTCAGGCGTGGCATGGAGGCGGCGTCAGGTAGGTCCCGCGGTAGGGGGATGAATCCGTCCATGTCCGAGCCGATGGCCGGGCAGTCCTCGCCTCCCACCTGGATCAGGTGCTGGATGTGCCGGACGATGGCCGACGCGACGGCAGCCTCCGGGCCCCGGCCCATGAAATTGGTGGCGAACATCACCCCGATGGCTCCGCCCCGATCCGCCACGGCGCGGATCTGTTCGTCGTCGATGTTGCGGCGCACCGGAAAGACGCCAGCGACCCCCGTGTGGCTGACGATGACCGGCGCGGTGCTGCGGCGCACGGCCTCCAGGAAGCCCGGGCGGTTGATGTGGGCCAGGTCGATGGTGATCTTGAGGCGGTTGAGCTCGTCCACCAGCGCCCGCCCGAAGTCGGTGAGGCCCTTGGTATCGGACCGGCCCCAGCCCATGGATGGCCTGCAGGCGTCGTTGCTGCTGAAATGGGTCAGCCCCACGTAGCGAGCGCCGGCGTGGCGTAGGCGCGGCAGCACGTCGAGGGACCCCCCCAATGCGTGGGCACCCTCGATGCCCCCGAAGCAGCCGAGCTTGTCTTCGTCGTGGGCGCGCTCGATGTCGGCGGCCGTCCCGCAGAACACCATCTGGTCCGAGTTCTCGAGGCACCAGCGCTGCATGCGCTCCAGGTCGGTCAGCGCCGTCACCGGTGCCGAGCGTCGCCGCAACGGCGACAGCACCACACCCAGGGCAACCAGGTCCACCCCGCCGGCGCGGAGGCGAGGAAGATCGGCCTGCCAGAAGGCGAAGGAGCGGGGCAGGACATTGAAGTGGCGGCGGGCAAAGCTGTAGCCGGTCCAGTGAGCCGGCAGCAGGGTGTCGACGTGCAGGTCCATGACCAGCGCTTCACGATGAAGCGCCTCCGCTTCCTTGGATATCTGGATACCGCTCACCCGTAGCGCCTCGCTATTTCTTGGGGCCGGGATCGGGAGGGCCGGCGGGGAGCTCCTGATGGTCTCGCATCAACACCACGGATTCGCCGCCGCCACCCATGCCGCGGACGTTCTCCCGCAGGAGTTGCAGGCGGTCCTCCACCAGCTGGTCCATCTGTTCGGCGGTGATGCCGGTGAGGATCTCCAGGGCATCTTCCACGGTCTCCACGGGCCAGATGCTCAGCTGCTTGCTGGCGACGGCCTCGGTCACCTCCTGCGAGAGCATCAGGTGGCGGACGTTCGTGGCCGGTAGGATGACCCCCACGTCCCGTTCCGGATCCAGCTCCTGGCACGCGGCCCAGAACCCCTCGATCTTCTCGTTGAGTCCGCCCACAGCCTGGACGCGCCCCATCTGATCCAGGGAGCCGGTGATGGCAATATCCTGGCGCATCGGGACTTCGGAGATACCGCTGAGAACGCAGCACAGCTCGGCGAGCGTGGCGCTGTCGCCATCCACCGGGGAGTAGCTCTGTTCGAAGACGATGGACGCATTGACCGACAGGGGATGATTGAGACCGTACCGTCCCTTGAGATAACCGGTGAGGATCAGCACGCCCTTGTTGTGGAAGGGGCCGGACAGCTGGACCTCCCGCTCCACATTGACCACGAACCCCTGACCCGCGGTGATGCGGGCGGAGACGCGGGCCGGCAGGCCGAAGGGCCGCTGACCCGCTTGCAGGACCGTCAGCCCGTGGATCTGGCCGACGCGCGCTTCCCCCAGATCCATCCGGATCGTGCCCTCACGGATCATGCGCAGCACGTTTTCTTGCAGGTGCATGCCGCGATCGTCCCGGTTGTTGATGGCCACCTCGACGTCGTCCCGGTCGATGACCGAACTCCCGTCGTCGTCCTGATCCTCCTTGCAGGCCCAGTAGTCCGCCTCGCTGATCAGATCGATCAGGTCCCGGAACCGCAGATCCAGCCGATCCCGTTGACCCGCTCGCCGCGATGAGTGCTCGGCCAGGCGTGCGACAGCCGCGGGGGTGAGCGGGCGCAGTTCCAGGTCCTTGCAGCGGGCCGCACAGAATCCGGCGAAGGCCTCGATGGAGCGCGGTGAGCGGTTCATCGAGGCGCGGAACTCGGCGGGCACCTTGAACAGCTCGGGGAAATCGGAGTCGTTGGTGGACAGCAGGTGGAAGATCAGCGGCGTGCCGATCATCACGACCTTGAGGCGCAGCGGGATCGGTTCGGGGCGCATGGCCACGGTGGAGGTGGTCTTGAACTGGTCGAACGGTTCCTCGAGGTTGAGCTCCTTGACCTTCAACGCCCGCTTGAACCCTTCCCATGCCTGGGGGCTGCTCAGCAGGTCTTCGGCGTCGATGACCAGGAACCCGCCGTTGGCGCGGTGCATGGAGCCGGGGCGGATCATGGTGAAGTGGCTGACCAGGTTGCCGTAGTACGACTGGTGGTCCGCACTCCCCAGCAGGTTGCGGTAGGTGGGGTAGGCCTCCCGGACGACCGGGACGCCCTCCTGCTCGGCGTGGTTCACCAGCAGGTTGACCTTGTAGCGGTAGGAGAACGGAAATGCCGTCTCCGAGGCCCCGGGGCCGACCATCTGGAGTTCGTTCTGTTCCTCGTCGCTGGCCTTGAACTCCTCGATGTTGTCCAGGATGTCCTCCTGAACCTGGTCCAGGAAGGCGCGGACGCGTTTCTGCCCACGGAACTGCTTGCGCAGGTTGTACAGGGCGTGTGCGACCACCGACTCGGCGTTGTCCCGTTCCTGCTTTTCCAGGGACTTGGTGGCTTCCTTTTCGATGTCGCGGAACTTGCGCAGCGTCAGTCGCAGCAGGTTGCGGACTTCGGTCTCGCCGGCCTTGAGCGCTTCCTGCTCCTCCTCCTCCATCTCCGCCATCTGCGCCGGCTCGAGGACCTGGCCGTCCTTGACCGGGGCGACGGCAAATCCTTGCTGCGTCCGGGCGATGGCAAATCCATGCTCCTCCGCCGCCGCGCGCAGCTCCTCGAAGGCCTCGGCCTGATGGCGCTCGACGGTCATCTTGAGGGCCATCCGCTCCCGCTCGTAGTCCTCCTCCTCGAACGCCTTGGGCAGGGAACGGGCCAGCTCCTTGACCAGATCGTCCATGCCGTTGCGCAGAGCTACGCCCATGCCGGCAGGCAAGCCCAGCTGGCGTGGCCGCGACTCCTCCTCGAAGTTGTAGACGTAGCAGTAGTCCTCGGGTGCCTCGCGGACCGCCGCCAGCTCCTGGAGGAAATTCTCGGTCATGGAGGTCCGGCCGGTCCCGTTCATACCGGACACGAACACGTTGAAACCGGGGCTGCCAGCGTCCGCGCCGAAGCTCAGCGCTCGCAGGGCGCGCTTCTGGCCCAGGAACGCTTCGGGGGATTCCAGTGCTTCGGTGGTCTCGAAATCGAAGACCGAGGGATCACAGGTCCAGCGAGCTTCTGCCGGGCTCAGGATCGGGTGCTTGTACTTCGTCCGTCGCTTGCGGGGCATGTGACCTCCTGTCAGAACATGTTGTCCGCGGCACGTTCGCGGATTCTAGCAGCCCGTGCGCCAATTAGCCCGTGCGCGGTCGTCCCCGGCGCTGCCGCCGCGATTCCTGTCGTCGTCGCCTGTGCGTGCCGGCGAACGGCTGTACAATCAGCAGGTTCAGGCGTTCCCGCAGGCGTTGCGGGGGCGGACGAGGTGCATGAAACGGATGGCTGGCCAGGTCCACGCTCCCGATCGACGTTGGTTGATCCCCCCCGCACTGGTGCTGGTGGCGTTAGGGATCGGGCTCTACTGGCTCCACCCGGCCCATCCGGTGCTCCCGTTCTTTCTTTCGTCCATGTTGCTCTTGGCCATCGTCGCCGCCGGTGTGGTGGGCATCCGCACGGGGGTCTTCGGTCCCGTGGTCATCGGAGGGCGCCCCGGCCGTCAGCGGGTCTCCTTGACCTTCGACGACGGGCCGGATCCGGTGACGACGATGCAGGTGGCTGATCTGCTGGAGGAACGCGGCCTGCGGGCGACCTTCTTCGTGGTCGGTCACCGGGTGGAACAGCACCCGCATATCGTCCGCGAGCTCGTGGAGCGGGGCCACGAAGTGGGGATCCATTCCTTCGCCCATACCCCGGCCGCCACCAATTTCTCCGTACCGCGCCTCCAGGATGACTTCACTCGGTGCTCTGCCGCCGTGAACGCCGCGACGGACCGCTGGCCCCGGATGTACCGCCCTCCCGTCGGGCTGCTCAACCCGCGGGTGATGCGTGCCGCCAAGGCCGGGGGGTGGGTGATCGTGGGCTGGACCGTGGGCGCCAAGGACGGTATCCGGACGGAACCGGCCCGGGTGGTCCGGCGGGTCACCAGCCGCGTGCGCGACGGGGACATCGTGTTGATGCACGATCGCCTGGCCGACGGGAAACCGGCGGCCCTGGAGGCGCTACCGCCCATACTCGACCACCTGGAGTCTGTCGGACTGCGGTCCGTCCCCCTCTCCGAACTCCTCGGTGAATCCGCCTGGGGTTCCCCCCCCTGAAGAATTGGCACGGCCTTTGCGATGAACCCTCCCCAGGAGCACAAAGGAGGGAAACCGCATGTCGAATCGACTCGAACCGGGCACGGAGTGTCGTCAGCTGTTGACGATCCGGTGTAACCACTCGTTGACAAAAGGCCTGCTGCTGGGCCTGCTGGGCCTGTGCTTGACCGGGCTCCCCGGAACCGTGGCCATGGCCGAAACCAAGAACCTGGAGACCGGCGAAGGCGAGGTGTATTCACCGAGCACCGCAGCAGCCGAGGAACCCGCAGCCCAGCAGGCCACGGAGCCGGCCCAACCCGCGACCGCGTCGAGGGGAGGGGTCAAGGCCTTCACCGGCATGCTGGAGACGCGCAAGCGCCAGCTGGTCACCAGTTACTATCTTTACCGGGGGCCGGCCCCCTCGGATGTCGAGATGGACGCTGCTATCGGGGCCATCGACCGCCTGATCTTGCAGGACTACTCCCTGGAGGACATCTGGTCGACGATCTTCCACATCCTCATCAGCGAGCCGGGCCTGGCCCACAGGCCGTTCGAGGAGGTGATCCCGCCCAACATCCACAAGGCCCACTACTGGAGAGAGGACGCCACGCCGGTGAAGGTGGTGGTGGAGGAGCATTACCCCGAGTTCGATTTCCTGTACAAGCGGGCTCAGCTACGGCGCCGGACATGGACCTACTGCGGCGCCGGCGCGTTCATCCCGTCCTACACCCTGAGCATCGCTTTCGGTGCCGCCGAGGTGGGCAACCTGTACGACCAGGCCCGCGACGAGGGCCTGGACGCCAGCGCCGCCGCCGCCTTCCTACCCGTCATCCCGCTGATCGGCCCCATCCTCACCCAGTCCTGGATGGACCGGCAGGCCCTGCAACTGGCGGACGCCAACTACGACGCCGGCACCCAGCTGGTCGGAGCCGTATGGGGCACCCTGCTGCAGACCGTGGGATTGACCGCGATGATCATCGGCGCCTCGACCCGTTTGCCCGAGCCGTTCGGGGATCAGAAGGCCCAGGCCGACGCCGGCCGGCACCGGAGGGGACGAAAGGTCGGTTTCTCGGCGGCCGTGACCCCGACAGGGATGGGGATGCAGCTGGAGTTCTAGGAGTCCGAGCAAAAGAGAAGAGGGGTGGCGGTCGGGGTGACTGCTACTGGGGCTTCCACATCGAGTCGAAATCCTCCTGAAGTACCTGCAACTCCGAATCATTGATGGACCCGTCCTCGCAGATCTCCTTGACCTTGTCCTCGTACAGGGTGACGTCCCGCTGTACAAAGTGGCCGGCCTTGGCCTCGTCGTGGCCGCGGCGGATCAGGTCCAGGGCGGCATCCCGGTTGGGATCGTCCTGCACCGAGTTCAACGATTTTTCCATGCTGGTGAACTGTCGAGCCAGGGCCGCGTTCTTGGTATTGCCGAGCAATTCGCAGCCCGAGAACACCAGGAGCAACAACATCGATCCAGAAAGTACCGCACACCATCGCCGTTTCATCGCGTCGCCTTCCTCGTCGGTTTCCCCCGGGGAGCCCGTTCGATTCTGAGCGGCCGGGGATGAAGGTGCAAGAACTGGTTTGGACGCCGGTTGATGCCCTCCGACCTCCATGCGACACTCTCCGCCTTGGAGGACCCTGGCAATGACGAACGGCGGTGACTCCACCATTCCACTGGCCACGCTGCTCAAGCTGGCCGCTCCGGCCTCCCTGGAGCTGCCGGTCTGCCACCTCGAGGTGGTCCAGGGCGCCGGCACCGGGACGGCCATCGGCCCCCTCGACAAGGTGACCCTCATCGGCCGCGAGAGCTGGTGCGACCTGGCCGTCGACGATCCGGCCGCCAGCTCCCGGCACTGCGAGGTGCGCCTGGGGCCGGAAGGGGCCCGGCTGCTCGACCGCCGCAGCACCAACGGCACCTTCCTGGGATCCAACCGGGTCGTGGAGCTCTACCTCGAGGACGGGGATCGGTTCCGCATCGGCCAGAGCGCCATCGTCTTCCATAGGCCCAGCGGCACGCGATCCGTGGACGTCACGCCTGTGGACATCACCGGCACCGTGCTCGGCCGGTCCGAGGCGATGCTGGAAGTGCTGGATCTGCTCAAGCGGGTGGCCTCCCGCAAGGTACCGCTGCTGCTCACGGGGGAGACGGGCACGGGCAAGACTTGTGTCGCCCGCGCCCTGCATCAGGCCAGCGGCCGGGAGAACTTCGTCCAGGTCAATTGTGGAGCGCTGCCCGAGGGCCTCATCGAGAGCGAGTTGTTCGGTCACGAGCGGGGCGCGTTCACCGGCGCCGACCACCGGCGGACGGGCCTCTTCGAGGAGGCCAACGGCGGGACGATCTTCCTCGACGAGATCGGAGAGCTGCCGTTACACCTCCAGCCCAGGCTGCTGACCGTGCTCGAGGAGGGGTCGATCCGGCGGGTGGGTTCGTCCCGCGCCATCGACGTGGATTTCCGGCTGGTGGCGGCCACCAACCTCAGCCTTGAGCAGGCGGTGGAGGAAGGTCGTTTCCGCGAAGACCTGTACTACCGGCTGAACGTCGTGCCGGTGGAGCTCCCCCCGCTTCGGAAGCGGACGGAGGACATCCCGCTGCTGGCCCAGTTCCTGCTGGCTCGTGCCGCGGCAGAGGCCGATTCACCGGCGGCACGGCTGGACGAAGACGCCTTGCAGGCCCTGGTAGGGCACGGCTGGCCGGGGAACGTCCGGGAGCTGGACAACGTCATCCGCCGCGCCGTTGCCCTGACCGACAGCGAGTCCATCACCGCCGCCGATCTCAAGATGGGCCCCCTGCGGTCCTCGCCGGCCGAGGCGGGCTTCGACCGATCGCTGCCGTTCCACGAATACAAGCAGCAGGTGATGGAGCACCACGAGCGCGAATACATCGAGGAGGCCCTCACCGCAGCCAACGGAAACGTGAGCGAGGCGGCGCGGAACAGCGGGTTGTCCCGCCAGCATCTTTTCAGCTTGCTCAAACGGTACCGCCTCCGTGAGCAGGACTGATCCGTCACACACATCTGACCGGGTCTCCGACGGCACTCGACGACGAACCTACGCCTCCCATACAATCCGGGGCGACCTATGGGAGGCACCCACGACCAGCTGATCGGCACCGAATTCGGGCGCTATCGCATCGCCGAGTTCATCGGCGAGGGTGGGATGGCGCACGTGTACCGTGCCGTTCTCGAAGGCCCGCTCGGGTTTTCCCGGAGCGTGGCCATCAAGCAGATCAGGACCGACAGTGAGAACGGCACAGAGCGCCGGCTGCGGTCCTTGATCAACGAGGCCCGGCTGGGGGGGAAGCTCAGCCATCCGAACGTCGTGGACGTGCTGGAGTTTGGCCAGAGCGACCAAGGGTTCTACATCGTCATGGAGTTTGTCGACGGTCCGACCCTCGCCCAGCTGTTGCGCCAGAGCCGGGATCTAGGCGTGATCCTGCCGCGCAAGAGCGCTCTCCAGATCGTCGCCGAGGTGGCCCGGGGCCTGGCCTATGCCCACGAGCTGGAGGACGAAGCCGGGGAGCACGTGGGGTTGGTCCACCGGGATCTGAAGCCGGGCAATATCCTCATCGGTGGTGCGGGGCAGGCGATGGTCTCCGACTTCGGGCTGGCCAAATCCGACGCCAACCTGTTCCAGTCGACCACCGTCGAGGCCAAGGGCACACCGGCCTACATGTCTCCCGAACAGGTGACGTGCAAGGAGCTGACCACCGCCTCCGACCTGTTCAGCCTGGGGGCGATCTTGTACGAACTGCTGCGCGGCGAGCCGCTTTTCGTCGGCGAACACTTGCTGCAGATCGCCCAGAAGATCACGGTCTCTCCCATGGATGACGAGGTGGCGTGGATTCGTGAGCAGGTCCCCTACGTCGCCGATCTGTTCGAACAGCTGATCGCCAAGGATCCGGCGGACCGGCCGGATTCGGCGCGGGCGGTGGAACAGCGGCTCAACGAGATCTTGCGCGGGTTCCCGTCGGAGGGGAGCCTGAGCGACTACGTGGAGTGGTTGGGCCGGGCCGCTTCCGGCGACGACCCACCTCCGGGGAGCGGTGAATACACGACCCCGTCGCCCCACTCCGGAGGCGATCCCGAGACCTCCGCCCAAACCCTGCTGCCGGCGGACGAGAGCGGCCGCGGGTGGTCCGCACCCGTTCAAGACGCGGCGGCTGGCGAGGACGCCGCGATTCCCCGGCGGCGAGGGAGCCGGTTCTGGTTGCTGGCGGTGCTGGTGGTGGTGCTGGGTGCCGTTGGATTCGGCTGGGCGATGGGATGGTACCAGGGGAGGGATGACGTGGAACGGGAGCGCCGGCGTGCGAGCAGGGCGGAGGCGCGCGAGCAGGCCCAGGCGGATCGCCAGGCGCGCAAGGACGCCGCGCGCGAAGCCAATGACAAAGACGATGCCGGAAATGGTTTTCCGGCCACTACGGACAGCCCCACCGTAGACCCGCAACCGGATCAGATGCCGCCCGCCGAGCAGCCCCAGCCCACCGAAGCGGTAGGCGGCACTGACGGTGGCGGCGGTGCGCCGGCTGTGCACGCCGTGGAGGCCGTGCAGGCGCCTTTGATGATCCAGTGTATGCCCTGGTGCGACGCGATCCAGGTAGACGGCGAGGCCTGGGGGGGGAGCCCGGTGCTCGACCGCAGCATCGCCGTGGGCCATCACCAGATCCAGCTCCACGCCGCCGCCGGCGACGAGGCGAACGTGGACGTGGAGGTGACCGCCGACGGAACCAAGCTATGCTGGGATTTCAACCTGGGAGGCGCATGCACATCTCCGTGAGCCGATGGGCGCCCATGGTGGCCGCTGCGGGCCTCCTGTGGGGAGGCCAGGCTGGTGCGGAGCTGCGACCGGCGGAACCGCCTTCGAATCGTTTGATGATCTACGGCCCCGGTGTGGACGACACGGCTCGGCAGGAAGCGGAGAAGCTGCGCCTACGTATGGACCGGCGGGGTGAGCAGCCCCAGGGGGCCATGGCCGCAGCAGAGGCGTTGGGCATCGCGCAGGACGAGGCCCTGCGGGCCTACGGCGATATCCTGATCCAAGAGTGCCAGGCTGAACCGACCCCTCCCGACGTGGTGCTGGAGAGCGTGGATCGGGGCATGGACCAGTTCATGGGGCTGGACTACGAGGCGGCGTTGCTTGCCTTCGAGGAGGCGGAAGCCCGCTTGCCGTGCCTGACCGGCTACCTGCCCGAGGGCAAGCTGAGTGACCTGTATTTCTTCGAGGGGCTGGCCGCCTTTTACACCAAGGGGCCGCAGGATGCCCACCGTAGCTTCGCCCGGGCTCTGGCGGCCGAGCCATCCCGGCCGTGGGACGACCGGTTCCCCCCGGCTCCCCAGCAGGTCTTCTTGGACGCGGGCAAGGAGATCCTCCACACCCCGCCGCGCCAAGCCCTGTTCCTGGATCCGGACGGACAGGTGAGGGACCTGCGTATCGACTCGGCCCGGGGGACCCTATCCGCGCAATCGCGGGCCCTCTCCCCCGGCGTTCATCTGCTTCAGTGGCAGATGGCCGACGGCGGCGTGCGCACGTTGCAGGTGGAGCTTGTTCCCGGGGGGCAGCTGGTCCTGCTCACCGGCGCCGGATTCCTCGCCGCGGTGCTCGATGGGGGACGCGACGGCGGCCTGGGACGGGTGATCGCGCCTCACCTGGTCCAGCTGGCCGAGGAGCAGGGCGCCGACGAAGTCGTCATCGTACGGGTGGACGAGAGTCCCCAGGTGTCCCTCTTCGATCCCGTCGAGGAGGGTTTCGAGATCACCGAGCGGGAGCGATTCCAGAGCAATGAGGAGGCCCAGCGGCTGCGGTGGGGCCCCCGGGGAGGGATCTCCCTGGGAGTGGGATTCCTGACGATCGTGGAGCCGAGTGATGCCTGGGATTTCCAGTATCTGGTCCTCACGCTGAGTGCCGAGTTCCGGTTGATCGGCGGGCTCTATGTGGATATCGGGGGCAACTTCGGTATCCGGCGGGGCGATGCGCCCCGCGACTCGCTGATGGTGGCCCCATCCAGCCGGATGGGGCTCAAGTACGCCTTCAAGCTGCGGCACGTGAGGCCCTTCGTGGGGATCGCCGGACAGACCAACATGTTCGGCCGTGAGGATGTGGCGCTCGGGGGGGGGGCGCGGGTGGGCATGGCCCGGGCGTTCCCCAGGAACCCGGCGCTGCGCATGGGGGTGGACGTGGCGCGCTATGGAGCCGATCAGACTGTTATGGCGGTGGTGGGCGAGGAAACGCTGAGGAAGATGTATGCCTTCTCCGGCATCTCCACCATGGAGACCGCCGGCAGGATAATCGCTTTGGCGGACAGATACGGCATAGCCCCTTCGCGTATCGCGGTGGATGACACGGGCGTGGGAGGAGGAGTGACCGATCGGCTTCACGAGCAAGAGTTCCCCCTGGTGCCGGTTTGCGCCGCGGGGAGGGCGGAGAACCACCACTTCGCCAATCGCCGGGCGGAACTCTTCTGGCGGCTGCGGGAGCGACTGAATCCGCAGCAGGACCGCGCCCTGGCGCTTCCGGAAAGGTTCAAGCGGCTG
>CAZDDH010000127.1:0-24656 GCA_964504165.1 uncultured Rickettsiales bacterium | reverse complement strand
TGGTCGTCAGGTCAGGCGTGAGGGACGGAATTCCGCTCTATGACGGGAGTGTCTGCTGGTGCCCATCAAAGGATGTGTGGTCGAACACTCCCATCTTCCGCTCCTCGCTTTCCCGGAGACGCAACAAAGTCCCGCAAGAGCATTTTTATCGCCTGCCCACATCTCCGCAAGCGATCGGCTCCGATTTACGCCCGATCGATTGACCTGGGATCGGTGGTTCCGGTGGGCCCACCTTCCCTGTTACGATGCGCGCATCATGGTTGTACCCCTCAGGGTTGGTTCCCTGCTGAAGCTGTCACTCGCCCTGTTCGTGCTAGGGCTCGGTCTGCCCGGATCCGCGAAGTCAGGCGATGCCCCGCCGCCACCGCAGCCCGGCATGGTATTCAACCAGAGTCCCCAGCATCTGCCCGGCGGCCTTCCCACCGCCTCCGCCATCCCCACGGGGGAACTTGATCGGGCCGTCGAGCTGTTCCGCGCCGGGGAGTTCGACCAGGCCCGCTCGGAGATCGAACCCTTCCTGGCCGTCAAACGGCCCCATGACGCCGAGTACCTGCGCGCCAACTTCTTGCTGGGCTACCTGTGCATGCAGGACGAGGACTGGCAGCTGGCCTCGTTGCACTTCTACCGAGTGCGCTCCAGTGAACATCCGCTGGCCATCTACGCCGCCTACTACGAAGCCTACGTGGACTACCGGCGGGGCAAGTACCGTGCCTCGGTGCCTGAGTGCGAGGAATACCGGGAACGGTTCCCCCAGGGGCCGTTCTACGAGGACTGCGAGCTGCTCATCGCCGATTCCCACCGGGAATGGGGCAACGCAGGAACCGCAGCCAAGCTCTACAAGGCCTACATGGACGCGCACGCGGACGACGATCACATCAAGGAGTCCATCCAGATCGCCATCGCCCGCGCCTACGAGGTTGGGGGCAATCCCGCCTCCGCCGCACGCATGTACGCCAACATCGCGGTCAGCCACCGCTACGCCACCAACGGCGTCTCCGCCGAGGAAGGCCTTCAGCGCATGGCCGAGGCGGGGCACACGATCCCCGAGTTCACCGACCACGAGCTGTGGGTGCGCGCCAACGCCCTGAAGAACTCCTACCGCTGGGCGGAAGCCTACGACCTGTTCAAGGAACTCCTCGAGCGCTACGAGGACCAGCCCGATTCGGCTTTCTACAAGAAGCTGGAGGCCAACGAATACTCGTTCCGCTGGCAGACCCGCCAGTACAGCGCCATCGCCGCAGAATCGACCCGCAAGTTCGAGGAGACGCGGGGCAAGCCGGGAGCTTCCGAATACCTGCACCGCGCCATCTCGGCTTACAACAAGGGCGGCGATTTCAGCAATGCAGCCAAGTACGCCGAGATCGCACGCACCGAATACCGCAGCTCGGGGCGCTTCGGCGGCATCGAACAGGACCTGGCCTGGTACTACACCAACGGTACCGACTACGAAAACGCGAACGAGGCCTGGAAGCGGTGCTACAAGGGCCGCAAGAAGGGCTTCTACAAGTGGATGGTGGCCTACACCACCTACCGGGCCGGCAAGTACGAGGAGGCGATCGACGCCCTGACAGTGCTCGTGGACAGCAAGGGCACGTACAGCCAGGCGGCCCGTTTCTACCGCGCTAAGTGCAACATCGCCCTCGATCGGCTCGGCGCGGCCCGGGCCGATTTCAACCAGATCCTCCAAGATGAACCGGAGGGCTGGTACTCGCAGGTGATCAAGAGCCGGCGCCGGCGGGCCCGCCACGAGGAGTTCTACCCCGGGGTTGCGCGGGACGGAACCTGGCCGGCTCCCCCGTCCACCATCGACGGCCTGGTCCCGGAAGCCCCCACTGAAACGATCCCGTACCAGGCGATCCTGGACGAGCTGGCCCGGGGCCCGTTCCCCGAAGGTCGGGAACGGGTCCTTCCTAGGACGACGACGACGGTCTCCGTGGATGGCCGGCCCCTGGCCCCGCCACCGGTTCCCGAAGCGCAGGAGACCGCCGCCGTGGGTTCGCCGCAGGACGACGAGGAGCCACGAGATCGGTCGAAGCAGCGCTGGCACGAGATGACCTGGCCCTACGAATCGGTGGATCCGGCGCCCTCCAGGGCGCTGCCGGCCAGCCCTATCGCCCACTCCACGATCCCCACCGGCCCCGCCGGTGTCGCCTACGATCGGGACAAGGCGCTGGAGACCTTCGGCCGATTCGTCGAGAGCTACGAGGAGATCTGGCCCATGTTGCCGGTCACCTACGAGATGGTCCGCTTGGGCTTCACCGAGGATGCCCGGGCTCTCCTGCACGACATCTACGAGGAGATCAAATCCACCCAGAAGAGCCGGCGCATCTCACGCAAGATCAAGGCGTACGACAAGGAACTGGTGGCCGAGGAGAAGCGCAAGAAGGACGCCGAAGAGGCCCCGGACAACCCGGACGCCGGCCCATCCGCAGAAAAGATCGAGCCGCAAAAGAAGGCGATGCTGCCCCCGCTCCGTGAAGAGGAGCGATGGAAGCGCATGATGAACATCCGCGCCAGCGGCACCGCCTGGCGCGACCTCTTCATCCTCACAGGCGCACCGCACGAGATGTGCATATTCTCCCCCAACCGCCACAAGCTGGCCAATCTGGGCCGGGACGATTCGGACGCCCTGGCCGCCTGGCGGCAGAGCTACCCGTTAGCCTACGGCGAACAGGTGTGGCGGCTGTGCCAGCAGCTGAACATGGACCCGATGGTGATCTTCTCGCTGATGCGCCAGGAGAGCACCTACCACCCGACGGTGGTGTCCCACGCGGGCGCCATCGGTGTGATGCAGATCATGCCGGGCACCGGATCCAAGGTCGCCTCCCTGGCGCGCTTCGGCCCCTACAACGTGGAGGACCTCCGCCAACCGGAGGTCAACGTCTTCTTCGGGATCTGGTACCTCAGCCGCCTGATGGCGCGCTATGACGGCCAGTTCCCGCTGGCCATCGGTTCGTACAACGGCGGTCCCCACAACATCGGCCGATGGCTTCGCTCCAAGCACGGCATCGGGCTGGAGGAGTTCGTCGAGGAGATCCCTTTCAACGAGACGCGCGGATACGTGAAGAAAGTGGTCCGCAACTATGCCATCTACCTTGCTATCTACGACCCCGACGCCTATGTCCAGCTCCCGCGGACGACGCGCCCCGACAACCCCGAAATCATTGATTTTTAACATGAACACGAAACGTAGCGGTGACCACGTTCGAGCCCTGTTGGCCGTGCTGACGGCGGTCTGTTGCCTGGGGGTAACGGGTGCCTTCGCCCAGCCGGAAGACCCGCCAGCAGAAACAGCCGAGGGTGAGGCCGAGGGCGACGCCGAACCGGAAGCGGGCGAGACCGGGGAGACCGGGGAGGTAGAGGCGAAGTTCCAGCTGCCCGAGCCCGCTCCCCTGTTCCCCCCCGGGGAGCCATCCGTACCGTACCAGGAGGTGCCGGCCGAGCTGCCGGCCCTGTCGGCCCAGTCCTGCAACGCATGCCACGGGACGCTCCACGACGAGTGGTCCGGCTCCGGCCATGCCCAGGCCTGGCAGTCGGACCTGTACCAGGAGGCGCTGGCCGCGGCCGAGGAGCCGGTCTATTGCCTGCGCTGCCACGTGCCGCTCCTCAATCAACGGCGGGAGGTCGTGCGGGGCTATAGCGAGGAGCTGCTGTCCCGTCCCACCACCGATCCCAATCCCCGCTTCGATCCGACCCTGGAGTCGGAGGGGGTCGGTTGCGCGGCGTGCCACATTCGCGAGGGCCATATATGGGGCCACCGGACCCTTCCCCCCAAGCAAGCCCCGCACGTATCGGTCCGCCATCCGGAGTATTCGGGGGCGGAATTCTGCGCCAGCTGCCATCAGCTCACCTGGCCGGGCACGGAAGAAAAGCCGCTGTACAACACCTACGGCGAGTGGAAGGCGTCAGCCTGGAGCGAGGCTGGAGTGCTCTGCCAGGATTGCCACATGCCGCTGGTGCTGGGCGTGGTGGGAGGCACACGCACGGCCGCCCACCCAACCCATCGTATCCTCGGCGCTTCGGATGACCAGATGCTGTCGCGGGCGGTCTCCGTACTCGTGGGCACCACCCCGCCGGCCCTGCAGCGTGGCACCGAGATGACGGTCCCGGTCCGCGTACTCAACACAGGTGCCGGGCACTATTTCCCCACGGGCAACCCTCACGCCTGGGTCGAGCTGCGGATTCGCTGTGAAGGGATCGAAGGGTTGGATCCTGCCGAGGCCAGCTGGCCTTTGCGCCGCGTCGTGGGCCTGGAACCCGATCACGAGGAGGGGGAAGACACCCGCCTGCCGCCGGGTGGAGAGCTACTGGTGGAGTACACCTTCACACCGGGCAAGAAGCTCACCGCGCCGTCCACGCTGGAACTGGTGGTCGAGCTCGTGTACCACCGCATGCCTGCCGAACTGGCCGAGCGCTACGGCAAACAGCCCCAGGACGTGAGCCGGGTGTTCCACCGTCAGGTCGTCAAGATCCCCGTGCGCTGAAGGGAATTCGGTTCAGGCGAGCTCCTGCACCGCTGCCCGGACGGACTCCAGGCCCTCCGCATCCTCCGTGTCGTACTGGATGCCCATGCCCGGTTCCTGGTCCGCGTCGAGCTTGTCGATCCCGCGGCTGGACCAGACGACCATACCCTTGAGGGCCAGCGTGTCAGTCAGATCCTTGACCGAAAGCTCGAAGACACACCGCCGGCCGACCTCCAGTGGGGATTTGGTCTTCACGAAGGTGCCGCCCCGGGCCAAGTTCTCGGTGAATTCCTTGACGAATGTCGCCGACCGCTTGTAGCGGATCTTGAGCCGGGCCGGGCGCTTCCGCGAGGCGGCCACCGCCTCCGGGTTTTCGGCCAGATTGAACGCGGCGGGGGTGATGCCCGGCTTGGTCTGTAGCTGGGTGTCCACCCTGCGCGTGCGCTTGGAACGGGTCGTGTCGGACAGGGCGAATGGATCGGCTTTGGCCGATTCGCCTTCCTGGCCCATGAACGGGTCGGTACCCCCCCCACCACTCACGCCAAAGGGATCCAGCTGCGGTCTCTCGCGGATGGCGAAGGGATCGGCTTCGGCTGGTTCCTGCTGCTGGGCCTGCACGCCGAGGTCCGTGCGATCCCGGGTATCCACGTGGGGCCTGGCGTCCGGGAGCGGCATCAGGCTGTCGCCCGTGGCCGGCGCACTGGGGGCGGGCGAAGCCGGCGCCCCGCCGGGGTCACCCCCGAGGGGAGCGATGCCATACGGTTCCTCGGGTGCGGCCGGCTGTGGCGGCTCGCCGCCCAGGGGAGTCTGCACCACCGGTGTGATACCAAACGGCTCGGCCGCCGGTTGCGCGGCCCCCTCCGCGGGGGCGATCCCGTAGGGATCCTCGGGGGCGGCTGGCGCATCGGGTTGGATCGCATCCCCCTGGGCGACAGCGGGACCACTACCTGTCGGTTCCCCGAACATCCCGCCCAGGGAATTCTTGAGATTGTCTGCGATCTCGTCCCCCGGCTGGGCCATGGATTGGCCCTCCATCGGTGGGGGTTGGTCCGGGATGGAGAAGGCGTCGCGATCGGTGAGTTCGTGCCCCGGGTCCTCGGGCGGCGCCATCGACATTCCGCGATCCTGGACGTCCATCTGGTTGTCCGTGTGAACAGGCTCTGCCCCGCCTCGATCCTGTACATCCAACTGAGGCCCTGCGTCGGGTGCCCCGGATCGATCCTGGACGTCCGTATCCGGTTGTGATGGACCATCCCCGGCCCCCTCGTCGCCCTTGCCGAACAGGGTCTTGAGCTTGCCGAACAGGCCGCCCCCGGCGGCGGCAGCAGCGGCGGCGGCCGGAGCTGCGCCCCCACCCTCGGGTTCGCCCACGGCCAGCTGAACATCAGTGGCCGTCCCAGAAGCCACCTTTTCCTGGTAGTCCTTGATACTGACGGTCTGCGCCTCACCGGTATCCCGGTCCGCCGCGGTCACGTGCAAGATTCCGTTGGCGTCGATCTTGAAATCGACGTCGATGCGGGGGGTCATGCGGGCGGCCTGGCGGATCCCCTCCAGGGAAAACTCCCCCAGGAACTCGTTGTCGTTGGCGACCTCGCTCTCCCCCTGACGGACCACGACCTTGACCACGTCCTGGTTGTCGGTGACGGTGGTGAACGTGCGGCCCAGGGTCACGGGCAAGGTGGTGTTGCGATCGATGATACGACTGAAGAAACCGCCCGCCGTATCGATGCCCAGACTGAACGGGGTCACGTCGAGCAGGATGTGCGATTCGGCCTCTTCTTCCAGTGAGAACGCCTGTACGGAGGCGCCCGTGGCGACCACCTCTTCCGGGTGGACCCCCTTGCACGGTGCCATACCAAAGAAGACCCGGATCGCTTCTTGGACCTTGGGCATGCGGGTCATGCCGCCGACCAGGATGATCTCGTCCAGCTCCTCGAGGGATACATCCGCGTCGCTGAGGGCCTCGGAGGTGATCCGGACGGTCTCCTTGATCAGGTCGTCCACCAACCCCTCGAGGGTCGTACGGTCCAGAGTCATCTCCAGGTTCAGGGACTCGTGAACGCGGGGGATGAGGATCGGCGTCCTGTCCACGAAGGACAGCTCACACTTGGCCCGCTCCGCCGCATCCTTGAGCCGCTGGAGGCTCATCTTGTCTTCGCGCAGGTCCACGCCATGCTGTTGCCGGAACTGGTCGGCCAGGTAGTCGACCACTCGGTAGTCGAAATCCTCGCCGCCCAGGAACGTGTTCCCGCTCGTGCCCAGGGTCTCGTAGACGCCGCCGCCAATCTCCAGGACCGAGAGGTCGAAGGTGCCGCCCCCCAGGTCGTAGATGGCCACGCGCTTGTCCAGGTCCTTCTTGAAGCCGTAGGCCAGCGCCGCGGCAGTGGGCTCGTTGATCAACCTCAAGCAATCCAGGCCGGCGAGCTCGGCCGCCTGCAACGTGGCCCGCCGCTGGGCGTGGTTGAAGTAGGCCGGCACGGTGATGACCGCTTGCTGCACCGGGCAGCCCAGGGCCCGCTCTGCCACCTCTCGGATGCACTTCAAGACGATGGAGGAGATCTCTTCGGGGGTGAGTTCCACATCCCCCAGCCGTAGAATCGCCTCGTCCCCCTCCCCCTCGAAGATCTCGTAGGAGAGACGACGCCGCGCCTCCTGGACCTCGACGGAGCTGAACTTGCGGCCGATGAGCCGTTTGACGGCGTACACCGTCTGTGTGGGATTGGTCAGGATCAGGGCTTTGGCGCCGTGCCCGACCACGAATTTCCCATGGCTCTTGAAGGCCACACACGAGGGTAGGATGTTGTACCCACGCTCGTCTTCGATGATCTTGGGACGCCCATTCTGGATCGCCGCGACGCAGCTATTGGTCGTTCCCAGATCGATCCCTACAGCAACCTCTTCCATGAAGATCTCCAGCCGAACCCCTACCCCAGAGACAGAGTTTCGCTGTCAGTTTATCAGGGTCGCGCGCATAAAGCGCAAGCGGGGATGATCGGCGGCCAGAGAGGGCTTATTCCCCGAACAGAGGCAGCTGTGGAGGCTGCTCCAGATCCTCGTGGACGAGGGGATATCTGCCGGAGTAGCAGCCTTCGCAGAACTCGATGGGATTCCCCGCCACGGCAAGCTGCAAATGGCCGGGTTCCAGCCAACCGAAGGTGTCCGCGCCCAGTTCCTCCCGCATTCGTTCGGCCGTGCTGCCCACCGGGGCATGGGCCGCCGCCGGGACCAGCGGGATGCCGTAGATGCAAGGGAACAGCGTCGGTGGCGACGCGATACGAGCGTGGACCTCTGCGGCCCCGGCCCGCTTGAGGGCCTGGACCGCCGCGCCCCATGGCACGTCCGGGCCGATGGCGTGGTGCAGCAACAGCACCCGCTTGTCCCGTACCACGGGCGCCGCCACCGGGATCCGTGCTTCGCCGGACCTCAGCCTGAGGGGGACCTCGTCCCCCAGCGGGGATCGATGATCAAACAGGTCCGGATAGAGCGGCACGCCCAGCCTCTCCGACATGCCCAACGCCGCCGGCCCGGCGCGCCTTCCCAGTGGCGAGACCAGATCCACCATCGCGGGTGACTCCAGCGCCAGCCGCCGGCCAATATCACGGCGCGCCTCGAAGCAGTTCAGGCCAAAGGCCTCCGAATCGGCTCGAGCCAACGAGACGATCTCCCGGCCGCAGGGGCGGACGTTCGCCCGCGGCAAAGGGAACAGGCTGGTCATGCCGTCCTCGTCCAGGATCACCATCTCCCCGGGGAGCACCTCGCGCAGCTCACCGCCGCCGACCGTGGTGATGGCCCGGCTCTCCGTCGCCAGCAGCACGGCGCCTTCCAGCTGACCGATGAAAAGGGGACGGATCCCCGCCGGGTCGCGGACCGCCACCAGCCGGTTTTCGGCGGCCAGCAAGCAGGCATACCCACCCCGAGCCAGCTGCAGGGCGTCCACGAGCCGATTGATCAGCGTGCCCTGACCCGACCGGGCCAACAGGTGCAGCAGGATCTCGCCATCCGTGCCGTCCCTGAGTACGGCGCCGGCTTCCAACAGCTCGCGCTCCAGGCTCGGCGCGTTGACCAGCTGCCCGGTTGTCATCAGCGAAAGGGAGCCGGCCCGCGTGTGTACGGTGGGCAATCCCCCTTCCCGTGAGGCCATCCGGCCGATGGCCACATGGCCCGACTCCCCATCATCCGAGGGGACGATCTCCGTGGCGCGAGGTTCGGCGTGCCGTAGCCGGCCACTGGCCCACTCGACGATCTCCGTGTAGCGGCCCCGATGGTTCATCGACTGCAGGCCAGCGCGCACCAACACGGCGGCGTCCCGGTGCCCGAAGACACCGAAGACGGCCCCGTTGACGGTCGCCAGCCGCTTGTGTTCCATCGGACTCCCCTCGCCTCCCGGCCCGGTACGGATCGCGTTGTCCTACTTGGAGGTCACGCGGCCCAGCATCTCCTCGTACGCTTCCTCGACACGGCCCATGTCCTGGCGGAACCGGTCCTTGTCCAGCTTCTCGCCGGTCTCCGCGTCCCAGAAACGGCAGGTGTCCGGGGAGATCTCGTCGGCCAGCAGCAGCTGGCCTTTGTGCATGCCGTACTCCAGCTTGAAGTCCACCAGCGTGATGCCGATGCCCTTGAAGAACTCCTGCAGCAAGGTGTTGACCTTGCCGGCGGCCTCCAGCATGGCGTCCACCCGCTCGTCCGGCGCCAGGCGCAGGGCGCGGATGTGGCTGCGGTTGAGCAGCGGATCACCCAGATCGTCGCGCTTGTACGACAGCTCGAACATGGTCTCGGGGATCTCCGTGCCCTCGGGCACGCCCACCCGGCGGCTCATGGAGCCGGCGATGTAGTTGCGCAGGATCACCTCCAGGGGGACGATCTCCACGGCCTTGACCAGCATGGAGTTGTCGTCGAGGCGTTCCACGAAGTGGGTCGGGACCCCCGACTTCTCGAGCATCTCGAAGAGGTGGCAGGAGATGCGATTGTTGATCGCCCCCTTGCCCATGATGGTCCCCTTCTTCTTGCCGTCGAACGCGGTGGCGTCGTCCTTGAAGTACTGGATGTAGAGATCGGGATCGTCCGTGCGGTAGACGATCTTGGCCTTGCCTTCGTGCAGCTTTTCGCGTCGTTCCATCGGTCTGTCGGTCCTCTCTTGTTGCGGTGACTGTCGTAACCCAGTTACCGGGCCAGCGCAACGCGGTTTTATCGAGCCTTGTTCAGGTATTCGTTGAGATAGTCGTACTTGGGGGTCAGCTGGCCGCGCCATGTGATCACGGCGCTCTTCAGCTCGTCCGGCAGCCCGGCCTCGTCCAGCTCGGCGTTCAGGTCCGCCTCCGCCAGCTGGGGCAGCAGCCCCTGGAGGATGCGGCCGAAGTCCGTGGACGCTTCTTCGGACAGCTCACAGGGCAGATTGTCCACCGATCCGATCACGATCCCGCGCCCTTCGACGCCACCGGGGGCCTCGCCTGTCGCCGGGTCAAAGACCATGAACGGTTCGTCCAGGTCGGTGCATCGCACGGTCGCCTCCACCGATCCCTGCACGTCGCAAGCCACATCGCTGATGACCAGCATCCGGTTGCGGGAGTCCCCGAAGCGCTCCAGCGACTCGTTGGTCACGGCGCGGGGATACTGGGGCGCCCAGTAGGCGGTGTTGATCAGCATCGTCATGTGTTCGAGGTAGCCATCGGCCACGCAGTTATGCAGCTCCGGGTGGTCGTAGTAGTCCTGCAGGACGAACTCCCCGCCGTCCTTGCGCTCGTACAGATCCTGTTCCACCAGATCGACCCGGTAGAGCCTGTGGGGATCGGCGTCCAGGCTGCCCAGCTGAGAAGGTTGCACCTTCACTGCGCCCAGGTGATCCAGCACCTCGCCGGCCCCCTGGCCCACCTTGCCGCACCCGATGATGCCGAACACCACGGGGGCCATGGAGGGGTCGAATCCCCGTTCCCGGATCTGTGCTCCGACGGCCTCCAGCGCGCTCCAGGCGCGCCCGGTGTTGCCATGGACGTGGGTCCGCTCGGCGCCCTCCAGGGGGTGGGGGATGCCCAGGACATCCAACCGTTTCCGCAGGGCCCACACCCCATCGATGGCCCCGGCGATCCCCGCGTAGCGCCCGAAGGCGATCAAACGCAGGCCGGTGGAGTTGACGATGCACTCGTAGTCGATGAGCGTCGCGCCCTGGTCCAGGAACCGCTGCAGCAACGGCATGTTGTAGTCCTGGCCCTTGATCGTATGGGAGAACACGATGAACACTTGCCCCGGGCCCACCTGGTCGATGGGGGGCTCCTTGATGCCCAGCACGACGTCGGCCCCGGCGGTGGAATCCACCAGCTGGGCGCCGGCCTCGGTGTAGCGAGCATCGGGGTAGATGCGGATCGGGCTCCTCACCGCCGAGATGTCCAGGCCGTTGCCACAGAGCCGGGCCACATTCTCGGGGGTCAGGGGAGTCCGTCGTTCCCAGTCGTTCTTGGTTTCTCGAATGATGGAAAACTTCACGGGAACCTCCGTGAGTGTTTGGTGGGGAGAGTGGGCTGCCCCATCCGGGGCAGGGCGTCAGTCGATGACTTCGACGCTCTCGTCGAGCACGATGTTAACCTCTTCCAGCCCCTTCAAGACTGGTCCGTAAATCTCCGGAATCGTTGGGCCATACACGCCCTTGGCGGTGATGGAACCGTCCAGAATCATGCGGGTCGCGATGGCGGCCGGGAGGCTGACGGTGCGGGCCGTCGCGCTGTCCCCGCCGGGGATCCCGTAGTCCACCAGCAACGAGATGTGACGCTCCTTGCGGCCGTCGGGGAACTCGACGATCAGGGTGTCCTTGAGGGCCACCATGTCCCGCTCCATCTCCCCGAAGAACAGGTGCTTGTCCAGCTGGTGGACCAGCAGCTCCAGCGGCGTGCCCTTCTCCAGCGGGCAGGGCTCGTCGCTGAGCAGGCGGATGTAGTCCAGCCGGGCGAACAGCGGATGGTCCGCGCCGATGTCGAAGCGCGCCATGAGCGCCTCACGCAGCCCCTCGGCGTCCATCTTGATGACGCGGGCGAAGGCCTCCTTGAGGGTCAACCCGGCCAGCTCGAACTCCTCGTCCTCCAGGGGCAGCCCCAGGGCCACGATCTTGGTCCACGAGTCGCAATGGCTCGGGAACCGCATCGTGCCGCGGAACATGTCCTTGACCTCCGGGATGCCGTACATCTCGATGTAGCCCAGGGAGTCGCGGTTGGGGTAGACCTCCAGCGTACCGACGCCGGGGATCTCCTCCAGGCCGTTGTCCTCGAACAGCTTCTCTGACGGCCAGTCGACAATCTCGCCGCCACGCATGAAGCGGGCGTTGTTGCGCACGGCGCGCACCACGCCGATGGGGCTCCACGAGAACTTGTAGCCCCACGGGTTGTTGGCCGCCTCGGGGGCGGGCAGGGCACCGCAGTTGGAGTTGAAAGTGACGACCTTGCCGCCCTCTGCATGCACCCGGTCGATGATCTGCATGGACGCCATGTGGTCGATGCCGGGGTCCAGGCCGATCTCGTTGAGGAACAGCAGTCCCTTCTCCTTGGCCGGCCCGTCGAAGGCCAGCATCGGCTCGCCCAGATAGGACGTGGTGACCAGGTTCTTACCGCAATCCAGGCAGATCTGAGCGATCTGCGGGTGGTACGGCGGCGGAACCAAGCTGATGGTCAGGTCGTGCTCGGCGACCAGCTTGGTGACCATGTCCACATCATCGATGAGGAGTGACAACGCCACACCGTTGGGATGATCGCCGACGAGCGCTTCGGCCTTGGAGACCGTACGGGTGGCGACGGTGACGCCATACCCTTGCTCGAGCAGATACTCCACCAGTGGACGAACGACGAGACCAGCACCCAGGACCAGAACACGCTGCATGACCCATTACCTCCAGCGAACGGCCATCCCCTACCCGTGAAAAATTTGCGGTATTCTATGCGCCGAAAACGCGCTGGTACACCCTATCTCTGTGCTTTACGCAGGCCTTGTCGTCGAATAGCTCGCCGAGGTCGTGTTCCGCCAGCTTTTTGGACAGCTCGGCATCCTCCTCGACGGCCCGTCGCAGCGTGATTTCTTCGTCCCAGGCGCGGGCAGCTGCGCGCTGCACGAGCGCGTACCCTTCCTCCCGCGAGAGGCCGGTTTCCACCAGCGCCAGCAGCAGACGCTGGCTGAAATACAGCCCGCGGGTGCGGCCCAGGTTGCGCTGGATATGGTCCTCGTGCACCACCAGGCCTCGGACTACGCCGGTGAAGCGCTTCAGCATGAAGTCGGTCAGGATCGTCGAATCGGGGCCAATGACCCGCTCGACCGAGGAGTGGCTGATGTCCCGCTCGTGCCACAGGGGGATGTTCTCCAGCGATGTGGATCCGTACCCCCGGATCAAACGGGCCTGGCCGGTGAGGTTCTCCGACAGGATGGGGTTGCGCTTGTGCGGCATGGCCGAGCTGCCCTTCTGGCCCGTCGTGAACGCCTCCTGCAATTCGCCAATATCGCTGTGCTGCCCGTGGCGGATTTCCACCGCAAACCGTTCCACCGAGGAGGCCAGGATGGCCAGCGCGCTGAAGAAGGCGGCGTACCGATCCCGGGGGATGACCTGGGTGCTCACCGGTTCGGCTCGCAGCCCCAGCTTCTCGCAGACGTATTGCTCCACGTCCGGGTGGATGAAGGCATAGGTGCCCACCGCTCCGGAAATCTGCCCCACGGAGACCTCGTCGAGGGCGGCGGCCACGCGAGCGCGCGCCCGTTTCAGTTCTTCGTACCAGCCGGCGAGCTTGAGCCCCAGGGTGACCGGTTCGGCGTAGATCCCGTGCGAGCGGCCGATCATCACCGTGTCCCGGTGCTCCAGGCCACGGATCTTGATCTGCTCCATGGCCGCGTCCACGTCCTCCAGGATCATCTCCCCCGCCTGCTTGAGCTGCACCGAAAACGCCGTATCGAGGATATCGGAGCTGGTCATGCCCTTGTGGATGTGGCGGGCCGCCGGGCCCACGTGATCCGAAACGGACGTCAGGAAGGCGATGACGTCGTGCTTGAGCGTTTTTTCGTACTCGAGGATCTGGGCCACATCAAAATCGGCCTTCTCCTGGATGGCGGCCAGATCGTCGGCGGGGATCTCCCCGCGGGCAGCCATCGCCTCGCAGGCCAGGACCTCGATACGCAACCAGATCCGGAACCGGTTTTCGTCGGTCCAGATGTCCACCATCTCTTTGCGGCTATAACGCGGGATCATGTTTGAGCTCCAAGGGCGTCCCCGTCGGCGGGGGATACGGGGGAGGGTTCCGGCGCCACCTCGAAGACGGGGCCCGGTTCGTTTTGGTCCAGGACGGCAAATTCGACGTCCGAGCGGCCAAGCTGGGCGAGCCGGTCGAGGACCAGCCCACGCACCAACTCGGGGCGATTGTTCTCCTGGCTCAGGTGGCCAGCCAGCAGGATCTTCACCCGGCCCGCCAGGATCGTCTCCATCAACGACAGGGCGTCGTCGTTGCTCAGGTGCCCCAAGCGGCCGCGGACACGCTGTTTGAGGGGCCAGGTGTAGGGTCCCTCCATCAACATCTGCAGGTCGTGGTTGAACTCCAGCAACACCGCCTGGCACTCCCGCAGCCGCTGGGCCACCAGCTGGGTGGCGGTGCCCATGTCGGTGGCGATCCCCACCTGCGCTCCGTCATTCCCCACCACGAACGCCACCGGCCGCACCGTGTCGTGGGGGATGGTGAACGTGCGCACCTGCAACCCGGCGGCCTCGAACGGTTCGTCGCCGAAGGTTTCGATATGGCTCACGCCACGCAGATCCACCCGTTCGCGCACCTCTTCGTGGACGTACACCGTGGCGCCGTGGCGGCGGGCATAGACCCTAACCCCGCTGGAGTGATCCCGATGTTCGTGGCTGATCAGCAGCGCCTCGACGGCGTCCGGCTCCAGGCCGCGGGCGCGCAGCCGCAGCGCCGCCTGACGGGCGCTGACACCAACGTCCACCAGCATGCCGCGGCCGGCCTGCCCCACGAAGGTCGCGTTGCCGCGGCTCCCGCTGGCCAGGTTGCAGAGGGTTAGCGACTCAGGGACGGTCACTAGAGATTCAGATTGATCGGGGGAAGATCGCTGCCAAAGTTGCCCAGGTCGAGAGAGCTCGGAATGGACAGGTCCTTCATCGGTTCGATGGAGGTGACCTTGCTGTCGGGGAGCCAGCCGAATCCGGCGTTGGCCGGCAGCCGGACGCGGACCCAGCCCTCTTCGCGGTAGACCACTTCCAAACGGGCGTCCTTGGTCACGTCAGCAGCTGCGACCGCATCGGAATCGACCCAGCGACGGGTGCCGGTGTCTTCCAGTGCCCAGACCGTCTCGGCGGCGGCCGAAGCGGTGAGTCCCAGGGTGATCAACAGGGCCAGGATCGGGAGGAGCTTACGCATATCTTCACCTACTGGGCCGCTTCTCGCGCGCGCCCGTGAGTCGTCGGGAGCGTCATGGTAGCAGCGACGTGGGGCCGTGGCCAATGGAATGGTTCAACCTCGTGTAAGATCCCGTTCCGTGACCCATCCTACCCCCGCCCTCCCCTACCCCTTGCGGCTGCTCAAGCCGGTGGACCGCTTCGGCCGTTTCTGCTGGCGGGTGCTGCGGGCTACGCTGCGGGGACCCATCGTCTGGGAACAGGTCTCCGCCCAGACCTGGCTCGTGGGGCGGCGCTGCATCGGGCCGGTGCTGATCACCATCGTGCCCTTCGGCATGGTGCTCGGGCTGCAGGGGATGAACATCTTCGCCACCATGGGCTCCGAGCGCCTGATGGGCGGGTTGGTGACCCTGATCATCGTGCGGGAGCTGTCACCGGTGCTCGCCGCCGTGCTGACCGCCGCCCAGGGTGGGTCCTCCTTCGCCGCCGAACTCGGCGCGATGCGCATCAAGGAGGAGATCGACGCCACGGAGGTGATGGCCGTCGACCCGGTCTGCTTCCACGTGGTCCCGCGTGTGCTGGCGATGGTGGTGGTCAATCCGGTCCTGACGGTGCTGTCGATCCTGTTCGGTGTGGGCGGTGGATTCATCGTGGCGACGGTGATGTACGACCAGGCGCCCGGCGTATTCCTCCACAACATGGCCAACCTGGTGGGGCTGTACGACGTGGGTGCCGCCGTGGTCAAGGCGCTGTGCTACGGCCTGTTCATCGGCCTGCTGTCCACGTTCCAGGGGTTCACGACCACCGGTGGCGCCGAGGGCGTCGGCCGGGCCGTCAACAACACCATCGTGTACGCCATCGTGTTCATGCTGGTGTTCAACTACGCGGCCTCCAGCCTGCTGTTCGGGTGGCGTTGATGGTTGCGGCGGCCACATTCCTGCGGGGCCTGGGCGGTTACGGCTACTTCGTGTGGGACAGCCTCGTGGGCGCGCTGCGCTACGGCACCACCTGGAACGAGGTCATGCTGCAGACCTACCGGGTGGGCGTTCAGGCCTTCCCGGTGCTGGTGGCGATGACCGCCTTCGTGGGCAGCAACGTGGCCATCCAGGGGTACACGGCCTTCGCCACCCTGGGGGCCCAGAGCATGGTGGGGATGTTCGTGTCGATGGCCGGGATCCGGGAGATCTGCCCGCTGCTGGCCGGTGTGATGGTGGCGGCCAAATCGGGCACGGAGATGACGGCCCAGCTGGCGGTGATGCGCACCAGAGAACAGATCGATGCCCTGGAGGTGATGGCGGTCAACCCGTACGCCGAACTCGTCGCTCCCCGGTTCGTGGCGATCCTCATCGCCTTGCCGGCGCTGACGGTCATCGGCCTGATCATCAGCCTGGCCAGCGCATACGCCGTCGCCGTATGGCAGCTAGGGGTAAGCGCCGGAGCTTACAGCGACTACGTATGGTCCAACATCACCACCCTCGACATGGTCAACGCCGGGGTCAAGGGGCTGGTGTTCGGCGTGCTCATCGCCACCATCAGCGGCTACTTCGGATTCTTCAGCGAGAAAGGCCCCAAGGGCGTAGGCAAGGCCACCAACCGGGCAGTCGTCACGATGTGCATTGCGTGTATCAGCGCCGACTACCTTCTAACCGCAGCCTTCTACGGGTAAGTTCCTTGCCGATGTCCGAACCCATTATCCGTTTTGAACACGTGCGCAAGAGCTTCGGCGACCTGGTGGTCCTCGAGAATCTGTCCCTGGATATCGAAGCGGGACGCACGACGGTCATCATGGGGCCATCGGGCACCGGCAAATCCGTCTTCCTGAAGCTACTGGTGGGATTGCTCTACCCCGACAGCGGGCACGTATGGGTCACCGGGGTCGATATCACTCAGGCCCGGGAGCCCGAGCTACTCAAGGTGCGCAAGCGCCTGGGCATGATGTTCCAGGAGGGCGCCCTGTTCGATTCCATGACGGTGGAGGAGAACATCGCCTTCCCCCTGCGTCGGCACACGCGCAAGAAGACCGCGGAGATCCGGGAGATCGTCGCGGACAAGCTGGAGAGCGTGGGCCTGCCCGGCATCGAGGAGAAGATGCCCTCCGAACTCAGCGGCGGCATGCGTCGACGGGTGGGGCTGGCGCGGGCCATCGTACTGGATCCGGAGATCGTGCTGTTCGACGAACCCACCACCGGGCTGGATCCGGTCACCAGCGGTTCCATCGACGATCTCATCGCCGAGATGAAGGCTCAGCTGGGCATCACATTTGTCGTCATCAGCCACGATATCGTGGGCAGTTTTCACATCGCAGATCGCATCGGCATGCTCCACAGCGGCCGCCTGATCGCCCTGGGGACCCCCCAGGAGGTACAATCCAGCGCTGACCCGGTGGTACGGAGGTTCCTGGCACGCAACCTCACGCTGCCGCCGCTGGCATCGGAGAGCTCTTGAAACGGTTCCGTAACGAGATCGGCGTGGGCCTGCTGTTGATGGCCGCCCTCGTCGCCCTGCTGTACATGAGCTTCAAGGTGGGAGCGCTCAAATCCCTGGGCGACACCATCGAGGTCCAGGTTGTGTTCGAGCACGCCAGCGGGCTGGTCCAGGACTCGGACGTCCGCCTGGCCGGCGTCCGCATTGGCGGCGTGGACGACCTGAGCGTCGAAGACGGCCTCTGCCTGGCCACGCTGGTGATCCGGCGGGACGCTGGCCTGCTCAAGGACACCCGGGCGGTGATCCGGGCCCGGTCCGTGCTGGGTGAGAAGTACGTCGAGCTCCAGCCGATGGGAGACAGCGCCGAGCCCCTGGCGGACGGTGACCGCATCACGGACAGCGCCATCCCCTACGAGATCGATCAGATGGTCACGGCCATCGGCCCCCTGCTCGAAGAGGTCGATCCGGACGACATGAAGGTGATCATCTCGACCCTGGCCGACATCGCCCGGGCCAGCGACGACGTGGACGTGGCCGCCCTGATCACCGAGACGGAACGCCTGCTGGACAACCTCAACACGATGGCCGAGATCGCTCCCCAGGTGCGTCAGGACGTGCCGGTGATCCTCACCGATCTACGCAACACGACCTCCCAGCTGGACGACACCATGGACCGCATGGATCGGGTGCTCGTCCGCACCGAGACCCTCATCGGGCGGGTGGACGACTCCACCACCGAGCTCCCGGAGACCATGGCCGATGTGCGGGCCGCTGCCGCCGAGCTGCGCAGCCTGGCCGAGACGCTGGGGGATTCGGAAGACGAGCTGGGGCCGATCCTCGAAGATCTGGCCGCCGTCCTGGATCGACTGGCCGCTGTGGACGACGACGAGATCCACCGGCTGCTGCGTGAAGAGGGAGTCCGCGTCCGTATCGGGCCTCCCAAGCCGGGTAAGAAAAAGAAGAAGAAGTAGCTGCGAGCTCGTCCTCGGTCGTGGACCACTCCTTTGAGATAGAAGAGAAGAAGAAGAAAGAAAGGGCTTCCGTCCGGGAAGCCCCTCCGCGTCCTCTGCGTTTATTTCTTGCCGGGAGGGCTCATGTCCGAAGGAAGAGGGGTAGCGTTATTCCTCGCCTTCTTCTTCTACCTCGTACGCCTCGTCCTCCTCGGCCTCCGGCACGTCCTCCTCGCCCTCTTCTCCCTCTTCCGCCGCCTGTCGTTCCTCGAAGGCTTCGTTGGGTCGTAGGCGGATGGTCATGTTCACGTCCAAGGAGTAGTCCTCGATGATCTCGCGGAACTCTTCCACGAGGTTGAGCTTCTCCAGATAGCTCTTGAACTCGCGGGCCATCAGCCCCACCAACTCGTCCTTGGTCCGTGCGGTCATGTGCGCCACGGACTCGATGACCTCCTTGGGGATCTCCTTGGGTTTGATCTCGCTCGTACGCTCGCGGATCGCGCCCTGGGTGGTGGAGACAGCCTCCACACCACCCCGCACCAGCTTGCGCGCGAAATCCATCAGGCGTGGTTCAGCCCAGGGATCTCGCTCGTCCGTGGAGGGGTCGGCCTGCTCCTGGTCCCACGAATAGCGCCCATCCCGTTCGTCTCGCTTGCTCATCGCGACCTCCATCGCGATTCTACTCAAAGTGTCACACCAGGTCTCGAACAGTCCCGTGGATTAGTCTCCGGCGATGGAGTACCTTGGGCTGTCCGGATAGACAAAGGAGGGTCCCGTGAGGAAGTTCAGGTTCCTCTTCGAAGCTCTGGCCGCAGCCGCGATCACCGTCGGATTGCTGTTCCTGACACAGTCCTGGTTCCAGGTGGGTGGCACCGCGGTGCGACCGCCCCAGCCGTGTACCGGCCAGCACGCGACCATCGCTTCGGTGGGTGACATGATGCTGGCGGATCGGGCCCAGAAGCGCCTGGACAAGCACGGGTACACCTACCCGTTCAAGAAGGTCCGGCCCCTGCTGGAAGCCGACTATCTGATGGGCAACCTGGAGGCGCCGATCACCGAACACGGTGATCCCTTCATGCCGGACAAGAAGTACATCTACAAGCAGAACCTGGAGGCCGGCCAGGCCCTCAAGGACACGGGCTTCGATCTGCTGGTGCTCGCCAACAATCACACGCTGGATTACGGGCCGATAGGGCTCAGCGACACCCTGGAGCTGGTCGGGGAGCTGGGCATGACCGCCATCGGCGGCGGGCCCGACGAACAGAGCGCCCGGGCCGGCACCGTCATCGAGATTGCCGGGATCAAGGTGGGGGTCCTGGCCTACATGGAGCCCTACGGATCGTATGAACGTCAGGATTGGTTCGCCACGGGGGACTCCCCGGGCTGTTCCAAGATGAGCAAGGAGGCGGTCCGCGAGGACATCGCCCGCATGCGCGAACAGGCGGACCTGGTCATCGTGCACGCCCACTACGGCCGCAACTACAAGCCGCCCACCCGCAAGCAAGAGAAGTACTCCCGGATGATCATCGACGCGGGGGCCGACGCGGTGAACGGCCACCACTCCCACGTGGCCCAGGGCGTGGAGATCTACAAGGGCAAACCTATCGTCTACAGCCTGGGTAACTTCACCTTCGGCACCGGCGGACGCTTCGCCAAGGACGACAACGGCAAGCCCAAGATGGGGTACGGGATGGTCGCCCGCTACAACCTCTGCGACGGGGCCATCACCTCCATCGAGTTCGATCTCATCGGGACCAACAACCGCATGGTCAAGTACCAGCCCACGATCATCGGAGTCGAGGAAGCCAAACAAGTGATGGCCGAACTCAACGAGGAATACGGCACCGTGTTCCGCTGGGAAGGCAGCACGGCGATCCTCGACCTCTAGATTGTGCGGATTCTGCAGTCCCGCGTGCAGATCCTGCACTCCCGGGCTGCATCCCCGCCTCCCCGCCAACACAAACCGCTGCTGCCCTTCCCTCCAATACCCCGTCAAATGGGCGTTTCCGGGCATTCGTTCATTTTTTCGCGCGGCTGGCACACCCCTTGCTCTTTCCTTCAGGCATCACGAGACAACCGCCGCGAGGCACTCATCACGAAGGAGCAAGACCATGAAACGTTTGACCACCATTAGCGCCATTTTCTTCCTGGCCACCCTGATCATCGCCCCCGTCGCCCTGGCCGGCGGACGTGGCGGCGGCGGCGACCGTTGCAGCTACGGCGATGAAGACGGTGAGCGGGGCCGGGACGGGTCCCGCCGGGGCCATCGGGGCGGCAAGGGCATGTCGATGAAGCGCGTCATCAAGCAGCTGGATCTCACCGAGGAACAGCGGGAGATGATCATGGCGCTCAAGGACGAGCACAAGCAGTCCGTGGAGCCGTACCGGGAGGAGATGAAGGCGCAGCGGGACGAGCTCAGGGAGCTGTGGGCCGCTGACAATCCCGATCGGGACGCCATCTTGGACCTGGAAGACGAGATGACCGACACCCGGAGCAAGCTCCGCGTGGCCAAGACCGATTTCAAGCTGTCGGTCATCGATCAGCTCACCCCCGACCAACGCGCCGAGATGACCGAGATCCTCGAGAGCCGGGAATCCGGCAAGGAGCGAGGCCGGCGCGGCGGCCGCGGTGGCCGGGGCGGCGAACGGGGCCGTTGCGGGTGTGACTCGGGCGACGAGTAGCCCGGCGCCCAGGGCCAAGCGCGGGCCAACATGACCGCAGCAGGAACGAATCCCAACGACCCCATCCTCCAGGCACAGACCGTTGTACGCTAGAATCCTCAACAGCAATCCCGGACAACGCGGAACGCAAAAACGGATGATTCTCCCCACGCAAGCCACCCAGTGGACCCGCTGGTTCCTCCCCCTCGCCACGCTGCTGATGGGCATGACGCTCGTCTTCACCGGCCTTTCCGGGTACCGCCAGGCACAACGCGCAGCCGAGCAGGTGACGGCAGCCCAGGCCGCAGACCTGCTCCGTTCCATGCGCCAGGAGCTGTGGCTCGTCGAGGAGGCCGAAGACGCGCTGCTGGCGGAGATCCTCGTGGAGTACGAGGCCCAGGGCCTGCGCTACATCGCCATCCTGCAAAAAGGGGGGGCGCTCGCCGCCTCCGCGGGGAGGCCGGAGGGCGCGCTCGATAGCATCGATCTGTCCTCCGCGAGCGCCACGGATCCCCGGACCGAGGTCGTCGGTTCCCGGGTGCGCGCCACCGCCCGCATGGGCCGAGCCAAGGGGGGCAAATCCCACTCCGGCCGTGGACGTTCGCGGGGCACCCGCGAGTGGCGCCTGGGTTCCAAATCCGCCCTGGTGCTCGAATTCGAGCCGTTGCTTGCCCGCGACCTGGTGCGGGGATCCATCTCGACGCTGGTGGTGATGATCGTGGCGCTGGCGCTGCTGATCGCCACCAGCGCCATCGTGTGGCGTCTGACGCAGCTGGCCGAACGCAGCGCCCGCCAGCTGCAGCGGGAGCGCCACCTGGCCAGTCTCGGTGAGATGTCCGCTGTGCTGGGGCACGAGATCCGCAACCCGCTGACCTCCCTCAAGGGGCACGCCCAGCTACTGGTCGAAAAGCTCGGCGAGGACCACCCGGTTCGGGCCAAGGCCGAGCGGGTGGTGAACGAGGCGGTGCGGCTGGAGCAGCTGACCAACGAGATCCTGCTGTTCGTACGGTCCGGCCAGCTGGAGGTGTGCGAGTGCGACCCGCGGGAGGTGGCGCGAGAGGCGGCCAGCCAGGTGGACAGCGACAGGGTCACCGTGCTGGATGAAGAGGTCGGCGGCCGTTGGCCCATGGACAAAGGTCGCATGCAACAGGTGCTGGTCAATCTGCTTCGTAATGGCTTGCAGGCCTCTCCACCGGGGATGCCCGTCGAGCTGAGCCTGTCCACCGGCGGGGAGCGGCTGGAGATCACGGTCAGGGACCACGGTGCGGGCATCGCCCTGGGGGCCGAGCACAAGGTCTTCGAGCCGTTCCACACGGACCGCGTCCACGGCACCGGCCTCGGTTTGACCATCGCCCGGCGTATTGTCGAGGGGCACGGGGGCCGTATCGAAGCGGGCAACCACCCGGAGGGCGGCGCCGTCTTCCGGATCGTGCTGGAGGCTTGAATCATGGCGCGCGTGCTGGTGGTGGACGACGAAGAAGGTATCCGCAGCTTCATCGGTGAGGTCCTGGAGGACGAGGGCCACACGGTCTTCCTAGCACGGGATGGAGTCCAGGCGGCTCAGCTCCTGGACCGGGGGGCCTACCACCTGCTGATCACCGACATGAAGATGCCGCGCATGGGAGGCATGGAGCTGCTGCGCAAGGCCCGCTCCGAACACCCGGAGATGGAGGCCATCGTGCTCACCGCCCACGGCACGGTGGAGACCGCCGTCGAGGCGATGAAGCTGGGGGCCTTCGACTACCTGGCCAAACCACTCAGCGGCCCGACCGAGCTGCGGCTGCTAGCCCAGCGGGCTCTAGAGCACCGACGCCTGCGCGAGAGCCACCGCCGCAGCCGCGAGACGGAGGACAGCCAGGGGGATTTCATCGCCCACGATCCGGCGATGACCGCGGTGCTGGGGCAGCTGGAGAAGGTCGCCGTCACCGAGGCCACTGTGCTGTTGCTGGGGGAGAGCGGCACCGGCAAGGAGGTCGCGGCCCGGGCGATCCACCGCTGGAGCACCCGGCGGGACGGGCCCTTCATCGCCGTGAACTGCGCCGTCATGTCCGAGACCCTGCTGGAGAGCGAGATGTTCGGCCACGAGAAGGGCGCGTTCACCGGCGCCGACGCTCGCCGGCGGGGCCGGGTGGAGCAGGCGGAGGGCGGCACGCTGTTCCTCGACGAGATCGCCGAGATGAAGCCCGAGCTGCAGGCCAAGCTGCTGCGGGTCCTCCAGGAGGGGCAGTTCGACCGCGTGGGGGGGAGCCGCACCATCGAGGCCGACGTCCGCTGGGTGGCGGCGACCAACCGGGACCTCTCCGAGGAGATCGCGGCGGGCCGTTTCCGCGAGGATCTGTATCACCGGCTCGCCGTATTCCCCATCTGGCTCCCTCCCCTGCGGGAGCGCCCCGGCGACATCATCCCCCTGGCCGAGCACCTGCTGGCCCGCTCCGGCGCCGAGCTGGGCCGGCCAGGCCTGAAGCTGGCCGCAGACACTGAGCCCCTCCTACGCAGCTACCCCTGGCCCGGAAACGTCCGCGAACTGGGCAACACCCTGGAGCGGGCGGCGATCCTCACCGACAGCGACACCGTGTCCGCTTCCTCGATCCTGCTTCAGCCGGCACGCGGGCCCGTGGCGACCGCCCAGCCCGTCAGCCTGGCCGACTCGGAAAAGCGGACCATCGAGGCGGCCCTGCAAGCGGAAGACGGCAACCGTAAGCGAGCGGCCAGCCGGCTGGGGATCGCGGTGCGCACGCTATACGACAAGCTCAAGCAATACGATCTGAAGTGAACGACCCGGGCTGGGCTACCCCATCAGATACCAGGTGTAGATATTGAAATCACAGGAGTCCATGGAATCCTGGGCGCCGTCCCAGACATCCTGGCAGCCATCGTAGTAGTCCTCGATTTCGGCGTCCGAGCTGGCGCCCTCGATGATGTCGTCCACCGCCTCGTACTGTTCATCGAGGAACTGTTTCCGGCTCCCGTAAGACGTGCTGTCCCAGTCCTTGCCCCAACCCTCTCCACACTCGTCGAAGGTGTCGGCGACGGCGGCCCAGAACTGGTGGCATGGAGTATCGTTGGCCGGGCAGCCAACCAACCCACAGCAGCCCACACAGGCGAGTAATCCAAAAAGGGCGTTGCGCATGCTCGGCACCTTGTCAGCCCCGGGGGCGACTCGCAAGGGGATCGTGTTAAAGTTGGGGGTCACCGATGACGGCCCCGATCGTTGACCCACAACCCGGAAAGCACGTGAACCAGGAGATCATTGCCAGCGGCAGCCGCATGGGACCGAAGCACTCGGTCAACCAGGATCGTTGCGCCCACTGGCGCGGCGACGGGCTGGTCATCGCGCTGGTCGCCGATGGCGTGGGCGGGCACCAGGCCGGCGAGCGGGCGAGCTGGCTGGTCGTGGAGACCTTCGTACGCCACCTGGGCGTGGTGGGATTCGGCAATGATCTGGGGAGTATCCGCGACGAAGCCCCACCGGGCCCCGTCACCGTGTCCACGCACCTTCCCAGACCCGTCCAGTGGGTCGAAGCGATCCTCAGGGAGGCCAACGATCGGATCCTCGACGAGTCCTCGACCCAGAAGGAGTGTTCGGGCATGGCCTCCACCGTGGTCGTGGCGGTCATCGATCAGAAGAGCAGCAACTACCACGTGATGCACGTGGGTGACAGCCGCGCCTACTCCCTGGACGATGGAGAACTGGTCCAGCTCACCGAGGACCACTCCAGCCCCTCCAACATCCCGGGCCGGGGGGGCCCCGGGGCCCCCGCCCCCCCGCGCCCCCCCCCGGGGGTTCCCGGGGGGATAA
>CAZDDH010000126.1:0-24704 GCA_964504165.1 uncultured Rickettsiales bacterium | reverse complement strand
CATCATCGGCCGAGTCATCGTCGTCGTCCATCGTATCGTCGTCGTCGGCTGTATCGTCGTCGTCCGATATGACGTCATCGTCGTCGCACGGGTCGTCCGTGGGGCAGCCGGCCAGGAAGAACACGGTACCGGTCAGGATCGCCAGTGTGCTGGCTCTGAGCATTCGTCAAACCCTCCTTCGGGAAGGGAAGGATACCACTCCGAATCAGCACCCATCCGGGACCACGAACGCCGGGTCATCCACGGCCGCGGAGGTGCACTCCGCGGGGTCGGTGATCGGACAGCCAACACAGGCCATGGCGATGGCCGCAGACAGGACCGTCTTCAAGGAATGGTGGGCCACGCTCATTCGCATAGCATCGCGGATTCTGCGGCAAAGGTGTTGCCCAATGGAGGCTTTCGATGAGGTGGCCGCGCCGTCCTTGCGGCGTCGTCGCCGGTGACAGGGATCAGAATCTGCCCTGCACCACCAGCCCGTAGAGGCCTTCGTCGGGCCTCAGATCCAGGCCCACACGGGGCGCAGTTGCCGCGGCACGCCCGGCCACCGCCGACGGCGCGTTGATCGTCCTGGACAGGATCAACGAGGTCACTCCCAGGGTCAGCAGGCTGGCGCCACCCACCATGGGCATCAACGACGGATCCAGGTTCTTGCCCCCCTGGTGCAGCATCAGCCGCGTCACGGGAGTGGCCACGGTGAGCAGGATGATCCCCGAGACCATCAACGGTGCGGCCAGGGTTCCGACGAACGGCTTGCGGCGATCTCCGACGGGCAGGGCCAGGCGGGCCCGGTCCCCGTCCGCAGCCAGGCCCACAGCGGTGGCCAGCATGGTGAACGAACTGGCATTGAACAGCAGGATGGACGGCGGTAACGTGGCGGTGTCGGCGATGACGACAGCTCCGGTCACGAGCGACAGACAGCTGAAGAAACCTCCGAGGAAGGCGTAGGCGCCCACCCCGTCCTTGGCCAGCCGAACTCGGGCGCGGGGACCACTCAGCGGGTCACCGGTGATGGAAGTATTGGCCTGGGCGATGAGGGGGATCCCACCGAAGCCCAGGATCGCAGCGCTGACAAAAAATCCGCCGGACTCGATGGACTCCAGATCCCCGCGAATGACCGATTCGGTGGCGATGGGGACCAGGGCCACCCCCACCGCGCTCATGCCGACGCCATAGGCGGTGCGGGCCACGACGCCGCGGCGGGCTTGTGCCTGGGTCGAGAGATCCACGGACGTCTCGTCGGCCCTGGCGATGGAGGGGGTTCCAGAGGTGAAAAATACGGCGCAAAACAACACGGCGGTTAGCCAAAGAAATCCAGCTCGAGCAAACATGGTCGCAACTCCTGGCGGCCACCCAGATACTCCAACTCGATTGGGGGTGACCCGGACCTCTCCACGACGCGACCCGCATCGGATTGCAAGGGATGTACCAGGTGCTCGGTCCTATTACTGCGCATGTGAACCTTGGGGGCCACGAGTTCGCTGGTCTTTTCTCCATGGTATTCTTGTATTGACGGGCCGGCACGGGACCTTCGTCGCCGAGCCTGCAACCATGAGGCGGGGAGTACGCATGAAGCGTTTACAGTTCGATTCGAGCCTGCGCACGGGGTTCAAGGACATCGACCAGCAGCACGCCCGGCTCTTCAAGGCCGCCAACCTCGTGCTGTTCCCACCCCCGGATACTTCCATCAGCTCGGCCAAGGCGCTGGTGTTCCTGCGCGACTACACCCGCTACCACTTTGCGGCCGAGGAATTCCTGATGGACCAGCTGGACTACCCGGGCACCAAGGCCCACCGCAGCTGGCACGGACGGATCATCGACGAGGTCGCCGAGATCCAGGCGGCGCTCCGTGCCCAGGGTGATACCCGGGGTATCCAGGCCCGCCTGCACATGGCGATGGATGACTGGCTGCGCAGGCACATCCAGGGTTCGGACCTGCAGTTCGTCCTGTTCATCCAGAAGGAGAAGAAGAACCACAACTTCCTGTTGCCCACGCTCCAGCACCTGCTGGAGTCCGGGTTCGACGCCTCCGACTCGATGGAGGTCTCCGTTCAGTACACGGAGGGGCAGATGACCCCTGCCGAGATGAAGGCTCGGCTCAACGCCCGGGGGATGTGAGCAGCACGCGGTCGGCCAGGAACTGCGCGTATCGCGTACGGTCGCCCCCCGCCGCCAGCTCCTAAAACGGCCGGTATCTTCGCAGCGGGGCACAAGCTCTTCCCTGATCGTCCGATAAAGATCCTGAATACCCTCGATCCGGGGCCTGCTACATGAGTTCATTGAGTGTTACTAGTCAAACGTCCATCCCGCTGGCGCTCCAGGTCACCGTACTCCGCGACGAGTTGGATTCGCAGGAGATCGAGGGCGAGGCCGTCGTCGCCCTTCTGGACCAGGCCGCAGAGGCGATGGAGCAGATGACGCGCGAGCTGGACCCACACCTGGGGCAACTCCTCGACATTCACATCTGACACGAGTCTCCGAGTGGGAACTAGGCGATCAGCCAGAACATGAGGGTCATGACGAAGCCCACTATGGTGAATACGCCACCCATGAAGAGGTAGACGACGATCTCGAACCAGTTGGTCAACACGGAGTCGATGTCCGCCTCTTCGGGCTTGTCCAGCTCGTAGCGGATCTTGACCTTCTGGCCCTTCTTTTTGGTGCGGAAGCTAGTCCCGACCGAGGCGGTGATCTCGTAATCTAATCCGTCGGCAGCGAGGAACCGCACGCGGGGAAAGAAGAGCCTCCCCCCTTTCCTGCCCGGCCTGGTCTCCAGATCCACCACCGTACCGTTGGCGTGGATCTCGCGAGATCGCCTCCCGATAGCGCGTACTGTCTTGACCACCGTGGCCACCAGCAGCAAGCCGCCTATCAGGACGAAGAGGGGGCCGATCAGAAGCAGGATGCCGCCCTCTTGCACCCTGCCCAGCAAGAACTCCATCTGCCCTCCCTTTCCCCAGTTTCGAGGGTAACACTCCCGCGGGGGTGGGGCAGGCCTTGCCTCTGGCGGTCACCTGCACTCGGGTCAGGACTGGCGAACGACAAGTGTAGGCGTTAGATAAGGTCTGTGAACGACAGAACTCCGAGACTGCCCTCAGCGCGCGTCGTAGGCCGGATCCTGATCTTGCTGGGGATTGCTGTCTGGATTCCTTACGGTGTGTTGCTACTCTCCGGCCGAGCCCCCGACATGACGCATTACCTCCCGCTCCACCTCGCGGGCGTCATACCCGGTGCGCTGCTGATGCGCTCGGGTTGGCTACGTGGGAAGCTGGCCGTGCTCATCTCGGACAAGCGCTGAACGCCCCTACGGATACATTCAATTGATGACCGTGAGTTGCCGCCGAGCCGTTCACTCGGTGTCGTACACGCACTCCTTGCCCCCCGGATGGTCGTAGTCCCCGTTGCCATCCACGTCCACGTAGATGGCGTTGGTCGTCGCCCGCGGGTTCCCGGTGGGGTCGAACTGCCGTAGCCCCCGGGGGAGCATCTCCTCGCCGTAGGCCAGCACGACCACGTGGGCGTCCTCGGTCACCGGGACCGTCACGTGGGTGTCGATCTTGACCACGCCGTCGGGGTCGGAGGCCGGGATCTCCAGCACCTGGTCGCAGTTGACCAGCACCGCCGCGTGGGTGACGTCGATGGAGGGGATGGCCTCCACCTGCAGCCACAGGTCTACCTCGCTGTCCGTGTCGGTGATGGTCTCACCCATACCCGCCGTGTCGTTGATCAGCACGCGGGCGAAGCCCCCCTTGCTGACCACCACCTCGCCGTCCACGATGGAGGTCCACATATCGTCGGGGACGAACTCGGCCGTGTGGTCCGTCGAGGAGGGGAAGTACGTGCGGGCGGTGCCCAGACCATCCGTACCGTGCTCGTCGGACGAACCGATGGCGGTCACCCGGTGGCCGTGGTTGAGGAAGCTCAGCCAGTCGTCCAGCAGGCCGGTGGTGTCCGGATTCTCCGGGTCGAGCCAGACGCCGCCGCCGCCCTTCTGGTACTCGATGAAATCCAGGTCCCACGACCAGATGCTCATCCCCGGGTCCAGCCCCAGCAGCTCGGGGTCTGTCATGGTGGGTTCGCCCAGGAGCCGGTCGTATCCGATCAGGCACATGATGTTGCAGCCGCCGCGGGGGTGGTTGAGCCCCACCGCCTTGGCTCCCCGGTCCCGGCTGGCCTGGTACATCTCCGCCAGGCCCATGCCGTACCAGGCCACCGGATCCCCCCGCGGGTGCTCCGGCGCCGCGGGCATGTCCAGGGCGGTGATGTGCTCGGGCAGGCTGGCGGTGACCTCCTGGCCGATACGGGTGGCCACCCAGTCGGTCATGCCCGCGGCCTCGATGGCCGGCTGCAGGTCGGTGACGAACTCGTGGTCTGTGGTCAGCACCACCTCCAGCCCCTCGGCGGCGGCGGTCATCACCCGGTCGTGGAGCAGGACGTCGCTGTCCCCGCTGTTTTGCATGTGTACGTGGGTGTCCACGCTCAGGTAGCCGGTGGTGTCCACCAGGTGCTCCAGGGTGACAGCCAGCGTCTCGCTGCCTCCCTCGGGGATGGTGATCGACCCCTGGTAGGGCTCGTACTCCCAGCCCCGGGTGACACTGACGTCGTAGTCCCCGGGGGGCACGGGTGCCGTTCCCTGGCCGCCGCCGAAGATGGTGAGGGCCTCGGTGTCGTCCTGCCACAGGATGATCTTGGCGGGTAGGGAGGTGCCGTCGCCGTCGGTGACGTCGTAGTCCAGGGATCCGGCGGCGCCGAAATCCACCGTCAGCTCGGAGGCCGAACCTGGACTGAACGAGACGGGGTCGGGATCCACCCGGCCGTCCAGGTGAGCCTGTAGCTGGAAGTTCTGGTGCTCCCCACCCAGGTCCGGCAGACGGCCCGAGAAGGTTCCATCCGCCCCGCTGGAGAGGCGGTCCAGTGTCCTGTATTCCCCGTCCTCGTTCATCAGCTCCACGTACAGGACGGCTCCGGCCAGCCCCTCGCCGGTGTCGCTGTCCACCACCTGCCCGCCGATGTCGAACAGCTCGGCGGGTAGATCGGGGATGGGCTCGGGGTTGTACGCCTGCAGGTGCCGGGTGGCGGTGTTGGGGGCGCCGGCGCCCACGGCCAGCAAGAAGGTCACGTGTTCGGTCTGGCCGCTGCTGGCCGGCATCAGCGTCAGCGGCTGTAGCAGCTGGTTGGCGTCCACGAAGACCTCGGTGCCGGAGATGTAGATGGTGCCCCCCTGGGCGCCCTGGATGGCGAAGGCGTAGCTGCCCTCGTCTTGCCCCGACGCCAGCCACGGCACACCGATGTCCACGTCGAAGCCCCCCGCCGACAGCTGGTCGTTGGTGTAGTAGATCGTGGGCGTGTAGGGCCCGGGGAACAGGGCCGCGCCGGCCTGGATCTCACCGGGGGTCTCGGTGGCGCTGGCAAGGTGCAGCTCCATCTGCAACACGGCCGAGTCGGGCTCCAGGATGTAGTCCATATGGGCCGTGATCCCCAGCGGCCCGCTGCGCGGCCGCACCGCACCGTCGGAGACCGCCTCGGACACCAGGGTCAGTTCCACCACCCAGAACAGATCGTCGGCGCCGTGCACGCGGATGTAGGCGGCTTCGCCGTCGGCCCCGTCGTTGAGGATCTCCACCGAGTCACCGCGGAACCCGCGCAGCACCGTGTCGTAGAACGACAGCGGGTTGACCTCGCCCATGAGGAAGCCCACCTCGCCGAAGCGCTCGGGGCTGGCCTGCTCGCAGCCGGCCACAGCTACGGCATCGATGGGAATCCCGCCGTAGTAGTAGTAGGTCCGGTCGGTCCCTTCCAGCCCCGCGATGACGAAGGCCGCCTCGCTGCTGAGCAGCAGGTAGTCGCCGGCCTGCCCCATTCCGTCCGTTCCCTCGACGGCAAAGTCGTCGGAGGTGACCTCCACCGCCATGGCCAGGCCCTCCTGCGGGCAGCCATGGACGAACAGGCCCTCCCCTACCGGGTTGTCCACCGGCGGGTCCTCCTTCTTGCAGGCGGTACAGAACAGCAACGGGACCAGAAACCAACGTAAGGACCAACGCAAAGCCTTCTCCTTGGTAGACACCACTCGACCGCCTGGATGGTAGCACGACGGCGGCGCCTCATCGGCCACGATCTGCGTCGGGCCCGCTCCGGTGGGACCGAAACGCCCACGATGTGGCGGAAAACACCCATTGACGCCCCCCCGGTCCTCCATCGAATCTGGGTCCATGAGCACGATGAACATGCAGACGAATTCGAAGTTCAGACACCCGCCCTGGCTGGATCGAGCGTCCGCCATCGGAGCCGCGATGGCCCTGGGACGGATGGCTGGATTGGCGACCCCGATGATGCGCCTGGCCAGAGCGAAGTTCATCTCGCCGCGGGTACGCGCCGAAGCCTTCGCCGGCTACGAGCCGGACGAGCACGATGTCTTCACCACCGTGTTCCACAAATCCGGCACCAACTGGATCCTGCAGATCGTGCAACAGCTGGCCTGGTACGGCGAAGGGGAGTTCCGCCACATCCACGAGGTCGCCCCCTGGCCCGAGTCCCCCTTCTCGGGGGTGGTCGGTCTGGACGATCCCACCCCCTGGTCCACCAGCCCCACCGGCTTCCGCGCCATCAAGACGGCGCTGGAGAGCCGCTATGTCCCCTACAGCGAGGAGGCTCGCTACATCCACGTCATCCGCGATCCCAAAGAGGTCTTCGTCTCGAGCTATTACTTCATGGTCGGCCTGTTCGGGATGCTCCCCGATGTCTCCTCCGACACATGGATGGATATCGCGCGGAGCGAGGAGGAGAACGGCAACTGGCCCGCCCACACGGCCAGCTACTGGGCCTGGCGGGATCGTCCCAACGTCCTGACCTTGCAGTTCTCCGAGATGAAATGGGATCTGATGGGCACGGTCCGCAGCGTCGCCGATTTCCTGGGCGTGGATCTGACGAATGACCAGCTGAAGCGGGTGGTGCGGCGCTCCGGCTTCGCCTGGATGAAGGACCATGAAGATCGCTTCGGCCCCCCGATCGTGCCCTTCGTGACCAGGGGAGAACGGCCGCGGATGCTGCGCAAGGGATCGGTCGGCGGCTCCGGGGAGTTGCTCTCGGCGGACCAGCAGGCCGAGCTCGACCGCTACGCGATGGCCGAGCTCGAACGCCTGGGCAGCGATTTCCCCTACCGGGAGTTCTTCGAAGTCGTCGAATGATCCCCGGGGGCGTATGCCGCTTCTGGCCTCAGCCGACCCATCGCCTTACCGGCCATCTCCGCGAGGATCTGGACCCGGGGCACCTCCTTGAGCGTGTGGGGCACGTAGCCCATCAGGTCCACGGGGCTACTCACCAGCCCCGGAAGCACCGGGACGAGATCGGGCCACAGGGACTCGGGCAGTCGGGGGTCGGGGACGTAGGCGATGCCCTGCCCGTCGCTGGCCAGGACGCACAACATCCGATCGCTCGAACAGGTGATGATCGGCTGGATCGGGTAGCTGCCGCCGTCGCTCAACTGGAGCCTGTCGCCGTGCGCCTGCGGATGCCGCCACGTGTGGATATCGTGCTGCTGGAGATCTTCCAGGCAGTTCGGTTCGCCATGGCGACGCAGGTATTCACGGCTGGCCATCAGCGTGCGGTATAGGCGCCACACCAGGATCGGTTCAAATCGTTCATCCTCGTGGGGATCGTCGATACAGAATGCGACGTCCGCCTGCTCCGGGACGAAGGCGAGCGGCGTCTCGGAGATGCGCACATCGAGCCTCAGCTTTGGATACCGCTCCCGCAACATCTTCCAGATCAGCGCCAGTGGTTGATCGGGGAAGCCCACCTGGAGCGCCACCCGCAGCACACCGGTGGGTTCCTGGGCCACTTCGCGCGCGGTGGTGAGCAACAGCTCGGCGTCCTCGAACAGCCGGCGTGCCCCGCGGATCACCACTTCGCCTGCGGGTGTTGGACGCAGCGCGCCGGCTTCCCTCGCCAGCAACACGGCGCCCGCCCGCTGCTCCAGCTCGGCCAGCCGGCGCCGGAGCCTGGCCCTGGAGGTCTTGAGGGCACGGGCGGCTCGCAGCAGCGTCCCGTGCTCGGCGAGGGCCAGCAGGACGCGCATCTCCTCCAGATCGATGGGTCTTCCGTTCATCGTTGTGGCGCCTCTCCGCGTGGTTGCCGCCAAAGCACACTGGCCCCTATCGTCCCACAGGCTGCCCCATGGTGATACGTTTCATGCCACGTGTCTCGATTGGCTCTGGTACGAAGGCGAGACCCGGAAGATCAATTACAGATGAGCGTGCCGTCGTCCTCGACCACCTCGACGGTCATCGTTCCGTTGATGAGCTTGATGGAGTTGCTGACGCTGCTGGCGAGCCGGACGTCCACCAGCGTGGCCGTTACCATCTCGCCCACCGCCGGGCAGGCATCGAAGCTCAGCTGACCCGAGTTCTGCATGTCGTAGTGGGTATTGTCGGCCCGGAAACTGACCCACGCGGAGTCCGTGAATCCGGAATCGGTCTGGAAACTGCCCGGGACGCTGTTGCCGTCGGCGGTGGTCACCGCAGCCTCGCACTTGATATCGTCGTCCTTCACGACGACGGTGAGCCGCCCGTCCTCGATGGTCGCACCAAAATCCCCGTTCGGTACATCGGTGGTGCCGGCATAGGTGCCGACGCCGTCGCCGGAATTCACCTCTTCGACGGTCAATTCGAATTGGGAAGAGCCCCCTTCGTCGTCATCGGGCACATCATCATCACCGATATCATCGTCGTCGTCCGATGTATCGTCGTCTGTGTTGTCCCCGGTATCGTACGTTCCCCCGCAACCGTTCAGGAAGGCAATTATTGTGAACATGTTCAAAAAGCGGAGAGTGGACATCCAGGTTCCTTTCAGCGTGGCACTCGGCCTTCCACGATTGGAGGGCTGCCCACGCTCATCATCTAGGTGGACGACGCCCCATCGGCCGGACGTAAAACCTGAACAGGAGTATGTGTACGGGGTGTATCCGGAGGCTGTCGATTCCATAAAACACTGAAATTCATCACATTCGAGAAACACAAAACAAACTCAATAAAACACAATTAAAGTGTTCATATTGCTGAGCAAATTCGAAACCTTCCCCAGAAAAATCCGAGCTATGCTGATCCACATCGGCACGGCAAAGCAGACCCGGTTCATTCTCCCCGCTGAAGTGGACGCCTGAATACTGGAAGCCCCTGTTCATCAGGCGCGCACAGTTGGCGTCGACAGCTGCCCGTCCTTCTGGAGATAGCGCCCGTGTAGACACACAAATCTTGGATCCGAACGACAGTCAACTGGTACTCTAGGAGTGAGGAATGATCCGAGGGGTTCCTGGCACGCAAAGACTGGCAACGCCTCCTTCGGGGAACGGGGACAACATGAAGTTGGTCACCACCACATACCTGACGTTTATCTTGTGCCTGATGCTCTCTTGCAGTTCGTCGTGGGGAGACGACGACACCAGCACGCCAGCCGACGACGATGACGACACCAGCGGCGGGGGCGACGACGATGATGAGTTCCCCGACGATATCCCCCCCAGCGACGATGGCGGCCCCCGCCAAGACCTGCTCAGCTGCACCTGCGAGACCGTCGAGGAGGACGAGGAGACCTTCCACGCCCACATCACCCTCGCCAACGAGAACACCGAATACGTGTGGAACGGGTACTACTTCGCCATCTGGAGCGTGGACCTGCTCACCACCTCGATCATCACCCAGGTCGAGTGGGCCCCCTACACGCCGTTGTGGTACAGCCACTCCGACGACAAGCTCACCATCGAGACGGAATGGGACGGGCTGTTCCCCCTGGGCAGGACTTTCGAGATCGACGTCTGGGGCACCAAGGACGGGCCCTACCCGTACCTCTCCCGCTGCGACCCGTGGTACGTGCGCGGCGATATCATCTACCCGCAGTACGACGGGGTTCCCTACACCTGGACGCCAGAGAAGCCCGACCTGGACGCGGACGACCTGATCGAGGACGAGGCGGTCTACTACCAAGAAGAGCTGGACCCCATCACCGACGGCGTGATCCTCTATGATCCGCCCCACCCCACCCAGATCCAGATCGGCCTGCCCGAGGTGGTGGACTACACCGTCAACTCCTACGACAACCTGCGCATCTTCATGCCCAGCGAGATGCTGGCCATGGGGATCGCCTTCAACTACGAGTGGTTCAAGTACAACCCCAACTACTTCTGCGCCCTGGGCACCAAGGAGAACTTCGCCTGCGGACTGGTGCCTCGGGGATTCACCGAGCCGTCAGACCACGTGGTGACCCTCGATGGGGACGAGTACGACTGGTACATCCTCTTCGAGACCACGGACGGCCCGTTCCAGCAAACCGAGATGAACTTCGACGACATGGCGCTGTTCTACCCGGACTACTTTCCCGACGGGCCCGATTTTGCCGACTACATTCCCGTCTACGAAGACTCCGAAGACTCCTTGTGGGCCAGATCGGTGATCACCAGCGCCATCAGCTCCGTGGTCTCCCGGGAGACCTTCTGGGCCTCCAACAACGAGGCCTACACGCAGCTGGTCCTCGAGGGCGCCGATCCCTACGGCGAGCTGGCCATGGTCACACACTCCTACAACATGGGGGTGTGGTCCACCTGCACGTTGGGGGTGCTCAACGACATCGACCAAGCCCTGCTGTCCGACGACATCGTCCACGACTACGGCCTGTTTGGGCAGTACGACCACGTGGCCACCGTGCGCGGCATCACCGACTCGATGAACAAAGCGTCGGACGAGCCTTACGATACGGAGCTGGATTGGGCTCAGATCGACGCCTTCTTCGAGGTGGTGCGTGATTTCTACCCGCGGGGTGTGCCGAGCGAAGCGGAGTGGGCGGTGATGCTGGAGGACGTGCACGCGGCCTTCGACGTCCTCGCTGTGCACTGGGGCGGCGACACCATCTCCTACCGCTACGATTTCCTGACCCTTCTGCGCGTCGCCCGCGAGCACCTCCCCGAACCCACCGTCCCGCGGCCCACCACGGAATACTGGTACTGGCGGTTAGTGGGGTTGTCATGTTGAAACGATTCATCGCAATAGGATTGGCCCTGGCCCTGCTGCCGGTGCTGGCGTGCACGGAGCAGATGTTGACCCGCCTGGACGACGACGACGGCGATGACGACGACTCCGGTACGCCCATCGAGACGAACTGCGACGACTGCCCGGCTGTCGGCGATAGCCTCAGTCACATGTTATGCGCCATCGATATTTGTGACGATTCCATCGTCGCGGAGAACACCATCTCCGCGCCGCTGCCTTTCGGTCAGCAGTGCGAGCTGGAGGACGCCTACGAGGCGGTGGCCCACTTCGGCTCCACCGATAACGGACTGGTTCCCCGCCTGAACGGATCCTACGCACTGCTGGCCACCGGGAAGGCCAACCCCACCGATCTGACCCACAGCGACGACTGCACCCACTTCTCCAACGTCGATGGGCTGGTGGATCCATGGATCGAGGATGACTCCGCCAACGTCTACGACGCCGTGGAGTGGTCCATCACCCTCACCGCACCCGCGGACGCGACGGGCTTCCAGTTCGACTACGTATTCTTCTCCGAGGAGTATGACGAGTACGTGTCCAGCCAGTACAACGACAAGTTCTACGCCGTGCTCAACGCGCCGGAGACCACGGGCGGGCAGGACCAGGTGGTCAACTTCACCGACTGCCGCGATCCGTACCAGTATTACGATTTCACCGGGCCCGAGTGCACGTCGCCGTCAGGATATTGCTGCTACATGACCGTGAACTCGGGGCACTCGGACTGCTGCTGGTATCCCCACTACTCGGATCACGTGGCCGACTCGCCGGCCCTCGCCGCCTGCCCTGCGGGCACGGACGACACCACCGACATCACCGGGACCGGCTACGAGTGCGCCCACAGCGCCGAATGGGACGGGGACGGCACCGGCTCCTCCACGGGGTGGGTGCGGACCAGCTGGCCCATCCAGCCCAGCGAGACCTTCACGCTGACCTTCCACATCCACGACACCTTCGATTCCCTGTGGGACTCGGAGGTGATCCTGGACGCCTTCCAGTTCGTTGGCGACCCGACGCGGGGTTCGCAGGAGTAAGCCATGGCACACACCCGACCGCTGTGTTTCCCATACCCCCCGCTGTCCGCCCTGCTGTCGATCCTGGTCCTGTTCGTCTGGGCGGCCCCCGCCCAGGGCCAGGACATCAACCTGATCGCCGGCGACGGGTCCTATTCCCACAGCGGCGACGGCGGGCTCGGCGTCAGCGCCGGGGTGGCCGGCCCGGTGGCCGTGGCCGTGGACAGCTGGGGCACGGCCTACGTGGCCGAGCTGTACGGATACTCGGTGCGGCAAGTGGACTGGGCGTCGGGTGTCATCACCACGGTGGCCGGGAGCAGCTATCTGGGCTTCACCCCCGAGGAGACGGTGGCCACAGCGGCGCAGTTCCAGGAACTCTGGGGCGTGGCGCTGGATGAACCCAACAACCTGCTGTACATCTCCGACGGTTACAACCGCACGGTGTCCGTGGTGGACCTGGACACGGGGCTGATCAGCCTCGCCGCCGGGCAATACCAGTCCTCGGGCGGCGGCAACTTCATCGGCGTCGGCCCCCTGTGGCCTGGCGAGGGGGACGGGGGATTGGCCGTCGATGCGCCGCTCAGCTTCCCGGCCGGGCTGGCCGTCGACAACCAGGGCAACCTCTACATCGCCGACCTTGTCGACAGCCGCATCCGCAAGATCGACACCGCCGGCTTCATCAGCACCGTCGCCGGCCTGGATTACGGCGGTGAGACCAACGGCGAGGGCATCCCGGCCACCTCCGCCTACCTGTGGAACCCCACCGCCGTGGCGGTGGGTGACCCGGGCCACCGCTACATCTCGGACCGCTCGAACATGCGGGTGCGCATGGTCGAGGAGGCGTCCGGGCTGATCTACACCATCGCCGGGGTCGGCTACCCGGACGCCGAGAACCTGACGGACTACGCCGCCGACGCGACCCAGGTGGCCGCCGGCTACCCCAAGGGGCTGGTGGTGGACATCATCGGGGATGTGTTCTTTGCCGACGCCTACAACCAGCGCATCTGGCGCATCGGCACGGGGGGTGAGCTGGAGGCCGCGGCCGGCACCGGCACCGCCGGCTACTCCGGCGACGGCGGCCCGGCCATCGACGCCCGGCTCAACGGCCCCACCGGCCTGTCCTTCCATCCCAACGGCTGCCTCTACATCGGCGACGCGGACAACTACCGCGTCCGCGAGGCGTGCATCGCAGAGGGCTGCGAGGATTCGGACGGCGACGGCATCTGCGACGAGCAGGACATCTGCGACGGCGACGACGCCACCGGGGATCCGGACGACGACGGCATCTGCGGGGATCAGGACGAGTGCTACGGCGAGAACGCCACCGGAGACGCGGACCTGGACGGCCTCTGCGCCGACACCGAGGACGACATCGGCACCGATGACCAGGACATGGACACGGACGACGACGGGCTCACCGACGGCGAGGAATACATGCTGATGGGCACCGATCCCCTGGACGTGGATTCGGACGCCGATGGGCTGCAAGACGGCCAGGAGCTTGGCCTGGCAGCTGCCCCCACCGCGGACACGGATACGGCGATCTTCGTGCCGGACGAGGAACCGGCCAGCACCACCGATCCGATGGACGAGGACACGGACGACGGGGGCCTCGGCGACGGCGAGGAAGACCTGGATCTGGACGGAGCCTACGAGCCCAACGACGGGGAGTGTGACCCCAACAACGGCTCGGACGACGAGGATTGCATGCCTGGGGACGACGACGACGCCAGCGACGACGACGATGACGACGACGACGTGGAAGACGACGACAGCGCAGACGATGACGATTCGGCCCGTCCCAACTCCGCGATGACGCTGGGATGCAACTGCGGGCAGGTCCCCAACGAGGGCCGGCGTCATGTGGGATGGGCTCTGTTGCCGGCGGTCGCGCTGGCAATCCTCGGAATACGACGTAGGAGCTGAATCGGCCCGGGGTTGGGACGATCCGAGCAAGAACTGCTGTTACGGCACGGTGCGAGCCACGCGGAATCCAACCCGTCCGTTCCGCTGGCTCGGATCGTCTCCTCCCCTTTCCGCGATACGGACGCCCCGCGGCTGCATCGTGTCGACGAAGCCTCGCTGGACGCGGCAGCAACCGCTCGGCACACCGACCGGATCGGTCTCATCCGATAGCTCGCCGTCAGCGTAGATATCGAAACGGTCATGACACCACTCGTGGACGTTGCCGCTCATGTCGAAAAGACCCTTGGGGGTTGGTACCAGCTGCCCGACCTCCTTGGTTGACCCCGTGTTGCCACAGAACCAAGCCTGGCTTTCGAGCAGCGTGCCGTCATCCAGCTGCAGCCCTGCGCTACAATTCTGATCATCTCCTTCCACCAGATTGCCACCGCTGGGAAACGCGCCTGCCACCAGGCCCGCTGTACGAGCGGCATACTCCCACTCGGCTTCGGTAGGGAGCCTGTACCCTTCGCATCCGTAGGGTGTCGTTACACCGCTCGTCAGACTCACATCGGCATTTTGGATCCCGAGTCTGGTGGCGTTCATGCACTCCGCGTAGCTGGAACCTACCTGTTCCCCTGTAAAACAGGTCACGTTCATCAGCTGGTAACAAGACGGGTAGCCTGCAGCGCTGGATACCTCGATGGTGTAAGCCACCGCGTCGTACCAGCTGATGGACTCGACGGGGCAGTTCGGGCAGTCAGAATGGACACTGGGAGAAAACCCGAATACGTCCTCGTCATCGCAGTCTCCGTCACAAACCGTCGATCCGTCGCCGTCCGCGTCGTCCAGATTCATGGCTGCGTCGGTGTCATCGCAGTCCCCCTCGCATATCATCCAGCCATCCGCGTCCAGATCGGCCTCATCGTCCGGTACCTCCCCGTCACAGTCGTTGTCCTTGCCATCGCAGACCTCATCCGCACCCGCATATACGGTCTCATCCTGCGGCGCGCAGTCCTCGGAATCCGGGATTCCGTCCTCATCGAAGTCATATTGGCCTTCCCGTTCGGGGCAACCCGTCAACAACATCAGAAGGACAACCTGGGCGACGCTGAAGTGATTCTTCATGAGCAAGACATGCCTGTCCTGCCCGGCGGTGAGATCGCCTCCGCCGTGGCTTTGTGCCTATCCGTGAAGTGTACGCGACGAAAAGAATAAGATGGCCCGCACTTCCAGTCGGGGCCTCAATACAGCAGGTATGCCGCGCCACGGATTGGCCTCGCAACGGACGGAGAAGCCTGAGATAGTGGAAATAATTGCGGGACGGCATCCATGTTCAAGCAGAGCGCGAGAAGAGGCCCCGCCGAAGAGCGCAAGAAATCGCCCATCAATCCCACGATCCTGATCCTGATCTGGATGGTCATCGGCCTGGCCCTCGCGGGGCGTGGCGCTTGGAACGTGAACCAAGCAGCCGGCAACTCCGGCTGGTCCCTGACCCACGGTGAGATCCTGTCATCCGATGTGGTGGAGCAGCCCTCCCACGAGGTGGGCGTAGGGTCCACGTACCTGGCCGAAGTCCAGTACCGGTACCACGTGGAAGACACCGGGTATCTGGGGGATCGCGTCGCCATCGGCTACTACTCGAGCGGGTCGTACAGCGAAGCCTGGCAGCTGGCCGAGCGGTACCGGCAAGGGTCACGGGTGGACGTCTGGTTCGATCCCGATGATCCGGAACAAGCCGTGCTCCAGCGGGGAGCCGATTCCAACAGCTGGCTCGAGCTTTCGGTGGGTGCTGGAATCCTCTTGCTGGGAGCTGTGTTGCTGTATTTCCGCCTCAAAGGCAAAGAGTGAGATAACGCTGGCGCCGCTCACCGGGAGATTCGTCGTGCCCCGATTATCCGTGATCGCCTCCGTGTTGCTGACGCTCGCCCTCGGCTGCGCTCATCCGCCACTGGTCAAGCGCACACCGACCCCGGCGGCGGGCTACCTCATCCGGGACGTGACCGTGTTCACCGGCAATCCCGACCAACCGCTGCGTCACCACTCGGACGTCCACGTACTCGACGACCGCATCGCGACGGTGAGCGACGAACGCCTCGACCTGCCCGGCGCCCGCATCATCGACGGCAGCGGTAAAACCTTGCTCCCCGGCCTGATCGACTCCCACACCCACATCACCTCGGGCATGCTGATCCTGTGGCGGATGCTGATGCTGCCGACCCTGGATTTCAACCTGCGAGCGTCGCTGTACAGCGGCATCACCACCATCGTCGACATGGGCGGTTACCCGACCCCGAAAATGGAGCGTCTGGCAGAACAGCTGGAAGCCGGCCGCAAGCTGGGCCCCCGGCTGATGCACGCAGGCAAGGGCTTCACCGGCGAGGGCTGCCACCCGATCCCCATGCTGGAGCTGGTCGCCGACGGCCTGGCCCCTGGCCTGGCGGGCCTCGTCCCCGAGTTGGCGGTTCAGATCACCGCCCCCGACGATCTGGCCCACCTGGACGCCCACCTGGACGCCGGCCCTGATTTCACCAAGGTCTTCCTGGACCGCATTCCCCCTTCGGCCCCGACCATGGATCCGGCGGTCCTGGCCGCCATCGTGGAGCGCTCCCACGCCCGGGACAAGCCGGTGATGGTCCACGTGGGCTACAACGCCGACGCGCAGGCCGTCCTGGACGCAGGGGCCGATGGGCTGGCCCACGTGGTCTACAAGGATGCCCTCGACCCGCAGCTGGCCGCCGACCTGGCCGAGCGGGGGGTGCTGGTGATCCCGACGGTCGTGGTCTTCGACAACTACGTCAAGGTCACCGCAGAGCAGTCCTTCGACCACTACAGTGAGCTGGAATGGCAGACCATCCCCCCGGACCGGAAGCGGGCCCTGGCCCGGCCCCAGCCGGTGGAGATGCCGGACGAGTGGGCGGACGCCGAGCGCCACGCCGCCGAGAACCGCCACCACATGCACGCCAACGTGGCCACCCTGCACGCAGCCGGGGTCACCTTGCTGGCCGGCAGTGATGCTCCCAACCTGGGCCTCTCCTCGGGCGGATCGCTGCACGAGGAACTCGAATACCTCGTGGCCGCCGGCCTCACCCCCACCGAGGCGCTGCTGTCCGCCACGTCCATCCCAGCCCGCGAGTGGTCGCGACTGACCGGAACCCCTTGCGACCACGGGACGGTGGCCGAGGGCAAGCGAGCCGACCTGCTGCTGGTCCGCGGTGATCCGACGCAAAACATCGCAGCCACGCAGGATATCGCCGAGGTATTCGTGGGCGGGGTACGGTTGCGGCGCGTTCCGCCACGCAGGTAGTGGCAGTCCCCGGTCCCCTCCTCCCACATAGACGACCCACCCGGCGATGCCTAGACAGAACGATGGCGGTAGCAGCCCATCGGGCAGAGGAGGCATCCTTGGACATCACAAGAGTCCTGCGCGATGAACACGTACTGATCACCGAATTCAACGAGATGATTGAGCGGTCGGTGGCCCATATGCATCGCGGCCACCCGCCGCGGCGATTCTTCGAGCTGGCGCTCCGTTTCGCCCGAGAATTCGTCTGGGGATACCACCACGTCAAGGAGGAGCACCACGTCTTCTCGCTCCTTTCCCGCAAGTACAAGGGCTTCTACTGCCACTCGGTCGAGAGACTGCGCAAGGACCACGAAGCGATGGGCGCCGACATGGCCACCATCGCCTCCAAGCTGTCCAGATTCGGCTCCGGTGGCCGGGTAGAGCGGGGTTTCAAGGAGGCGCTCACCCGGTACCACCGTGAACTGAAACGGCATATCTTCGAGGAAGATATTCGGTTCTTCCCTGCGGTCGAGCAGCACCTCGACGACGAAGATCTCGCGTACCTGAAGCGTGTATTCGAGTCCGAACAGCGAGCCGTCGGCCCTGATTTCATGGACAATCAGATACAGTTGTTGCGGGAAATGGACGAACTGCTGGCTCGGAGCTTGCCGCAGGGAGGTAAAGATGGCGCCCAGCGCAGGCGAACTCTCCGTCGCTCTGACGCTCGTGATCCTGGTGATCGGGACGGCGTTCCTGGGCACGGCCATCATCGTCGCGGCGGTGCTGATGCGGCGGAGACTGAAGAAACCGGCGACGCCCCCCCCTGATCCTGACGTTGAGCAAGAAGACCACGCGATCCATGACGAAGATGATGAAGTTGAAGACGAGGAAGATGAGGAAGACGAGGAAGACGAGGAAGACGAGGACGAGGACGAGGACGGCTGGGGGGCCAATGAATCGTTCGACGAGATCGGCGACGACTACGCACAAGACGAAGACGAGTCCGACGGCGCGATGGGCGTGCTGGCCCGGGCGATGTCCGACGACGCTCCCTGCATGATCAAGCAGGTCCGTTGCCCGGACTGCGGGGCCTCCAAGGTCACCGTGTCCAGGACCGCTCACCTGTACTGCGATTACTGCGGATCGTTGATCGACTGGGATTTCCGCATCGCCTGCGAGTCTGCCGGTTCGGCGTTGCCCGGCCCGGCCTACGAGCGGCTGGCCGCCAAGCTCAAGCCCCGCCAGGAAGCTGCGCTGGCCGATGGGGACCAGGACGCCTACCGGGAGACGCTGCGGGAGCTGTTCGACGCCCACCTGAACGCCTGCCCGGCCTCCTATTCGCCACGGATCGGGGATCCTGCCTACCGGGAGGGGTTGCTGGACCACACCGTCGAGTCCTATCTGATGGCTGCCTTCGATCCCGAGGCGCAGCGCCTCGAGGCCGCCATGAACGGCACCATCGAAGCCCTGGACTGGAGCGGCACCATGGGCCTGGAGTCCGAAGGGTTCATGGCCCTGGTCCAGGCCTTCGATGCCTACACGCAGCACTGGATCCAGATCACCACGCCCCTGGCCGACCGCTACCCGGACCGCTGGTCCCCCGAGCTGGCGGGGGGGATCGCGGCGTCCATCTTCGTGCAGGGCTGGATGCCGTACATCGACGACACGACCCGCGAGGCGCTGCTGGAACGGTTTGGCCTGAAAGGTCAGTACACCGAATTGACGCCGGTCCACCTACGCCAGTCCCACTGTGGCAGCTGCGGAGGGGTGCTGGACATCGTCGATGGGGCCAAGCAAGTGGTGTGCGAGTCCTGCGGACGGATCAACGACGTGGGGCGGGGTGAACTCTCCTGCACCGGCTGCGGGTGCAGGGTCTCCGTGCCCGAGGGGCTGGCCCGGCTAAGCTGCCCCAGCTGCCAGGCCGAGCTGCGGGTGGATGGGGGGATTCCGGGCCTCTGATGAGAGCAGCCCTGATCACCTCCCGGACAGGTTGCGGTCCCCTTTATCAGGGCGCGGTTGCCGCCAACGTGGCCCCCACCGACGTCAGGAAAGCTCGGCATGGCGGGCGGCGATGCGCTCCGCCAGGGAGTCGATGGCCTCGCGCGCCTCGTCGCCGGGGCGGCCGCGGACCATCGCCGGTTCCAGGAGCTCCGCCCGGATGTTGGGCATGGCGGCCTTGAGCTGGTCCGCCGCCTTGCCGCCCCAGCCGAAGGAGCCGATGACCGACATGAAGCGGGTCTTGGGCCGCAGCAGGTTGGCCAGGTTGGCGGCGTACAGGGCGTTGGGATGGGGGCCGCCCAGCACGGTGGGTGTCGCGATCACCACGGTGGCCGCGTCCACCAGGGCCGAGGCCATCTTGCCGCTGTCCACCGACTCCAGGTTGAAGCGCTCCACCTTGATCCCCCGGTCGGTGAGGGCGTCGATGAGCCAGTCCACCAGGATGCGGGTGCTCTCGTGCATGGAGATGAAGGGCAGCACGACGGTGTTACACACGTCGTCACTGACCCAGCCCCGGTAGGCGTCCAGGATGACCGACGGGTCGCCGTGGACCGGGCCGTGGCTGGGGCAGATGCGGTCCAGCTCCAGCTCCTCGACGGACGCCATCCGCCGCGCAATCTGCTTGCGGAAGGGCATCATGATCTGGGCGTAGTACAGGCGCGCTGCGTGGATCACCTCGGAGGGATCGGAGGCCACCAACTCATTGGTGGCCAGATGGGAGCCGAACAGGTCGCAGGGGAACAGGGTCCGGGCCTCCGGGCAGCTGGTCAGCATCGTCTCGGGCCAGTGCACCCACGGGAAGTGGATGAAGCGCAACGACCGGCCGCCCAGGTCGACGACGTCGCCGTCATCGACGGGGTCGAACGCGTCCCGCGGCAGCGGCATCAGGTCGCAGACCATATCGCGGCACTTGGGCGTACACAGGATCCGCGCCTCGGGGAAACGTTGCAGGATCAACGGCAGCGATCCCGAGTGGTCCTGCTCGGCATGATTGGCCACCACGTAGTCCAGCCGTTCCACGCCCGCGTCTTCCAGACGGGCGAACAGCACATCGGCGAAGTGGGGTTCGACGGTGTCGATGAGGGCCGTCTTGTCGCTGCCGCGCACCAGGTAGCTGTTGTAGCTGGTGCCATCGGGGATGGGGATCAGCGAGTCGAACATCCGCCGGTCCCAGTCGATGGCCCCGACCCAGTGGATGCCGTCAGAGAGTTCTCTGGCTTTCATGGTCTAACTCCTCGTCGCGATTGAGGGCGCCTCTGCTATTTGTTGAAAAGCTCCCGGAACTTCTGCCGCTGCTCCCGCGTACCCATCAGCAACAGGTCCATCCCCGACACCAGCCGTGTGTCCTTGGACGGTGTGCCCAGGGTCTTGCCATTCCGTTCGAGGCCGACCACCTGCAGTCCGGTCTTGGAGCCGATGCCGCTCTCAGCCAGGGGAACGGCGTGCAAGCTGTCAGGCAGCCGCACACTGAAAATTTCGACATTCTCGCCGATGGCGATCAGTTCCCCCCGCAACAGGACACGGACCATCACCTGGGCCCCCAGGGAACTCTCGGAGAGCACGAAGTTGGCACCGGCGCGATGAACGGCGTCCAGGTTGAATTCGTGGGTCACCCGGCTGACGATGCGGCAGCCCGGATTCAGGCGGCGTGCATAGACCGCCAGGAAGATGTTCGTCGCATCATCGTGAGTGCTCAAAAGCACCGACGGCGTGTCCCGGATGCCTGCATCCAGCATCACATCGAGGTTGGCCGCGTTGCCGATGACCACGCGGTCGGTGACGGGCTCCAGCGACGCGGCCAGCGTCTCGTCTTGCTCGATGACGTGCACGACCTGCCCCTGGGCCGTGAGCGCCTCAGCGGCCGCATGCCCGACACGGCCGCCGCCGATGAGCAAGATCGGGTCACTCGAGGGCTCGGGGACGAGGATGTCCTCGTCCAGGACGTCCATCTGTTCCTCGGTGCCCACGACGACGATCACGTCGTCGTTACCCAGCTTGCGGTTGGGTGATGCCGGCTGGATCTGGCTCCGCTCCCAGACCCCCACTACGTTCAATCCGGTGGTGGCGCGCAGGCCACTCTCCTGGATCGTGCGGCCGGCGAACTCCGTGAACTGGGTGGAGAACTCGGCGATGATCAGGGAACCGATGCTGCCCACCCGGTGGGCCGTCTCGGCCCCGACCAGTGCGTGGGCCGCCAGGTGCTCGCCCATGCGGTGCTTGAGGGCGACCACGTGGTCGGCCCCGGACATCTCCAGCACGTCCAGGGCGTCGATATCGTCAACGAAGGTCGCGATGGGGATGTCGGGAGCGTGCTCCCGCAAGGCCAGCGTGATGTTCGAATTGGTGGCGTCGGCCACGTTGACCACGACCAGGCGCGCCCGTTCGGCCCCGACGGCGGCCAGCGTCTCCGCCGCCGTGGCGGTCCCACGCACCACCGTCACCCCATCGGAGGTGTACGCCAGTGCTTTGGCCGGATCCGGCTCGATCACCACGTACTCGAATCCCCTCACCTCCAGGCGGTGGATGAGCTCACGTGCGATGGCGTCGTAGTTGCAGATAATCACGTGCCCCTGCATCTCCGGGGGCACTTCGCGCGGTGTCTTGGAATGAACCTGCGCCTCGATCCACGGCGCATAGAAATAGCGGATGAACGCGAACGGCAACACGATCATCAGCAGCACGAGGCCGGAGAGCAAAACGACCAGGCTGAACGCCCGGCCCAGGTCCGACTGGAACGTGATATCCCCGAAACCCAGCGTGCTCATCGTCGTGAGCGTCCAGTAGACACCCGTCAGCCAGCTGTGCTCCTGGCCTTCCCAGGCCATCAACACATGGAACAGCACCGAGAAGAGTCCGACGAAGACGGCGAGGATGATCAACGTCCTGAGCAGGGCCTGCAGGTTGAGGCCGATGTTGCGCTGCTGGAAGATGGCCAGCATCTGAGGGCTCAGGAACTTCACGGTCGTCCATCCTTCGGCTACGGCATCGCCAAGCGTACAGAGTGCCAAACTTGGACGCTCAAGGCCATCGTACCGTAAGGGGTCAGATCGTTTGTTGTATAATTACCTTCCTCGTGTTCACCAGATGGATCGGTCCAGGTTTGATCCCACATGCGGACAGGGGCTGGAGGCGAGATGAAACCTGGATCCAAGGCGCTGGTCACCGGGGGCGCGGGTTTTCTGGGCAGTCACGTGGCCCGCCACCTGACACGCAGGGGCCACGATGTGGTGGTCCTCGATGATCTGTCGGGGGGGTTCCGGTGCAACGTGCCGCAGGGCGTGAAATTCGTACAGGGCAGCATCGTGGACGCTGACCTGGTCGATGAGTTATTCCGCGAGGAGCGGTTCGACCACGTCTTCCACCTGGCCGCCTATGCGTCCGTGGGCCTGAGCCACTACGTCCGCGGGTTCAACTACCTGCAAAATCTCGTCGGCAGCGCCAACCTCATCTCCGCCGCGGTCAATCACAACATCCAGTGCTTCGTCTACACCTCGTCGGCCTCCGTGTATGGCCCGACCGCGTGGCCGGTGAGCGAAGACGTGCTCGCCGCGCCGCAGGATCCGTACGGCGTCGCCAAGCTCGCCGTGGAGCAGGACCTGGTCGCGGCCCACCGCCAGTTCGGCCTGCCTTACGTGGTCTTCCGTCCCCACAATGTCTACGGCGAGCGGCAAAACCTCGCCGACCTGTACCGCAACGTGGTCGGCATCTTCATGCGGCAGATCCTGGCCGGCGAGCCGTGCACCCTCTATGGGGACGGCTCGCAGACACGGGCGTTCTCCCATGTGGACGACGTGGCCCCCATCATCGCAAGCTCGATCCACGTACCCCGGGCCAGTTGCCAGGTGTTCAACATCGGTTCGGATACCGTCTGTTCCGTCGCCGAGCTCGCGGAGATGCTCCAGCAGATCATGGCGCGGCAGGTGGGCGTGCGGCAGCTGGCACCGCGGCAGGAGGCCAAGCACGTCCTGTGTGACCACAGCCGGCTCTACGAGGTCTTCAGCTGCCGGGAAACGGTACCCCTGGCACAGGGCCTGGCGCGCATGGTCCGCTGGGCACGCCGCGTCTTCCCCGAGCCGCCGCGGCCCGTCTCACCATTCGAGTTCGAGCAGAAGCTCCCAGCCAGCGTGAGGGCTCAGCTGGCGTCTTGAGACTCACGGCCGTGAAGCGAAGTACGAGCCCAGATCCACGTTGCCACCGCTGAACACGACGCCGACGCGGTCGAGACCGGGCAACGCGCGGAATGGGTCGGACAACACCACCGCGAGCGGGACGGCCGCGCTGGGTTCGATGACCAGCTTCATGCGCTCCCAAACCAGCTGCATGGCGGCCACGATGGCCTGGTCATCGACGGTGAAGACCTCCTCGACCAGATCCCGCACCACCGGCCAGGTATTCGTGCCCAGGCTGGTGAGCAGGCCGTCGGCGATGGTGTCCGGGGCGTTCTGGGGGATCCACTCCCCGGCCCGCTTGCTGCGCCGGGCGTCGTCGGCGCCCGCGGGCTCGGCGGCGATGACACGAACCTGCGGCGCCGCGCCCCGCACCGCCACCGCGATACCCGAGATCAATCCCCCCCCTCCCACCGGGGCGACGATGGCGTCCAGAGCCGGGGCCTGGTCCAGGAGCTCCAGGGCCGTGGTGCCCTGACCGGCCATGACCGGGGGATGGTCGTAGGCGTGGATCATCGTCGCTCCCGTGCGGCGGCGCACCTCCTCGGCCCGGGTCTCACGTTCTTCCAGGATCGGCCGGCAATGGGTAATCTCGGCGCCATACCCCCGGACCGCATCGACCTTCACCGCTGGCGCGTTGTCCGGCATGACGATGAAGGCCGGGATACCACGGATCCGTGCCGCCTGCGCCAACGCCTGGGCATGGTTGCCGCTGCTGTGGGTCAGCACGCCCCGGGCGGCCTCCTCGTCCGACAGGGACGCCACGGCGTTGTACGCGCCGCGGAACTTGAAAGCCCCGACCCGCTGGAGGTTTTCGCACTTGAAGAACAGCCGGCGACCGGCCAGGCGGTCCAGGGTAGAGCAGGTCAAGACAGGGGTGCGGTGGGCCACCCCCTCGATGCGTCGGGCGGCGGCTCGGATGTCTTCGATATCCACGGCGTACTGCGGCATCGGCCGAGTATACGGCCGGTAGCGATCGCCGTCGCGGGAGGCTATCGACGGAAGCGGATCACCAGCCCGAGGAGCAGGAGCGCCAGGACGGCCGAGCCGCGGGTTCCGCCCGCAGAGCAATCGGCGTTGCACCCGCCGTCGTCGTCATCGTCGTCGTCGTCCGACGCGCAATCGGGAGAACCCTCGCACCCGAGATCGTTGCAGTCGAAAAGCCCGTCGCGATCGTTGTCGGCGCCGTCCGTGCATTCGCCGGGTTCGTCGCCGTCGTCGTCGTCGTCGTCTTCGGTGTCGTCGTCGTCGTCGAGGTCGTCGTCGTCGTCGGTGTCGTCGTCGTCGTCGGCGGAGTCGTCGTCGTCGG
>CAZDDH010000125.1:0-24765 GCA_964504165.1 uncultured Rickettsiales bacterium | reverse complement strand
GGCGCCACCGAGATCTGCGACGGGGTCGACAACGACTGCGACGGAGCCCTCCCGGCGGACGAGGCGGACGACGACGGTGATGGCTATCGGGTCTGTGAGAACGACTGCGACGACACCGACGGGGCGGTCAACCCCGGCGCCACGGAGGTCTGCGACGGCATCGACAACGACTGTGACGGCACGACGGACGTCGGCGCCGCCGACGCCGTGTGGTACTACCCGGACGCCGACGGCGACACCTACGGCGACGAAAACGCCGGGACGCTCGAGTGTACCCAGCCCTCCGGCTACATCACCGACGGCACCGACTGCGACGACGGCGACGCCGACATCCACCCCGGCGCCACCGAGCACTGTGACGGGGTCGACGAGGATTGCGACGGAGCCATCGATGACGGGGCCACCGACGTCCAGATGTGGTACCCCGACGACGACGGCGACACCTACGGCGACGCGGCCATGTTCGTGGTGCAATGCACCCCGCCCGCGGGGTGGATCAACACCGGCGGCGACTGCGACGACACCGACCCGGCGATCAACCCGGCCGCGGTCGAGTACTGCGACGGGGTCGACAACGACTGCAGCGGGGTCGTGGACGACAACGCCGTCGACGCCTCCACCTGGTACGAGGATGCCGACGGCGACGGTTACGGCGCTCCCGGCAGCCCCTACTCCGGCTGTGAGCAGCCGGCGGACCACGTCGTCGACGCCACCGACTGCGACGACTCGGACGATCAGATCAACCCCGCCGCCATCGAGATCTGCGACCAGGTGGACAACGACTGCGACGGGATGATCGACGACGCGGATCCGGACCTGGGCGACGGGGACGGCGACGGCGTGGCGGCCTGCTCCGACTGCGACGACACGGACGGTTCGGTCTACACCGGAGCGGCCGGCGTCATCGACGTGCCGGCGGATTACGCCACCATCCAGGGGGCCATCGCCGCGGCGACGGCCGGCGACGTCGTCTGCGTGGCCAACGGCACCTACTACGAGTCGCTGGATTTCCTCGGCAAGGGGATCCTGGTCACCGGTTCGGGCGCCGCCATCGTCGACGGCTCGGGCACGGACCGGGTGGTGATCTTCGAGAACTCGGAGGCAGCCGACAGCGAGCTGCGGGGGCTGACGATCACCAACGGCTACCACTCCCAGTGCGGGGGCGGCATCGAGATCGACGGCACATCACCGACCCTGACCCGGATCACCGTGTCCGAGAACGATGCGGGGCTCCTCGCCGGCGGGATCTGCCTCCGTGGGCCGTCCACATCGCTGCTCACCGGCGTCCGGTTCCTGGCAAACACGTGCGACAACTTCAGCGGGGGAATGCACATCTCCAGCGGGGCCACGCCCACGATCAACGACGCGGAGTTCATCGCCAACGAGGCGGACTACGCCGGCGCCCTGGGCATCAGCGGCTCCTCGCCCGTCATCTCCGGTGGGACCATCTTCCGTAACACGGCGCTGTACGGCGCCGGCGGGGTCTACTACATGGCCAGCGCGGCGGGCACGATGGACGGCACGACCATCGAGGAGAACGAGGCCGTCGTGTACGGCGCGGACGGCGGCGGGCTCGCGTTCGCGTCCAGCTCCACACCGACTCTGAGCAACACGACGATCACGGAAAACTACGCCTACGGCATCGGCGGCGGGGCCTACATCTACAACGCGAGCCCCGTGTTGACCGACAGCGTCATTACCGACAACGAGTCCTTCGACGACGGAGGCGGGATCGGGATCTACTTCACCACCTCCGCTACGCTCAGCGGCCTCACGGTGACCGGCAACATCAGCGCAGACAACGGCGGCGGTATCGGTATGGAGGACGCCGCCTCCCCCGAGGTGCTGGATAGCTTCATCAGCGGCAATACCGGGGCCCGGGGCGGCGGCATCGGCATCGCAGGGAATAGCACTCCGCTGATGGACAACGTGACCGTTGCGGACAACACCGCGACGTCGTGGGGCGGCGGGGTTTACCTCTACGAAGACGCCACGCTGGACATGACCAACGTCCTCATCGCCGGCAACGTGGCCGATTCCTGCGCTGGGATGTACATGAGAGAGGACGTCACCGCGTCCCTGACCAACGGGATCATCGTGGGGAACATTGCACAAGGTTATGGCGGCGGTATCTACCTCATCGACTCCGGCTCCACCCTCACGATGGACAACGTCACGATCGCGGGCAACCACTCGGAGAACGGCCGGGGAGCGGGCATGGCGTCATCGGGCACCGTGGATCTCAACAACGTGATCATCGCCCTCAACACCGTGGGCGCCAGCGGTTCCTACGGCGGCTTCTACGCCCCCGGGGGCACCAACACGATGACCTTTAGCAACGTCTGGGGCAACGACGACGTCGATTGCCTCCCGGACCTCATCGGCCTGTACGGCAACATCGAAGTGGATCCGGAGTTCCTGGACCTCTCTCCCGGCGACGCCGTCGACTGGGACCTGCACCTGGACACCACGTCCGGCTGCGCCAACGGCGGCGATCTGACCCTCACCGACCCGGACGGCAGCCGCAGCGACATCGGCGGCTACGGCGGAGCCGGCGCCGAGTACTGGGACCTGGATCTGGACACCTACTACGAGTGGTGGCTCCCCGGCGCCTACGACGCCGCCACCTCGCCGAACATGGACTGCGACGACCAGGATGACTCCGTGTACCCAGGGGCTGGTTGCTGACCGAAGAGCCTGGTTCACGCTCGCCCCCCACACACCGTTCCGGTCGCGTTTCATCCCCCTACCGATACCAGCGATCTGCTGCTATGATCCCGCCATGCTGTACCGCTACGCCATCTCCTAGTTCCCCCCTCCCGAACGCAGTTCACGTCATTCGTGCGCTCACACCAACCGGGAAAGGGGATAGCTATGTCTACGCGCAGCGCGAAGCGCGCCCTACGGCGCGATCTATTGACTCGTTCTTTCACGAGCGTGCCCCTGGGATTCAAGATCCTGGGCGGCCCCCTCGACACCAGCAACCGATCCATCTTCCAGATGGACATCTTCAACAGCCGTACGTACGGGGAGTACTTCCGCATCTGGCCCGGGGCACGGGACAACGAGATCGAGGTCCTGGACGCGGACGGAGGACTGCTCCAGGTGGTCCTGGCGGTCAAGGAACCCCGCCGCCCGTTCACCCGGGTGGTCCGCAAATCGCCCTGGACGACGGCCGCCGCCGTCGAGGAACAGGCCCGTTCATCGGGGGGCCGCATCCTGTCCGAGACCGGCAACGACTGGACCCTCGAACTGTGGACGCCCGAAGAGCAACGCCGCTTCCTGTGCGGCAAGGACGATCTGCACTACTTCATCGCCCAGCTCCCGTCGGGGGACACGATCGGAGAGGCCCACGAGGCGCTAAAACCCGAGGACGTCGTGCAGGCGGAGTCCCTCTGGCCGGGGCGCATCCAGCGCCAGGGCGAGTGGTTCTTCCTCCCCCTGACCGACGAGGAAGCGGCGCGGGTCCGCCACCATGTGGAGACCTGGCCCCGCTGGCCCAAGGAGCGGCAGTCCGTCGGTCCCGGCGGGCCCCACATCGCCGACGAGTTGGTGAAGATCGACCGCCGCCTCAAGAACGGGCGCCGCGAGATCCGGCGGGAGGAGATCTACGCCCGGGGCCGGGTCGTCCACCCCGAGCACCGCGACCTCGACCTGGACAGCTGGCGGCGTGTCGTACGGAACCGGGAGGTGATGGGCTCGGCCAACGACCGGCTGCGGCTGAAGTGGATCGATTGATCCCGACAGGCACCGCGGAGACACGCTCGAGAAGTTGCTTGACACCCGAGCAAGGAGTGATAAATTTGATCCTATACCGACCGACCAGTCGGTCTAGACAGTCCGATAGGAGGACACCATGTTCGACACCGCTCTTCCCAAGACCGTTTTTGCCCTGATCGCCACCTGCGTTCTGGCGTTGCCCGCCTGGGGCGCCCCCAGCGCCGGCGAGGTCATCGCCAAGGCCGACGCCCTGGGTAAGGCCGAGACCGGCCACACGGTGATGACCCAGACGATCCAGACCACCGGCGGCTCCACCCGCACCTTCACCATCGAGAGCTGGAGCATGGGCGGGGACGACAAGAGCCTGATGCGCTTCATGGAGCCAGCCCCCAGCCGGGGCATCGGCATGCTCAGCCTCGACGGCGGGGACAACATCTGGGCCTATTTCCCCGACTCGGACGACCTGCGCAAGATCGCCAGCTCGTCACGCAACAGCTCGATGGAAGGTAGCGACTTCAGCTACGAGGACATGACCGGCGCCAAGTTTTCCGAGAAGTACGACGCCGGCGCGATGACCGAAGAGACCGTGGGCGGCAACACCTGCTACCGCATCGAGCTCACTCCTACGGGCAAGAGCTCCTACTCCAAGGTCGTGGTGTGGATCGACACCACCAGCTACCTGATGCACCAGAGCCACTACTTCGACAAGAAGGACCGGCACGTCAAGACCCTGACGATGGCGGGCTGGAGGCAGGTCAGTGGCGTGTGGACCCCCCAGACCATGGTGATGAAGAACGAGAAGCGGGGGTCCACCACCACCATCGAGATGGTCAGCGTGGAGTACGGCGTGGCGCTGGAAGAGCGCCTGTTCACCACCGAAAACCTCACCACCTTCTAGGAGCGCCATGACAGGCCCCAAGAAAAAGCGGCACGTGGCCCGCAGCCCGGAGGACCTGGCTGCCAAGAAGAACCTGATCCTCGACGCGGCCATGCGCCTGGTCATCGACAAGGGCTACGCCAAGACGACCATCTCCGGCGTGGCCGTGGAGGCCGGCATCGGGCGCGGCACCGTGTACTGGCACTTCGACAGCAAGGACGAGATGTTCTACGCCCTGATGCTCCGCGAGGTGCTGGTCGTCACCGAGGGCATGGAGGCCCTGATCGACCCGTCGAGCCCGGCGCTCCAGACCCTCGACGGGCTGATCCGCATGACCTTCGCCTACTACCAACAAGCCGGGCAGCTGTTCCAGGCCATGGTGAGCGTCATCGGCGGCGCCGGTGAAGAGCTGAGGCTGCAGCTGGTGGACCTGGGACGCGAGATGTACCGCAAGTACAACGGCGTCCTGGCCGAACTCCTGGAGCGGGGCAAGGCCGAGGGCGACATCCGCCCCGACCTGGATAGCGAGACCACCGCCGCCGCCATCACCGTGCTCCTGGACGCCATGTACCTACAGGTCGGACTCGGCCTGGTCCCCAATGACGAAGACCGCCTGACCGCGGCAATCACCCAACTCATCCACCACGGCACCGCGCCCTCTGGAGGAACTCATGCGTGAACGATTCTTCGACTGGTTAGCCCACCACTCCGCCAACCGCCCCTGGTGGTTCATGCTCGCCGCTCTGGTGCTCTTCATTGCCAGCATCGGCGCGACGACGCTGCTGGTTCCCAAGTTGACATTCATGGACCTGCTGCCTGCGGACGAACCCAAGGTGGCGGAGTACACCGAGATCCTCGACAACTACGGCAACACCGAGATCGTGCTGGTCTCCATCGAGGGGCCGGACCCCGACGAGCTGCTCGAGTTCGCCGGCAAGTTCGAGGAGCGCGTACTGACGCTCACCACGGCCGAAGGCGAGCCGTTCTTCGAGCGGGTGCTCTACCGCCAGGACATCGACTTCATGCTGGACCACGCGCTGATGCTGGCCGAGGCCGATGACCTGGACCAGATGATGGACAACGGCCTGCTCGACGAGCCGGGCCTGGCCAGCGTCGTCGGCGGCTACAATCGCATGTTCAAGTCCGAGTACGTCGACGACGACGGCGACGACGACGAGAGCCTGGAGAGCCAGGAGCGGGGCGCCGTGCGGATGATCGACTCGATGTGGGCCCTGCCTTCGGCGTTGCGCTGGCACCTGGAGAACCCCGACGTCCCCGAGGGCGAGCGGCGGGCCGAGATCGAGGAGGCGGTCAACCGGTTCACCGTGGGCGAAGCCAACTTGTTCTCCGACGACAAGAGCATCCTGCTGATGATGGTGCACCCGACGTTTTCCACCGACGAGTTCGAGTTTGCCCTGCCGGGCGTGCAGTACCTGCGTGCAGAGCTGGAGGCTTTGCTCGTGGAGTACCCGGCCATCGGCGACAACTACGCCGGCCCCTGGGAGACCACGGGCATGTGGGAGATGTTCACCGCCAACGTCGAGGACCAGGCCGAGCTCGACTCCCTGCGCCTGCAGCTCCCCTACAGTGCGCCCGCCATCGCCCCCCTCGACAAGCTCGACTCGGGCACCGGCATGACGGGCCTGCAGGTGATCACCGACGACGAGACGCAGACGATGTACCACGACATGGGCTGGAACATGGTGCTGGCCTTCGTGGTGGTGCTGGTGCTGTTCATCATCACCTTCCGCATGTGGACCTCGCCGTTGATCGCGATGGTCGTGCTGGCCATGTCCATCACGATGGCGCTGGGGGTCAACGCCCTGGCGCTGGGCGAGCTGACCATGATGGCGATGATGTTCCCGGTCATCCTGCTAGGACTGGGAGTGGATTACTTCGTCCACATCCTGGGCGAGTTCACCCAGCGCCGCGGCCATGGTGACGACATCGAGGCGGCGCTCAAGCACACCCTGAGGAAGACCGGCCGCGGCATCCTCACCGGCGGCCTCACCACCTCCATCGCCTTCCTGGCCCTGGCGTTCACCTCCTTCAAGGGATTCACGGACTTCGGGGTCAGCGCCGGTATCGGCGTGCTGTGCACCCTGCTGACCAGCTTCGTGGTGCTGCCGGCGGCCCTGGTCATCATCCACCGGTTCTGGGATCGCCGGGCCAAGAAGAAGGGCAAGACCAAGCAGCCCAAGAAGGTGATCCAGTTTGCGTTCCTGGCGGCCATCGGCTCGGCCACATACAGGTACTGGCCGATCACCTTGGTCGTCGTCGCCGGCATCACGGTCTTCCTGGGCATCAAGGCGGCAGACGTCGGCTATGCCAAGAGCATGTTCGACGTCGAGGCCGAGAACCTGGCCTCCATCGAGCTCAACCGTGTGCTCGAGGACCGCTTCTACCTGCACCCCGACTCGGTCGTCGTCTCCGCCAACAGCCTGGAGGAGGCCTGGCAGCTGACCGACGGGCTGGACGGCCTGGGCACCATCAGCATGGTCGACTCGATCTCCTACGTGCTGCCCCCTGCGGACGAGCAGGAGGAGCGAGCCGAGCGGGTCGAGGAGCTGCAGGACCGCATCGAGTCGTGGGAAGAGGCGCCACCGTTCACCGCGTCCGACGAGGAGATCGAGGAGGACGCCGAGGCCTCGACGAAGCGCGTCGACGCCTTCCTCAAGGCGCTGTACCAGATGGACTGCAACATCATCACCATCAAGAAGAGCGCTTACATGGCCGGCCAGGACCGGCTGTACACCAAGGCCGACGCCATCGTGAAGGAGGGCGAGACCTGTGTGGCACGTGTGGAGGGCCAGCCCCGGCCCGCGGGCGGCTGGCCGCGCGTAGCCGCGTCGGAGGACATGAAGGCCATCGCCGCCTTCGCCGAGGCCCACCCCGACCAGATGGCCGGGTTGCTCGACGAGTTCCAGGCGGTCTTCCAGCCCAAGATGGAGAGCGTCTACACGCGCATGGCCAATCCCGAGCGCATCACGCTGGAGAGCCTGCCCCAGTCCATCCGTGAACGGTACCAGTCCACGGACGGGACCCAGTTCCTGGTCACCGCATACCCCGCCGGCGACATCTGGGAGGCGGATTTCCAGAAGCGCATCTTCACCGAGGTCGAGACCGTCAGCGATCGCGTGACCGGCATGCCGCCGTTGTTCGTCGCCACCATCGAGCGCGGCGCCGCGGAGGGCAAGAAGGCCACGCTGTTCGCGCTGTTGGCCATCACCCTGCTGCTGTTGTTCGATTTCATCGTGCTGTCCAGGGGCCGGCTCGGCGCCGGCATCGCCAGCGCCCTGCTGGCGTTGGTCCCGCTGGTCGTCGGGGTCATCTGGACCGTCGGCTGCATGACGCTGCTGAAGATCGATATCAACATAGCCAACATCATCGCCATCCCGCTCATCCTGGGCATCGGCATCGACAACGGTGTGCACGTCATCCACCGCTACCGGCTGGAGGGCGAAGGCAAGATCGGCACAGTCCTGAGCACGGTGGGACGCTCCATCATGCTCACCTCGCTGACCACCATCGCCGCCTTCGGCACCTTCGCCTTCGGCCTGTACCGCGGGTTCGCGACGATGGGGATCATCCTGGGAATCGGCATCGCCATCTGCTTCGTGATGTCGGCCTTCTTGCTGCCTGCGCTGTTCCGACCGCTGGAGAAGATGGGGGTCAAGCTGTGAGCCCCGCACGTGCCATACGCTACCTACTCCTGCTCGCGCTCCTGCTGCCGGGGCCGGCCCTGGCCCAGGAGGACGGCGAGGAGGAGGCCCCTGCCGAGGAGCTCCCTCCCCCCACGCCCCCTACCCCGCCGCCGCCCGCCCCGCCGGTACCGGCGCCGTTCAAGTTCCTGTCCGAGTCCATCCGTTGGACCGGCTACTACGAGAACCAGCTGGCCATCTACTCCCTGCCCCGCAACGAGCACGCCGACCCGGACGGCAAGCCGGTGGACCTGCTGGACTACAACAAGGCCAAGCTGGGCATCCGCTTCAAGCCGACTCCGGGCTTCGGGGTGCAGGTGGATCTGGTGGCCCGGGCCTTCCTCGGCACCGACTACCACCTGGCCGACATGCTGCCGGAGCGTTTCGAGGACGATCTGGCGCTGCTGGAGATGTACGACCCGTCCATGGTGCGCTTCGCCATGGAAGACGAAATCTACCTGGAGAACGCCTTCCTCACCGGCAAGGTCGGGCGCTTCCGGGTGCGGGTGGGCAAGCAGCCGATCCGCTTCGGTTCCGGGTACCTGTGGAACCCCAGCGACCCCTTCAACGTCATCGACATGCTGGATCCGTCCTACGAGAAGCAAGGCGTGACAGCCCTGCGCCTGCAGCTGCACCTGCCCCACGAGATCCTCATCGAGGCCTACGCCCTACCCGACCCCTTCGGCACCGACATCCGCCTGGAGGACAGCGCCGTGGCGGCCCGGGCGCGGGTAGCCCTGGGCCAGTTCGTGCTGGCCGGGCACTGGGCCTACATGATGGACACAGCCGGGGTGGATCCCCTGGCCACGGACCCCGACGAGTACCTGCTGCGCTCCCGGCGGCACCTGGCGGGCCTGGAGTTCGTGGGGGAGCTGGGCGGTGTGGGTTTCTGGCTCGAAGGGGCCTACAACAACATGCCCCGCGACAGCTGGAAGGACTTCGAACCCATCGGCAAGGACTGGTGGATCGAGGCCCTGGCCGGGGTCTCCTACACCTTCCCCGGCGGCTTCACGGCCATGGCCGAGTACCTCTACAACGGCCGGGGCGACAACGACCCCGAGGACATCACCCTGTACCAGTGGTTCGCCTACCTGGAGCAACGCTTGCGCTACCTGAGCAAACACCAGGCGGCCCTCACGCTCCAGCTGCCCATCCCCCAGGCCTTCACCACCATCGGCCTGACCGGCATCGTCACCCCCGCCAGCCCCGCCTTCGTCCTCAACCCCTCGGTGCAGTTCAACTGGAGCCAGCACCTCACGGTGATGCTCTACGGCGCCATCAGCTGGGCCCAGGACGAGGACTCGGAGTACGGTGCAATGGGGCAGGGGGCGTATATGCGGTTCCGGTTCTCATTCTAGAATCGTGACGGGCGATGAGCATGAATGACCAGCGAACCATCGACTGGCTCCTCCAAGGCGACCCCGCCATCCGCTGGCAAGTCCTGCGTGACCTCGTGGACGCCACCCCGGCTCAGGTAGCCGCCGAGCGCCAGCGCATCGGCACCGAAGGCTGGGGCAAGCGCCTGCTCGATCGCCAGCACTCCAGCGGGTTGTGGAGCCACGACCTGGGTCCCAAATCCAACCGCGGGCTGTACATGCCCAAGTGGATATCGACCCACTACACGCTGCTGCTCCTCGCGCGGCTAGGGCTCGAGGCGGGCCAACCGGCAGCGGCCGACGGCTGCCGCGCCCTGCTGCGGGGCGCCAGCTGGGTCGGCACGGGCGGGCTCCGGCTGTGGGTGACCGACGTGACCGATGTGTGCGTCAACGCCATGGTGCTGACCATGCTGCAGGCCTTCGGCCAGGACTCCGAGGTGCAGGAACGGCTACGCAGCTTCCTCCTCGAAGTCCAGCTGGAAGACGGGGGTTGGAACTGCGAGATGGACAGCGATCACGGCTCCTTCCACACCGCCCTGTCGGTCCTCGAAGCGTTCCAAGGCGGCCCCTCGAGCCCGGCCATCGAACACGCCGCCCAGCGGGGTCGGGAGTTCTTCCTGGCCCACCGCCTCTACTGCTCCCACCGCACCGGCGAGGTCGCCAGGCCGGCCTTCACCCGCTTCCCGATCCCCTACTCGTGGCACTTCGACGCGCTACGCGGGCTGGCGTACTTCGCCAGTGTGGGTGCGCCGCGGGACGAGCGGCTGGCGGACGCCGTGGCGCTGGTGCGCGAGCGGCAACGGGCCGATGGTCGCTGGAAGGTCAACGCCCGCGCGACGGGGCAGGTCCACTTCGAGCTGGAACGGGCCGGCCAGCCCAGCCGGTGGGTGACGCTGCACTGTCTGAAGATCCTGAAATGGTGGGAGGACCCCGGCTCCCGTCAGCGGCGCGCGTAAGGCTGGTCGTAGCGGCGATCCCAGACGCCATTCTTCTTGAGCTGGCCGTTCCAGTAGAAGTCGTTGAACCCGGTGGCCATCATCACCCGCGCCACCAGCAGCGACACGCCGGTGAACCGTTCGCGGTCGGCGAGCTTCTTCACCAGCGCCTCGTCGAGCTTGCGGTTGGCGCCGAAGGTCTGGCCGAGGGCGGTCATGGTGCCGTACAGCTTGCGGGTCATCCACGGCGGCATGACCTGGATGCCTTCGGAGCCCCCCTTGACCAACGTGCCCAGGTAGTCGGCCCCCAGGCGGCGCGCCAGCTTCTCGCAGTAGCGCTCCACTGGGCGGCTCTGGCACGCCTCGGGGAACCCGGAGTGCACCAGGAACATCATCGGCGGGTTGTCCGGCCGGCCGGCGTAAGGCGCCAGGGCAGCGAAGAATTCCATCACCTGGCTGGGCATGGCGTCGACGTACAGCGGGAACACCACCAGCACGCACTCGGCGCTGGTGAACAGCTCCAGGTGCTGGTCGCACTTGCGGGCCTGGGCCAGGTACGCCTGTTCCCAGGTGTTGCCCTCGGTGCTTTCGAAGCCCTCGCGGAACCGCTGCAGCAGCTGATCGCTGTTGGACTTCTTCGCCCGCGGTGAGCCGTTAAATACCGTCAATCGCATCGGCGACCTCCGTCGCGGGCCGGCCCGCGAGATACCACCCGGCCAGATCGGTCTTCAGATCCAGCGCCTGGCGCTCGGCGATGCGCCGCAAGATCGCCAGGTCCTCGTCGTCGCACAGCTCGTCGGGCCGTACCAGGTACGCCAGCTGCGGGTAGTGGTCGTAACGCGGCTTGTGGTGGCACTCGTCCGAGTAGATGCCGATCTGGGGCAGGAGGTTTGGCAGCAGCTTGTCGACGCTCTTCTTGAGAAGCGGCGAATAGAACCCCATCGCCAGCGGCGAAGCTAGCAGCACCAGGTCCGCGGCCATGTAGGCCCGCCTCACCTGGGCCGCGTCGTCCTCCACCACGCAGTCGCCGGGCTTCTTGACCCAGCAGCCGAAGCAGCCCACGCAGGCCTTGACGTCCAGCTCCCGCAGCACCAGCGCGGTGACATCGTGGCCCCGGCCGGACAGGTCGTCGGCCAGCGCCCCGACGTACCCGTCGAAGGATTCGTCGGCCCCGTCGGGGTTGCCGTTGAGGATGGTGATCCGCATGACGCCTCCTCGCCCGGGTCATCGCCGCGGGCCCCTTCCAAGACGGCTCAGGAGCCAAGATATTTCCCGGCTCGGGTCATCCAGTGAGTTCGGCTCGCAGGTTCACGGGCAGACCGGCGCCACCACGTCGAACGACACGGTCACCGGCTCGCCGCTCCCCAGCGGCACGTCGGCCACGCTCGCTCCCCACTCGGCGCCCAGGTCTGTGATGACCAGCTCCCCGGCGACGAAGAACCCCATCTCCGACCACGAGGTCATCGTCCAGAACAGCTCTTCGTACAGCTGGCCGTAGTCGGCCCAGCTGGAGACGCCGGCGCAGCCATCGATGAGCTCCAGCGCCCCGTCCGCCTCGCTGACTACGGTGCGCGACAGCAGCCCGATCCACTCGCCCTGGGTGTGGGTGCCGGGGGACAGCGGGTCCCGATAGGCAGAGGCGAGGCACGATCCAGGCGGGAAGATGAGGTCGTGCCAGGGCAACAAGGTGGTGTAGTAGTCGGTCTGCGCCTGGCAGGCCGCCGGGCCGTCCAGGTCGGACTGGGCCTGTGCCACCGCAGCGTCCCTGGCCGCCTCGGCGGCCTGGTGCATCGACTCGTACGCCGTCATCAGGTCGCAGCACAGCGGCTCGGAGGAGATGTAGACCATCGACTCGTCGTCGGTGATCATCGCCGACCCGACGAAGTTGCACGCCGGCCAGTCGCCGTCGAGGATCACCTGGCCGGAGCCGTCCGCGGTGGCGCAGTCGGGTGGGGCGCTGGTGTCGTCATCGCCCGCGGTGTCGTCATCGTCCCCGGCGCTGTCGTCGTCGTCCGCCGCGCTGTCGTCGTCGTCGGGCATGGTGTCGTCGTCGCCGCTGGCGTCGTCGTCCGCGGTGGCGTCGTCGTCGTCGAGGTCATCGTCGGGCTGGACGCAGCCGCCGAAGCCAAGCGTGCCCAGAAGCAAGAGCGCCGCCCCAACAGCGTGGGCAGGCATACGGAGCAGGTACGGGAGTGAGTGGGTATTCATCCGCGCATGCTACATCAACATCCCCCACCGGCCGCGCACCATCTCGCCCTGGCCATCACCCCCTGACGGTGAACCGGAACTCGCACTGTTCACCCCCGTCGGCGAGGGTCGAGGGGCGCTCCAGCTCGATGTCCCCCTGACTGAAATAGACCAGGTCCCCGGCGCAGAAGACCGGCGCCAGCTCGGGTACGCCGGCCGCGGCGCACAGCTCCACGAAGCGGCAGCGGGTGATGCCCACCACCAGCTGGGTATCGGCAGCCTCCACAACCTGGGAGTCGGCGTTGGGGAACGGGGCCATCAGCTGCTCGGCCCAGCGCCGCCGCCCGGCCTCGTCTGCGTCGCGATAGGGGATGAGGTCCAGCCGGCCGATGACCCCGTCGAGCCAGGCCAGGGTCGCGGGGACGACGGCGGCCTCGGCGATGCGCAGGGCCTCGTCATCGCCGAGCTGAGCGCGCAGGACCCCGTACAGCCGCAGCGCCGGGCGGATCTGATCACGGGAGGCGCGGTCCGCGTCCGTCTCGGGCGGGGGGAACCCGGCAAAGGGATCGGGGGCCCGCTCCCCCGCGAGGCCGAGCTTGACGGCGCGGGCCCAGCCCAGCTCGCCAGCGAGGGCCTTGAGGGCAGCTAGCTGCATGCGTAGATCGAGGAACAGGGGCATGGTCACTCGTTTCAGAAATCTTGACCGACCCTCAACAGCGCCGATCCGAACGGCAATATCTTACCCACAAAGGCAAGCGTTGACCGGGCCGCTCCAGGCCGGACCGCCCCAATTCCACCCTCGAGGTCCACGGATGGCCACCACACCGGCCCCACCGGCCCGAGCCCGCACCTGGCACACGCTTTGCTTTGACTCGCTTGTATGGATCACAAAAACAAGAATCAATGGTCGCGGCGGGAAGTGCTGGCCGGGGCGGCCGTGGGCGCCGGCGCAGCCGTGTTGCCCCTCGGTCTGACGGGATGCGGCGATGACGAGCTGGAGTCCCCTCCCCCGCCGGTCGACGAATCCCAAAACCTGGTCCTCCCGGAGGCCGTGGTGTCCGTCGCGCAGTCCGGGGCGTCGTCGGCATTCGATCTGGACGACGACGCCGTGGATGCGCTGGTGAGGGAGGCCATCGGGCTGGCCGGTGGCCTGGCCGCCATCGTCAGCGACGGTGACGTGGTCGTGCTCAAGCCCAACCTGATCACCACGTACGACTACTCCGCGAACCCCGCGACCCTGGCGATGGAGGCCAACGGCATCACCACCGACCGGCGCATCGTGCGCACCCTCAGCGCCATGGTGCGGGAGCTCAATCCCAGCGGCTCGATCCTGGTGATGGAGGGGGTGGCCGACGACAACACGGCCCACAACATGGGTGTCCTGGGCTACGACGCCGAGTACTTCCCCGACGTGGACGAGCTCATCGCCATCGAGGACGCCAGCGGGGGCTGGCACGAGTACGATTCCCCGCTGCTCAAGGCAATGGAGGTGCCCGGCGGCAAGGCGCGCTATCCCGACTCGATGAAGCCCAACGAGTCCCCGGAGTTCTACCTCAACCGGGTCTACGCCGAGGCCGACGTGGTGATCTCCATCCCCTGCCTCAAGACCCACGCCAACTCGACCATCACCGGCGCGGTCAAGAACGTGGGCATCGGCGCCACCCCGACCAGCATCTACGGCGGCGACGAGGACGACAACCACCGCTTCATCAACGGCGTCATCAACCACGACTACGACCATCTGCAGGAGTTCATCCACGATTTCTTCCTGTGCCGGCCGGTGGACTTCGTGGTGATGGACGGGCTGCAGGGGATCAAGAACGGCCCCGTCGGGACCGCCGCGTCCGACACCATCGCCGACGACCAGATGAACATGCGGCTGATCCTGGCCGGCCCGGACGCGGTGGCGCTGGACTCGGTGGCCGCGCTGATCATGGGGTACTCCCCCGCCGAGATCGAGCTGCTCCAGTGGCTGGAGGAGAGCGAGGGCGGGGTCGGCTACCCGCCGGTGATCCGGGTGGCCGGCGTCCAGGTGGACGACGTCCGCACCTTCTTCGAGGTGTGGGGTTCCCACGCAGAGGACGACCGCAACGAGGACACGGAGGCGCCATCCCTGACCGTGCACTCGGCGGAGGTGGACGGCGCCGCGCTGGTACTCGACGCCGAGCTGGGCGCTACGGGGAGGCTGGAGATCGCCCTGGACGGTGTGCGGGACGGCCGGATCCTGCTGGACGGATTCGAGGAGATCGTGCTGGACATCAGCCAGCTGGAGCCCGGGGAGCACACCGTGACCGTGATCGGCTACGACGATCAGCTCAACAGCCGCGCCGAGGAGCGGACCATCACCGTGTGACCACCCGCAGAAACCGCCGGAATGGACACGCCCCGCCACGGTTTGAAAACATGGATCGTAGGAGCCATCGGCCTGGAATGAGGTGGGGCACGTGCAAGGTTTTTCCACGCAGTTCGGGGGTGAAGCGGCCCGACCACTGACCGCCGTGCTGTTCATGGTCGTCGCGATGCTCGCCGTCGCCCTGCCGGAGCCCGCACGGGCGACCGCCCAGGTCCCCGACATCCTCCTGCACGAGGGCAAGGAGCGGGCTCTGTGCACCACCCCATTCGACTCCGCACCCAAGGAGTATCGCTCGCAGGTCCCGTTCAAGCCGTCCCACACGGGGTGCTGGCGTGGATATCAGGCCTGGTGGTCCATCGTGGATGGGCGTCTGTATCTGGACCGGGTCGAAGATTGCTCCTTCGGCGACGGCGAGGAGTGGACGGCCTCTGATCTGACCGGGGGCCGGGAGGAGCGCCTTCTTGCCGACTGGTACAGCGGTGTGCTGCGGGTGTGGGACGGCGAGATGCTCGAGTACGTCCACGGCGGCTTCGGGTCGGTGTACGAGCGGGACCTCATGCTCGTCATCGAAAAGGGGGTGGTGACCAGGACGCTGGTCGTCAATCACTTCATGGACAAGCGGCCCAACTACCTCGACATGGCCGGGGCTCCCAACACGGGCCGCACCGCGTCCGACGACGAGTGGTTTGCGGTTCCCCAGACCGGCCGGGGCACGAAGGTCGCGGAGGCTGGTGCGTGGGGGGATGGCTGGTATCTGGTGGGCAGTGAGGAGGACTACTTCCAGCGGACACGGCTGTTGTTCCGGCTGGATCCCGACGGTTCGTCCCGCCGTTTCGAGCTGGGTTCGGGGCGGATCAGGGGTGCAGCGCCGGCCCCGGACGGTGGGCTGTATCTCATCGGCGAGACCTACGGCCTGGAGTACGACGCGCCATGGTTTGCCCGGGTGGACGCCGGGGGAAACCTGGTGTTCGAAAAATTGCTCACGGAGGAAGCTCCAGGGCGGCTGTACGGCGTCGCATCTATCCCCGGCGGGGGCGCGCTGGCCGTGGGCGAGCATTTCCTGGGCCACATCGGCGAGTCCCAGGGCTGGCTGGCCGAGTTCGCCGACGACGGCACGGTGGTATCCCAACAATACGTGGGCGGGGAGGCATACCACTTCTTCACGGATCTCGTCCGGACGAAGAACGGCGGCGTGTTCGTCAGCGGGGCACAGCGTGGAGAGACCATGCAGGCTTGGCATGCCAGGTTCCGCTCCACCCGGGCCCAGAAAGCCGGGCAACAGGTCGAGCCAACCGAGGACTGGGCGCTCCTTTCCGGCACAACAGAGACCTCCGACGGCTCGGTGGTCCTGACGGGCCGAGTCCTCGGCAGCATGGCCACCGAGGGCGGCATCGACCGTGCCCTGACGATCCGCCTCAACCGGTCTGGCAAGGTGTCCAGCCGCCGCGAATTCGGAGAGCACGTGTTGGGCATCGGCAAACCCACAGCCATCGGTACCGACGTGGTCCTTGTGGTGGCCCGAGCCGAGAACTTTGACTCGAGAGGGGAATTCGAGGTCAACGACTGGACGGTGCACCTGGTCCGCATTCCCCCCGAAGGCGAGGAGACCTGGACCCGTCTGACCGAACCCAGGCTCGCGGCCTTCGACGACCAGCTGCCCGGCGCCCTCATCGTCGGGGCGACGCTGGAGCGCATCGATTTCTTGCTACTCGATCTGGGCAAGGAACTGGAGTGGCGCCCGATGAGCATGACGCTGGAGACCCCGCCGTGAGATCCGGGGGGGCCATGGCACCTGGGGATCCGCCAAGATGGTCAAGGCATCTTGTCGAGCTCTTCCCACTTGTCGGCGAGCGGGCAATCCGTCAATCCCGCAGAACTGGCTTCCTCGCGCAGCTTGGTCAGCCGTTCGGCCGGTTCCATATAACCCAACGATTCGAAGAACGACTCCGCCTTGCCGTTGGACGTGTCCTTCTCCACCTGCTGCGCGAGCAGTCTTCCCCGCGCGTCTGGCGCGACCTTGGCGCACTTCTCGCAGTGATTCGGCGCTTCACAGATGGCCTTGATGCCATCCTCGTAACTCTGACACCCCCCCAGCGCGAACCCCATGGCCACGATGGCGACTCCACACCAACCGATACGTTCCATATTGGACAATCCTCCCCGTGTGTCGCGCATACTGCCATCCCCAGCTACAAATGCACAACCGGGAAGATTCCATCCTTACTCTGGCCAGAAAGATGCGAGCGCTATGGATCAGCTACGCAGCGCACATTCAAACCATAGGCCTTGTCACTGGAGTAGCGGTTGGTGCTTGTGTACGCATAATTAATCCCACGGAGCCAGGCGAGACTGCTGTCGCCGTTGTCCTCGGTAGCCGACCAGCCGTGGCCCGACTCGCCAATCTTGTTGAACGAGTTGTTCGAGTAGCCACCGCCCGGCAGCAGCGTGAAGCCGCTGTGGTTGTTGGCATCGTTGCCAGCGATCCACAGCGGCGAACAGACCGATTTGAGCATCCGGCCCGCCTCGTTTCCCAGTTGGTCGGTCAACTCCGACCATTCCGCATCGCTGGGCATGTGCCAGCCATCGGGGCATACGCCCTGGACGCCGCTAGGATTCGCATCGCTGGCGGTCGCCCCATCCATCGCGGCGTACCACGAGTAGGCCAGACCGTAGTCATCGATGTAGCTAGCCCCATTGTCGTAACACTCGGCTACGGCCGTGCCGTCGGCGTAGTGCTCGCTCTTCAAGTTCTCGGCCATCCACCACTGGTCGCCGATCTGTACAACCGCGTGGTTGTGGCCGTCGTAGTCCGTGCACTCGATGAACTCGAAGGTGTAAGTCGTGGACTCGGTGGGGGCATCCGTGATGACGGTCGAATAGCTCCCCGGCGCCGCGGTGAGCTTGAGCCAGTCCCCCTCGGTGAAGGCAAGATTCGCCGTCAGGTCGAGGGACTCATTCCCCGGGACGGTGGCCGCCTCGCAGTTGGACAGGTTGAGCACCTCGACCATGCCGACATTCGACGCAGCCCCCGACGCCGCAAAGTCGATGACGATGCCCGCTTCTGCGTCATCGTCTCCCTCCGTGTCGTCGTCACTCTCCGTGTCGTCGTCCCCTTCCGTGTCGTCGTCCCCTTCCGTGTCGTCGTCCGCGGCGTCAGCCGTATCGTCGTCTGCGGGGTCTTCGGTTTCGTCACACCCCAATGAAAAGGCTAGAACACAAGAAATCCACAAGATGGTCCATGGACGCATCATCACGTACCTCCGAATAAGAGATTGCAGTACGTCACGGGACACCAACCGGACGACTGTAGGCATGACGCGCGGGGACCTGAAATGCGGAGTCTGGATCAAAAAAATATACAGTTACGCTGGCAAATCCGAATTCCCTGCCGCTCCAGGGTCCGAAGCACGGAACCTATGGCACCCTCAGCGGGCCCAGGCCTCCGCGGCGATGAGTTCGAGGACCTCCGCAGAGCGGTGCTTGCGCACGGCGTAGCTGTACATCTGGCGCCAGGCGGGAGCCCCGTGCTGGTCGTGCTCGGCGACAAAACGCAGGTACTCGACGTCGTCGCTGCGCACCGCGGCACGCAGGATACGCCGGTCCACTTCCAGCCCGGCACGGATCAGCACCCGGCTCATTTCCCGGTCCTGGGGCCAATGGACCGAAGCGGCATAGGCGGGGGCCCATTTGCCGAGGGTGGCGCCGTGGGCGATCAGCGGTTCGGCGCACGCCGGGCAGTCGTGCCTCGCAGCCCATTGTAGCGGCGTCTCCTTGTCCCGCTGCTCGGCGTCCGGTTCGGCGCCGGCCTCCAGCAGCATCTGGACGATCTCCGGCTCCTGGGCGCGGGCGGCAAAGTGCAACGGCACCTGCCCGTCCCACTCCACCTGTCCCGGATCGGCGCCGTACTCTAGGAATCGCCGTACCACCTCCGCGTCGCCGGCGTCGATGGCCACGAGGAGCTGGGTGTCCGAGTTGGCATACTCCCGATGTCCCAGGTCCACTCCCAGCTCCAGCAGCAGCTGCGCCATCTCCTCGTCCCCGGCCTCGGCGGCCTCGTACAGCGGGGTCTTGTGCCATGAACCGCGGACGTGCAGGTCCGCGCCCCGTGCGGCCAGCAACCGGACCAGCTCCTCGTCGGACCAGGCCACCGCCAGCTGCAGGGCCGTGCCCCCAGTGGGTGGCTTCACGTCCACGTCCAGGCCGTGTTCGATGGCCAGGTCCAGCAGGGCCGGATCGTGGCGAGCCAGCGCGAGGATCCCCTTGGCATACCCGACGTCGGCGGCACGGGAGGTCGAAGCGCCGGCCTCGAGGAGCTGGCGGAACGGCGTCGGATCACCCCCGTTTGCCGCGATGCGGGTCGCGTAGGCCAGCGCCGGTTTTTCGTGGCCGTCCGGGGTGTCGAGCGGTGCGCCGGCGTCGATGAGCACGCCGAGGGCCTCGGTGGAGCCGCGGAACACCGCCACGTGCACCGGCGTCGAGGCGACGGCGACGGGCCGCTCGACCACCTCGCCGGACAGCCCATCGGCGACCATCGCGAAGGGCAGCACCAACGGCAGGATGAGGAACGTTCCGACCCCGCTGGAGATCGGCTCGTGGGAGCTGGACAAGCTGCCGGCCAGCCCACCGGTGTGGTCGGTGCCGCCGATCCTCACACGCTCCACCTCGTACACCATGCAGGGGGCCGTCGGATCGCCACCGGCGGACAGCAGGCTGCGGATCTCGTCCAGATCGAGGGGTTCGGCGTTGAGGGCGTCACACAGGAGCTCGGGTGCGGCCTCCTCGCCGGTGGGCCTGGGTAGGCCCCGGGCCTCGGTGGCCGACGCGGAAGAGACCACGCCGGTGAGCACCAGCGCTGTGATCAACGGTGTCAGAACTCGCAACAACGAACCTGTGGAGCCTCCTGATGCCGCACTCAACACCACGGGAGAGGAGTTTCGTCCCAGCCGGCACAGGCCGCCATGATAACGCTTCCCACGGGTCCCGTGTCTTGGCCTGACCCGCAACCTCCACGCATGGCATCGAACTTGGGTGAGCCGTCAGACGACGGCAACGTTTCAGCGGGGGTCGGCGACGCGGCCGATGAACAGCACCGTGTCGGTCCGTTCGTCGACGATGGCGAACAGGAAGGGGCGGTCGATGTAGAGCTTCTTGGGCTGTGGTGCGGGCCCTCCGGCGCTTCCAACCATGGCTCCGACCACAGCGGTCGCTGCTGCGGCCTCGGTACCTGTCTCGTCCACCTTGATGACGGCTCGATGTACGGCGTGGGAGATGTAGACTCGGCCGTCGAAAGTGGGTTCGTACAGGGCACTGAAGTCGGCTTGTTTGTCGTCAAAAGCCAGCTCCATCCCCATGTCCTGGAGGTGGGGCTCCAGATCGATGATGTCGCTGTCGAGCTCGAAGCGCGGCAACCGCAGGTCCACTTCGTGGCGCTCCATGTTGGCCATGACCGAATACAACCCGCCGGCAGACAGGTCCTTCTCGACGGCCTTGAACTGACCCCTGTCCGGGAGGATCAGCACCATCGACAGGTTGCCATCGACGTAGGGCAGCACGGTCGCCTTGAACCGCGTGCCGCGCAGATACCGATTGTGTTGGTGCTCCATCGTGGGCACGTCCACGACGTTCCCGGCCAAGGTGGTGAAGTCCCTGTCCTGCGTCTGGCCGGCCCTGAATTCACTCTCCCATGAACCATAGAAGTACAGGGCATTGATCAGTGCAAAGATGGTGTTCTCGTCGATCAGGTCTGGGGTCATCAGTTCGTCGATCAGGCCCTGCGTCTCCCCCTCCACCCAAGCGTTGATCACGTCCACCGCCGCTTGCTTGTCGTCGAAGGACAGCTCGTTGACCTCGGTGCCGTGGTCGGCCTCCAGCACGTCGATCCAGGCGTCGGTGAACGGGAATCCCGGTTTGAGCCACGCTGAGTTGGACGAGTCGAGGATCAGCTCACCTTCCTGGTCCTCGTCGATCTGGTCTCCGTTTTGGTCCAGCTCCGGCCAGTGCCTCGCGTCCAGATCGACGTTGAGGTCCCCGAGGAGTGGGTGCAGCTGGTCCTGGCTCAACCCGAGCCCGAGCACGTCGGCCATCTGCTCGGAGGTGTCCCCCTCGGCTCCGGCGTAGGCCATCGACAATGCGGTGGCAATGCTGAACGGCGACAGGGCCATGTTGTCGTCGCCCTTGTCGACTTCGTCGAACAGCTCGAAGCCGAATTCGTTGAACCCGAACACCACCGCCTGCTGGTCCGTCTCGGCGTCGGGTAGTGAGTCGTCCAGGTAGCCCGGGCAGCCGGCCCCGAAGGTGACTACGATTGTGGCCAGCAGTCCTCCGATAGTCCGCGTCATGACAGCTTGCCTCCTATGCAAATCACAACACGGAATGTGTCAGATACCAACCCCCACCGCCCCCCGAACCGCAGCCCTCAGCCAGACTGCAGCCGGATCTTCGTCCAGCCAGGCGTGCCAGGCCATCGCCGCGCTTTCCGCCTCGACGCCATCGCTCAAGCCTTCGAGCACAGCCGGTCCGGCGGGGGCCGAGGCAAGGTGAACATCCGGCTGGCGGCGTGACGGGCCTCCGGGTCACCGCCCGCCGGTCGATGCGGGCCTGCACCGCCCCGCTCGGATCTCCCGGGCCAGCTCGGCGATGGTGTGGACCGGGCGCTCGAATCGCGTGGGCGAGCGCCCGGCTGTGTCGTGGAAATGGGCGTCGGAGCCGGCGATGCCCACCAGGCCGAGGCGTCGGTATGCCGCCATCCCGTAGCGATTTTCGTCGTCGCCCTGCTGGCCGTTGTAGACCTCGACGCCGTCCAGCAGCTCGTGGTGCAGGTCACCGTCCTTTGGCCTGTTACCCCAGCGCCAGGGGTGGGCCCATACCAGCGCGGCGGCGGGATACCTGCGCCGCAGCATGCTGGCCGGCGTCCCCACCATGTGGGCCCGGCTGGACCCGTAGACGAGCAGGTCGTCGAATTCGCTGGAGTACACCTCCTGGCCGGTGAGAATCACGAACTCCGGAGGGGCGTCGGCGTGGAGCCGTAGCATGTCGATCTCGTCGTCGCGCCACAGGTAGTGGTGGTCCGTCAGCACCAGCCCATCCAGGCCGCGGCGCATGCAGTCGCGCACGTGATCCACGGCCCGCACATGGCTGCACGGCGAGTGCTCGGAGGTATGGCAGTGCATCTCGAAAAGCATCACGAACAAGGTAAAGGGGCGGCGGGATTCCGTCGAGCTATTGGGTGTGATCCTTGGCTCGAGTAAATATTAAACCTTAACAACCGGCACCTTCTTTTTCTTCTCTTGGCTCCTTCTTTTTCTTCTTTTCTGGACGATCGACCGAAGAATCGGTCCGATTCGCTCAATAATCTACTATAATTGTGGATATTACAGAGGGGAGAGCCATGCATGGGTGAAGAACAAAACCGGCGTAGCCCACCTCTCGAACCCAATGGAGCATCCATCGAGTCAGACGAACAGGGACCCAGCGGCCAGGCGCCCAGTGTTCTCGGTGATCCCGCTGCCCGGTGGAGGGCCACTTTCGATGCTATCTCGGACATCGTCTGTTTGATTTCGACGGATCACGAATTCCTGGAGATCAACCTCGCTGGATGCACAGCGTTGGGCAAGAGCCGCGACGAGATCATCGGGAAAAGGTGTTTTGAACTCGTCCACGCCACGGATGTACCCATCCCCAACTGCCCCTGTTGCACCATGGCCGATACCTGTGAGCCCACCACCAGCGCCCACGAGCAACAGGGCCGTCACTACAAACTCATGGCCTGGCCGATCCACGGCCCTGACGGTCGAATGGAGGCCTTCGCCCATATCGTGACGGACACAACGGACCTGGCTAGAGAGAAGGAACGCCTCGAGCTCTTCCGTACCCTGCTCGACCAATCCAACGACTGCATCGAGGTCGTGGATCCGGTCACGGGACGTATCCTCGACGTCAACGACAGGGGTTGCCAGGATCTGGGTTACAGTCGCGAGGAGTACCTCTCGAAGACAATCTTCGAAATCGATCCCAATGTCACCGAAGAGTCGTTCGCAGGAGCACTCGAGGAGGTCCGGCGGAGCAAATCGATGCGTTGGAATAGTGAACACCGGCGCAAGGACGGCACGACCTTCCCCGTCGAGTTGAACATCTCCTACGTCCGCCACGAACGCGACTACGTCGTCGCCGTCGTCCGGGACATCAGCGAACGGTTGGAGATGGAACGCACCATCGAGCGCAGCTTGGACACGCAGCGGGTCATCGGTTCACTGCTGCGGTTGTCGTTGGAGGACGAGCCGCTGGACGACCTGTTGGACCAGGCCCTGCAGCTGGTGTTGTCGATCCCCTGGCTGAGCGTCGAGTCCAAGGGGGCCATCTTGCTCGTGGGTGACGAGCCAGGTGTGCTGGAGATGCGGGCACAGCAGGGGCTGGAAGAAGAGATCCTGGCGTGCTGTGCCCGGGTACCCTTTGGCCGTTGTCTGTGTGGTCGAGCGGCGGCCACCGGCGTCACCGAGTTTGCCGATCGCCTGGATGAGCGGCACGAGAACACGTACGCCGGCATCGAGCCTCACGGGCACTACTGCGTCCCCATCACCTACGCAGATGAGGTCTACGGCGTATTCAACACCTACATCGGGGAAGGGCACTCCAGGCACGAGGAAGAAGAGGAGTTCCTGTCTGCCGTGGCCGACACCCTCGCGGGCATCATCGCCCGCTACAAGGAAGCGGACGCCAAGCGCCTCGCCGAGGAGCAGCTGCGACAGGGGCAGCGATTGGAGGCTGTGGGTCATCTCGCCGGTGGGGTCGCCCACGATTTCAATAACCTGCTGACCGTCATCGGCGCCTACACCGACTACGCCATCGAGGCTCTGCACGAGTCCGATCCACTCCGGGCCGATCTGGAAGAGGTCCGTAGCGCGGCCTCGAGGGCTGCTGGATTGACCAGACAGCTACTGGCCTTCAGTCGCAAGCAGATCCTCGAGCCCGTGCCGCTCAACCTCGACCACGTGATCAGCGGCCTCGGCAACATGCTACGGCGCCTGCTGGGGGAGAATTACGACGTCCACTTCCATCTCGACTCGGGGGAAGCCAACATCGAGGCCGATCAGGGCCAGATCGAACAGGTGGTCATGAACCTGGTCATCAACGCCCGCGATGCCATGCCCACTGGGGGCAAGCTGACCATCGAGACGGCCTGCGTCGAGCTGGACGCCGAGTACGCCTCTCGGCACGTCTCCGTGCAGCAAGGTCCTTTTGTCAGGCTCTCGGTATCCGATTCCGGCGAAGGGATGGACGTCGATATCCAGCGACGGATCTTCGAGCCATTTTTCACCACCAAGGAGCAGGGGAAAGGGACGGGCCTCGGTCTCTCCACCGTGTACGGGATCGTCAAGCAGAGCAAGGGAAACATCTGGGTCTACAGCGAACCCGGCATGGGGACCACGTTCAAGGCCTACTTCCCCATGATCGACACGCTTGTGCACGCGGATCAGCCCGTCCAGCGGACAGCCGCCGCACCGGGGAGCGAGACCATCCTCCTCGTCGAGGACGAGGATTCGGTTCGCAAGCTCGCTCACCGAATCCTGGAAGGGGGGTAGACGGTTAGCGCCTCCTGCCACAAGATGTAGGGGTGAGC
>CAZDDH010000124.1:0-25150 GCA_964504165.1 uncultured Rickettsiales bacterium | reverse complement strand
CTGGTCGTCAGGTCAGGCGTGAGGGACGGAATTCCGCTCTATGACGGGAGTGTCAAATCGGTCGTGCGAATTCCACCCAGCAAATACTCTGAGCTCGCGTCTTGGCTAGCGATCGCTATCCACGAGCAAGTGCTGAGGGAAAAACAGGAGGAACGGAAGAGCAACCATCCCAAGCTCCTGTGGCTTGAAGATCTGCGAGCGACCTTGATTCCGTCCGGCTAGCACAACAAGCACCCTGCCGAGCCGTTCGAGTGCCGGGAGCGGCGCCCCCGGGGCAATCAAATCCCAGATCGGATACCTTGTATAGCCAGCTTCCAGGGAGGGGCGAACCGTGGCCAACGATCTGATCACGACGCTGTTATCGTTCATCTACTCCGGTTGCGCCTTGCTGATCATGGCGGCGGTGTTCGTCGCCGCGGCCGTGTGGTGGCAGCAGACCTGGAAATACCTGGTCCCCGGGCTGATCCTGGCTGGTGTGGTGCTGGTGATGAAGGTGCCGCTCCAGGTCGCGACCCTCATCTACTTCGATCCGACGGCTGTGATGCAACAGGCCAACCTGGGCCAGCACACGCCAGGCATGGACCTGATCATGGACCTCATGGTCCCGATGATAGCCGTGTTCACGCTGTTCGGCGTGGTCTTGGCGACGATCTACATGACGATCCAGGTGCCCCTGGCTCTGGGAGCCAGCGAGACCTCTTTTCCGGTGCTTACTGGCGGTGAGAAGCGGTTCGCGGGCTGGCTGCCAGCGGCGGCTCTGGGTTGCGTGCTGGGGGTGGGGTCGGGGGCGCTGTTCTACCTGGTGGATGTGGAGGCGGGCGACGCGATCAAGATGATGATGAGCATGATCCCGGGGCTCGACCTGGGGACGCCACTCGCCCTGATCTTCTTGGTCTTGCCTGCGGTCACCGCGGTCGCCATCTCGGAAGAGGTGGTCTTCCGCGGCCTCATTCAGGGCTGGTTGACCCGCTGGCTCGGCGGGTCGCTGGGAGCGGCCATCGTCGCCATCGTCGTCGCCACGACCCTCTGGACCTTCGGCCACGCCGCCAACGCCGACAACTACCTGGCCAAGATGGCGCAGATCTTCCTGTGCGGCCTGATCTTCGGTGCCCTGGCCCGCCGCTACAGCGTCGAGTCCGCCATCGTCGGCCACGTCAGCCTCAACGCCTCTGCCGTTGGCGTGGGCCTGGTCTTCGGGTTACTCGGGCTCGAATAACGGGTTCACCGAGGTCGAAGCCCGGCTCAGAGGGGTAGCTACCCAATCCCCGAGATCGCCCCCCGCGAAGCAGAGTCCCGCGTTCAGATCTACGACCGGCAGGCGGAGTTCGAGCGCCTCGACGCCGACGGGGATGGGTGCCTGGTGAGCGGCGAATACAACGGCACGCAGGCCCTGTTCGATGATCTGGACACGGACGGGGACGGGCAGCTGATTCCCGAAGAGGCCCGGTACATGATGACATTCGTGGATATCCCCGGCGGTCGCTTCACCATGGGCACCGACGATCCGATCCGGGCCTTCGAGGAGGCCGCGACGGATTCGGGACCCGCCCACGAGATCCAGGTGGACGGCTTCAAGATGGCCGCCACCGAGATCACCACAATCCAATATGCCGTCTACTTGAACTCGGCCCTGGAAGCCGGCGAGATCACGGTCTACCTGGGCGACGTCTCCGACGAGTACCTCACCCGGGTGTTTTACCCCGTGCCCGCCTACGTGGTCGAAGGCGCCCCGGGCATGGAGCACGCCGGCCAGATTTTCATACACCTGAGCCCGATCACCGCCCTCTCCCACGTCGAAGACGAGAGCAACGGGCTCCTCATCCCGGGGCATCCGCTCAACCGTTCCTGGATCCAGTACACCCCGGAGACGGAGCACTTCTCGGTGTATCCGGGGTTCGAGGACTGGCCTGTGGCCTTCGTCAAGTGGTGGGGGGCGATGGCCTTCGCGGAGCACTACGGCCTGTCGTTGCTCACCGAGGCGGAATGGGAGTACGTTGCCCGCGGGGGCGAGCAGCTGGACTACCCGACCAGCGACGGGACCAACGACTGCCAGCGGTCGAACTACGCCTGCTACAACGTCATGGGCGTCCCCAATTTCAAAGGCACGGATACCCCCGAGGAGTACATCGGTTTCCGGTACACCGTCGGCACCTATCCCCCCAATCCATATGGGGTTCACGACATGGCGGGCAACGTATGGGAGTGGAACCTGGACTGGTATCGGGAGGACTACTATCAGTACGTCGTGGATCAGAGGATCACCAGCAATCCCCTCAACACCGAAGGGGAGGATCCTCCCACCGACGGTAGCGCACTCGGTGGCCCGGGCCAGGAGTTCTCACACGACGCGCGCTCATGCCGCGGGGGCAGCTACAACTATCACGAGCCGGTGACCCGCACGGCCTATCGCTTCCCGGTCTATCCCTTCATCGGCAACGACCATTTTGGCGCCCGGGTCGTGCTGCGGTCCTCGGCGGTGGAGTTCAACGGACAGGAGTGAGGGGGAGGGTAGAGAGAACGTACGCCCGGCGGGGCGTCAATCCACGTAGTCGGTCTTGCCTTTGGGATCGTCCTCGTGTTCCAGCGAGCCGCAAGCGGGGCACCGGGGCAGGGCAGCTGTGGTGAACCGGCCCCCGCACGTGCAGGCTTGAGCCACCGACTCGGCGTCGGCACAGCCGGGCATCTCCTGCCGGTCCAGGGTCAGCTCGGCCCCGCATTCCTCGCAATGGAGCAAATCGGTGAGGAACGTCCCGCCCCATCTGGCGGTGTAGCGGTGCCCACATCCCGAGCAGATCACGTCGCAATGCCGACCCATCCGGACCTCCCGCCCACAAGCGCCTGGGCAACTACCCCTCGGGTAGCGCCGATCGTTCCATCATGCGCCGGTTGTGAGCCCGGCGTGCGACCAGGCACCGCTCGATCGCCGCGCGCACCTCGGGGTGATAGGGGACCAGCCCCGCGGCGAGGAGCCCGTCCTCGATGGCGACGTGCAGATCGATGATGCCATCGATCCCGGCTGGCGCGGCGCCCCCGGCCCCCCGCATGGGCACGTTCAGGTTTTGGATCCGTCTGCGGTCCAACCACCAGCGCGAGCATCCGTAGCGCTCGTGATACGCCTTGTAGATCTCCGTGCCGGGATAGGGGAGCAGGACCCCCCCGGTGGGATAGCCGTCCACGTACGGGGCAAGCCGCTCCATGAGGGCGCCGGTGGCTTCCAGGTCCGCGACCGTCTCGTCGGGGAAGCCGGCCATGAAGTGGACGTACACCTTCAAACCTGCGTCCCGGGCCACCCGGACGGACTCCTCGATATGGCGAACGGTGATGGCCTTGTGGGTCCGCTTCAGCACCGCCTCGCTACCGCTCTCGGCCCCGAAGAACACGGATGTGCACCCTGCCGCTGCCATGGCCGTGGCCAGCTCTCCGTCGATTTGGTCACAACGGGCTTTGCAGACCCAGGAGATCGCCGGGGCCAGCGCCACAAGCTGGCTGCACAGATCGATCGTACGTCCACGGCGTGCGGTGAACGCCGTGTCCTGGAAGAACAGGGCGACGGCCCCCTCCCGCTCCTGCCAGCCCCGGACCTCCTCGATGACACGGCCTGCGGAATGGAACCGGTAGCGATTGCCGCTGACGTCGTTTGCACAGAAAGTGCAGCGCCCTGGGCACCCGCGGCTGGTGATGATTGCCGGGAAGATGGGCCCCCCGTGCTCGGCATAGCGGTCCCGCTCGCACAGGTCGAGGATGTCGAGAGGGCTCGGTAGGGTGTCCAGATCTCTGGGTAGGGTTCGGGGAGGGCTGGATCGTAGCGCTCCGGCGTCATCCAGCCAGGCCAGCCCGGTCACATCGGGCAGATGGCCATCCGATCGAATCGCCTGGACCAGTTCCACCAGGGTTTGTTCACCTTCACCCACGACAACAACGTCGAAGCCGTGTTGGAGGACGTCGGCTGGAGCCGCGGTGGCGTGGGGCCCGCCGGCGACGATCGTGAGGCCGGTTCGGTCCCCGAGCTTGGCGACCAGGTCATACCCGAATAGAGCGGTCTCCGTGTATAACGAAAACCCCAGGACCTCCGGTTCCTGGTCGTCGATGGCTGCCACGAGCGTTTCCACACCGTTGGGGCCATAAAGACTCGCCAGGTCCAGCAGGCGCACCTCTATACCGGCCTCGCGGAGTGAGGAGGCAAGGTACAGCAGCCCAAGGTTTGGATACGAGCTGCGCACCGGCGATGGCACCGTCGCCAGGAGGACGCCGCTCATGGGAACTCACCGTGGTCCGAGACCGGCACCTCCACCTCCTGGGAATCGCGCAGCAGCAACGGGTCTTCGCGGACATCGTAGACGGTGAGACGTCGGGGGGGTAGGCCCCATATCAAGCCACCTTTGGGCTCTGTGCATCATCCGACGTCACGAGCGCCTCGATGATCGCCGCGCATCCGCCATCCCGCACATAGTGGCTGTGATCCTCGATGCCGTCGAACGTCCGCCCGACGATAACGGAACACTCGTGTTCGTAGTCCGTGGCCGCCTGGAAGCGCTCCATCAGCGCCTGGACGCGGGTGCCCTCCACGTCGGGGCCCAGCTCCTCCTCGGGGTGGTCCAGAGCGGTGAGCCAGATGGCCGCCCCGAGGGCACCGCAGCCGCCGCCGCTGAGGCCGATGCCCCCCGCCAGCCCAGCCGCCATGGCCACGTGCTGGTCCGAGGCGCCCATCCGTCGGGCGACCATCGCCGCGCAGTTGGCGCAGGGCGATGGACTGGCGTCGGGATCCTCGGCAAGGGCCCCATCGATCTCCGCGGTGGCGATGCGCGAGTACTTGACCACCATGTGGGCGCACAGGGCGGGCCCCCCCTTGAACAGGAATTTCCACATCCCCTTCTTGGAGTTCTCCCGATCCTTCCAGACCACGTCGGTCAGGTCCGAGCAGTCCAGGTGCCGGAACTGGTCCCCGAAGGCCTCCACCAGCCGCTCCGTGGTGCGCAGTGCTTCCGTCTCTGCCCGGTCTCCGGGGCCGTGGATGCGGTGGGCCTGCGCCCCCGTCGCCAGGGCCGCGCCCCACAGCTGCCCGCACTGGTAGCCGTGGTTCCCGATCCCACCGGCCAGGGGCGCGCTGGCCCGTTCTTCCGCCTCCATGGGGTGGCCGAAGGCCAGGTCGATGGCCTGAAAAGTTGCCGTGGAGCAGGCCCCGGTCGAAAACATGGCCGTGGCCGTCTTGATCGCTGGAATGTGATTGGGAGTGTCGCTCATGATGGCTCCTTTGTTGTTGCCTGACACCCCGTTTATACGGGCGATCCGGGCATTCTCCGCGCGCGGAACGGCGAACGGTCGGACCGGCCGTTGAGCGGTTGGATCTGGGGGGTGAATGGGGGGGATGTGACCGGGTTGGCATCTTGGTTTCGGATCGGGATGAACAAGATGCCGCGGCCGGGCTCGAATTGCGATGGCCCACTCGGGGCACTTCAAATGGCCCATCCTCACTGGTACATTCGACCCATGCATTCACTCATCATCCGCCGTTGTTTCCCCGCCATTGCCGGCTGCGCCGTGCTATTGCTCGGCTGCCCCAACGAGGGCGCCGACGAAACCTGCGTCACCGGGGAACCGTCCCCCGGCGACTGGTCCCAGGACTGCGGCGGGGATTTCTGTTACGCCACCACGTCCCTCGAACTCGAGCTGACCACGCCCGAGGCCACGCCCCTGCCGTGTGAGACCCCTTCGGGCGTGGACTGCCAGGGCCAGACCGGTGGCGCCGATTACACGTACGAGTACCTCGGCGGGACCAACTTCCTGCTCACAATCGGCGCGGCCGGCGAGCCAGCGTTCGACGAGGCGAGCTTCAAGGCGGCCTTCCTGACTATGGATCTGGATCTGCAGATCGAACCCACCTTGGAACCCGGTGGCCCCATCTACCGGCATGTCCGGACGATCACCGACATCGCCGACTTCGAGTCGTTGACACTCACGGACGACCACCTGGAGGCGACGTTGCCGCTGGTCGTCGATACGGTGGAATTCGACCTGTCCGAATTGGATGCGGATTGTGCCGCAGCCGGGCTGGACTGTGCGTGCTACTTCGAGGATTTCGAGCTGCCCACCACGATCGTGCTGGATCTGTATCTGGAGCCTTTCTAAGGAGCCCCATTCACCCCGAGGAAATCGGCCACAGCCTCGGTAGGCCCATCGTCCCCGCCGCCGAAATCCAGCACCAGCGAGCTGTGGGACTCCTCGTCGTAGTGGATCCATGTGGCCTCCCGTCCGTGGCTGAGCAAGAGGTCGGCGTGGCGCTGGGATGCCAGACCGGCGACGTGGCCGTGGCTGCCCACCTCCTCCAGGGAGGGTTCGGCCGATAGGATCAGCGAGGGAGGCACGGCGGCGCTGGCCACATATGCCGATGGGGACCCCTCGCGCTGAGCCTCCTCCGTGTCACCGAACAGGTATTCGATCAGGGGGATGTTGTCCTCGACCACGCTGCCCTGCATCAACTCCAGGGCGTAGGGCACGTCGTAGGCGTGCACGTCGAACGACATCACCCCGGCCAGGTCGGTGTGGGACATCCCGACCCCGTCCAGGTACCGCTCGTCGGCGGCCAGCAGGGCCACCAGGTGGGCGCCGGACGAGTACCCCATCAGCACCGTCGCCGGCTCGGTCACGCCGTAGTCGGCCCCGTGGTCGCGCAGCCACGCCAGGGCGTGGGCAATGTCGGTGGCCTGGTCGGCACAGGTGACCTCCTGCGGTCCCCCCTGCGTGCTGGCCAGCCGGAAGTTGACCGCGGCCACCACGTACCCCCGGCCCAGGAACCACGGCACCAGGTCCGGGGCCTCGGCCAGGTTTTCCTTGTCGCCACTGACCCAGCTCCCGCCGTGCACGAACACCAGCAGGCCGCGGGGCTGCCCGTCGGGCTGGTAGTAGATGTCCAGCAGGGCCAGATCCGGATCCCCGCCCTCGGGTGGAGGGTAGGGGATGTCCTTCTCCTCGGCCGGGTCGGCCGCTGCGTCGTCGTCGTCGCCGGCCGTGTCGTCGTCAGCCACCGAGTCGTCATCTTCCGGTGGCGTGGTGTCGGTCGCACAGGCGGTGACGGAGTAGGCGAGGACTACCCATAGTGGGGTCAGCAGGCATTTCATGGTCCTATCACTCCTCCCTGTGGAGCCTGACATCGGGGCGAGGGAGAAGGTTAACCCATCGGGATATAGGACTCAGGGGATCGGGGCCTATTGAGGATCCGTCACTTCGATCACCACCTCGAACTCACCTTCGGATGGGATGTCCTCACCCAGGCCCTGCTTGTATTCGAGTGCCAGGGTCGTGGTGCCGGCGCTGACGCCGGTGAACGTCCAGATATCGGTCCCGCCCACGCCAACGGCTCCGGAGGGGTTGGCATCGGACTGGAAGTCCTGATCGGTGTTCTCCAGCACCTCTTCGTCCAGCTCGGCGATCAACCAGGCGTATCCGGTGGATGGATTGGAATCGAGCCGTACGGTGAGGGTATCGCCCGTCAGGATGGTGAAATCGCCACCGTTGTCCTCTTCGGTCAGGTCCAAGCCGCTGCAAGCGGTCATCCCCCCGAGGCAAAAGAGCAAGAAAGCTAGAGTGATAAATCGATGGAATCGCATGTTCTTCTCCCGAAGCAAAATGTTGATGCTCCGGGGGCGGTGCAATTTATCCGCTACACCCACCGTGCAAATAAATGCACGGCAGAAAAAGTCCACCGATCCGTATCTCCTTGGTTGGGCGGCGTGTGGATCACGAATCGAGCGTCGAACAGGGCCCACCCATGGGTTTCAAGGCCGTTGACGCGGAAGGGATCAGGGCACCAGTTTTCCGCGCTCGCTCTGGACGACGGGCCGGCCGGAGCCGTAGATCGTCAGCTCGGCGCGGTAGGCGTTGTGCTCGGTCCACACCACGAAGCGCCCGTCGCCGGTTGTGCCCTGGGTTAGGGCGTAGGTCAGGCTGTCAGACGCGTCGATGTTCAGGTCACCGGTCATGTCGTCGATCTCGACGCGTAGCTCGTCATCGCTGAAGGAAACCTGATGATCCGGCTCGTCATTGGAGGGATAGAAATCCTCATCGAGCAGCTCGTCGGACGGTAGTCCCGGGGCCGTGCCACCGTCGGAATCCCAGACCTCGGTCACCTGCATGACCATCTCCATGCCGGCCAGCTGTTCCAGGTCGGCGCAGCCGAACAGCAACAACGAGCCACCCAGGAGAATTGATTTCCAGTGTGTCATGAACAACGACCTCCTAGGGGAAGACTACCATCGCCGCCAGGCGCCAGCCCCTGGTATGATCATGGATAGCGGGAGCAGACCCCAGGAGCGGGGGACTGGTATGAGCGCGAAGGTCAAGGGATTGTACTTGCGCCGGCTCGTCAGCTGGCTTCGCAAAGAGGCCGGGGAGGCGGGCGCCGAGGCGTTGCGCGAGCGGATGGGGGACATCGAGTTCGCCGCCATGGACAGCTACCCCATCGAGAAGCAGGCGCAGTTCAACGAGGTCGCCTGCGAGATCCTGCATGGCAGCTGTGACCGCCAAGCGATGATCTCGGTGGGGCAGAAGTCGTTCCTGGCATTCTCAAACAGCGTGGTCGGGCGCACCCTGTTGGCGTTGGTCGCAGGTAGCCCCATGAAGATCGCCAAGTCGCTTCCCAGGCTCAACGCCGTGATCCGTCCAGGCCAGCGTGTCGCGGTCGAGGAGCTCGCCCCGGACAAGGTGCGGCTCCACATCCAGGACTGCCCCTTCCAATCGGCTACTGGGAGGGCGCTGCCATGGCCTGCTGTGAGTATTACGACCACCGCCCGGAGGTCGCGGCCAGGCAGCTGGGGGAGGACGAGTTCGAGTACGTGGTGCAGTGGTTCCCCAACGAGTAGGCCGCGGATACGTGCGGGGCTGGCAGAAGGTGGTGGCTCAATCCCCGGCAAAGGTGTACATCATCGCGTCAAAATCGATGGTCCACGCGTACTCGTGCACGAAGGCGTGCGAGATCAGGCCGTCCATCAACACGCCTCCCAAGCCCCGCGTTCGTTAGAGACACACCTGAGTCTCTGGGGCTTGGTTCCGTTCTTTTTATTTAGACGTGTCGAGTGGGCGCGACGTTGAGGTGCCGGTTGGTAGATCAGGCAAGGATATTTGTTTGCTGGATCCGGTCTACAGCCCGGCGGGTACGTAGATGAATCCACGTACTTCTTGACTGGTGGCGTCGACGATCTCGTATAGGGCGACCTCGTCCAGATCCACGGAAACATCGATGATGGTGTCAGGGTTGCGGTCCAGCCAGACGTCGAGCGCGACCGGTTCGAGAGAGCCGTCAGCATCCACTGGGAGGGCATCGCCTGCACCCAGTGACACTCCGTTGGCGTCGATATCACCGCCGTCGTAGCCGCTCAGGTCGATCTGGAGGAACTCCTCGCGCGTCGTGGTGTCAGCGCAGCACGGCGATAGGGTCGTACGGAGCTCCACGAACACCTGGGTTTGGTCCTGGCTTGCGGACAACACCTCGAAGCTCTGGGGGCCTTCCCAGACGCAGGTACAGTCATCCGCCGGCTCGGTGAAATCGTCACAGGCCATGATGACCAGCCCAGAAATCAGACAAAGGGACAATAGAATTGTGATTCGCATGGGTCCTTCCTCGGTGTTCTAGATCGTTTGGCGATGGAACACGCAAAGCTTGTGCCAAGGCAGCGGGTGGAACCTTCCCCTGGCCGCGTCAGGGGCGTGAGGGCGAGCAATCTTCAGTCGATGGTGATGTCGAGATAATCAGAGACCTCGGCCTTGTCGAACTCCCCCGTGAGCATCAGGTACTCCTGGAGGTCGTGCCGATCGGGCTCGTCGGCGCCGAAGAATTCGTAGAGGTAGATGTCGGCCAGCTCGTCGCCGAGGGCCAGCTCGTCGGAGAGGCCGGCGCCCCCAGCTTCCACGAACTCGCTGCTCGGGGACCAGGATTCCAGCGTGCCCCCTTCCAGGGAGACCAGGTCGGCCAGCGCGGTCACGCGGACGTCCATCACGGCGTGGACCAGCCACTGGGCCAGCTCGTCTCCGTGGTCGCAGGCGTCTCCCGTGCCGTCTTTGTCCGAGTCGGCCTGGCCGGGGTTGTACACCCACCGGCAGTTGTCGGCGTCGTCGTGGACGCCGTCCTCGTCCGTGTCGCTGTCCGTCGTGGTGTCCTCCCAAGACGGGATCGGATAGCCCCTTTCCAGAGTGTCGCGTTCCTCTCCCTCGGCGCACCATTCGCAGCTTCGCTCCAGAGAGTCCTCGTCTCACGCGCTGATGCCTCCGAACACCGTCGCGGTCACCTGCTCGACGTGGTCCCGACCCCACTCGACTTGCCTGTCGATGAGATCCATCACCGTATCGGAGCTGTCCTGGATCTGCTGGTGCACGGACGCGCATCGCTCGATAGGGGAGCAGTAGGTGTAGGTGCAGACCGCTTGGTTGAGGCGGTCCAAGAGCGTCTCTTGGGAGCTCCGGCACGCCTCGGCATAGCTCTGGATGGACTCGATGCGGGAGTCCAGGCCGTTCAAGGAAGACACGCATGCGCCGCAGCCCGTTGAATCCATGGAGTATTCGTAGTCGTCATTGAGGTCGAGGTCTCGCACATAGCCAGCCTGAATCAGACCCAGGTCGGGACAGTTACCTACCCGATCCCCCGGGCCGTAGGCCACCACGTCATCGATGGCCTCGCGGATCAGCTCGGCCTCGGCGGCACAGCTGAACAGCTCGTACATCGCCGCCTGGGCCTCCAGGTGCTTGGCGTAGATCAGGTCCTGCAGCGCGTCCCCGGCCGCCAGGGCGTCGCATTCGCTCTCCAGCGTGATGTCTGGCGCGGCGTACTCTTCGTAGCCCTGCGCATTGGCCACCGCCGAGAAGACCATCTCCGGAGTCGACACGGCCTCGTACAGGGCGTCGGGGGAAGCGGCCCGCGCCATGCCGGCGAAGGAGAGGATCAGGATGGCGAGGGTGATTGACCCGGTATGTTCGATGGTTGCGGACATCGTTTTGTCTCCTGTGTCTCGTGGTTCCTGATTCTTGTATGTGCAGGAGTGATGCCAACTCGAAGATCGACGTGATTCCGGGTGGTTACGGGCGAGGTGGACCGGATGGAACGCCGATGTCCCATGGACCGCGCGGGGGCGTCCCATGGGACGATCGGGCCGGGGGTGGTGGCTCAGTTCCCCATCGCGATGGGTACGCTGTTCCAGGTGGCCGAGCCGAGCAGCGCCACGTCCGCCATGGAATCGCCATCGAACGTCCCCGCCAACGCGGTGACGTTCTCCATCTGGGCCAGCAGGGCGAAGAGGCCGGCGCCGTCGTTGTGGACGGTGAAGGTGCCGTTGCCGTTGGAGATCGCCGTGGGCATGGTGGCCCAGTCGCTGACGCCGGTCAGGGCCAGGTCGTCGCCGCCGGCGCCGTCGAAGTTACCCACCAGGATTTGCACGCCGTCTTGGGTGGCCCAGCCCGGGACGTTGGCCACGCCGTGGTTGGTGACCGTGAAGGTGCCGTCGCCGTTGGCGAAGGCCACGGGGAGCGAGCCCCAGCCGTTGCCGCCGGTGAGCAGGATGTCGTCGTAGTCGTCGCCGTCGAAGTTGCCTACCAGCAGCTGCACACCGGCGATGGAGGCCCAGTAGTCCACGTGCTGCACCGAGTGGGTGAACGTGTCGAAGGTGCCGTCACAGTTGGACAGGGCGAGGCGGATTTCACCCCACCAGCCCGCGCCGGTGAAGGCCAGATCGGCACAGTCGTCGTCGTTGAACTGCCCGGCGACCACGTCCACGCCCCAGGTCTTGGCCCAGCTGGTGATGACGGGCTCGTACATGTTGGTCACGTCGAAGGTGCCGTCGCCGTTGGAGAAGGCCACCGGCACCGAGTTCCAGTCACTGGAGTTGGTCAGGGCCAGGTCGGTGAGGCCGTCGCCGTCGAAGTCGGCCGCATGGACCGTGGCATTTGGGTTGGCCGTCCACGACGGCACCCACTGCACGTAGGAGTTGGTGTAGCTGAACCCACCCGCGCCATCGGAGAAGGCCACCGGCACCGTGTTCCAGCCAGAGCGGCCGGTGAGCACCACGTCGGTGTAGTCGTCGTTGTTGAAATGGCCTGCGATGACCTGCACGCCCTCCTTGGCGGCCCAGCCGGCGATCTGCGGCTCGTAGGTATTGGTCAGGGGCCAGCGCGTCGAGTTGGCTAGCGTGCCCTCGATGTCGAGGTACTGTTCGATGGTGTCGAAGCGGTAGTCGTCGATGCGTGTTCCGTAGTTCACATCGACACCATGAGCGGTGTTCACGGCAACCACGTGGTCAGCCCAGGCCGCGTCGTCGCCGCGAATACCCGCCCCAGACATACCATCATTGATATCCACGTCGTGCCCGACGATGAGGTCTGTCTCGTCGGTGATCCAGCCCTCCGCGTGGTACATCTCGAGACCGGCTCCGAGGTCACCCGGGTAGCCGGCGAGCTCCACGGGGAGGCCGTCGATGGTCCCGTCCGTGAGTGCCGCATACCCCATCCAGCCCGTCAGCTCACCGATGTGGGAGTTGAGTGTCATGATCGCCCAGTCGTAATACGCGTCGTTGTGGTTCACGAATTCGGCTTCAGCCATGATGTGTGAAGCCAGAGTCGAGCCGTAAGGCTCCCTGGCGCCGTCCTTGCCCGGGACGACCTCGACCGTATCGGCCCAGCCGAGCCCGTGCACGTGGTCGAAGACACAGTGCGCGGCTGTGACCACGGTCCGGGTCCCCACCAGCGTGCCGCTGCAGGTCAGCTCCACGCCACCGGTAAAGGTGCCCACGAGCTGGACCACGGCCCTGTGAGGCCAGTCCGTGGTGCTGGTGATACGTACGCGATCTTCCCCACCGATGATCGTGGGAGGCGGGGGGCTGTCCGGCCCCTGTGGGTCGTTTCCCAGGGCATCCAACGGCTCCTGGAGGTCTGCGAGGTAGCCGATGTCGAAGGAGGACTGGCGATCCCCGTGACCCAACGTGGCCGGCAGGTGGAGGGCCGTCTCGGCCCCCGTCTGCAGGTCGTAGCTGACCATGGCTCGGCCCTCGATCTCGCCGGGCATATCTCGATCGGCGGCGCCCAGGACGTCCTCACCGATGGACTCCGTGACCTCGGGCGGGGCTCCGTCTTGGCCGTCACCGGTATGGCAGGCCAACAGCGGCAGGGCCAGTGAAGTGGCGAGGATGGTGCGGGTGATGATCTCGCGGATTGTCATGATTGATTCCTCCCAAAAATGGTGCTCATCCGAGCGGTTGATGCTCCTTCCCGTTGCCAGGACCGTGCCAGTGAGCCCGCCGCCCACGGCGATCGACGGCCGGCTGGGCGATCGCGGTGATGGGTGGCCCACCGCGACCACGGCTCCACACCACCTGTCCACACCACCTGTCCCATGAGCGTCGTGTGGCCGTCCCATGGGGCGGGGCGGTGAGTTGGGCCACCACGGCGTTGCCCGTCTTCTGGCGATTTCTTGCCGCGCAGTGCGAGTTTTTGCCGGGCGCTGGACTCTCAGGGCCGCTCGAGGCCGATTTTCAGTACCGCACGGGCGCTGGCACGTCCCTTGCTCCATCCCGAGACGAGGACAGCCACTGACGGTTGCCCGGATTTTTTGGAGGAAATCATGAGACGTTCAACATTCATCGTGGCCCTGGCGCTGCTCACCTCGACCCTGTGGATGGGCCCGGCCGCGGCCCAGAACAATCCAACCCCGGTGGTGGTCAACGGCAAGACCCTGAGCCCGGACGAGATCCTGCTCATCGTCGCCGTGACCTACCAGCAACCCGCCCCCGGCAGGTACTGGTACGACGGCGTCGCCGGGCTGTGGGGGCTGGAAGGACAGGGCACGGCCGGGGCGATGCCCGCGGGGCTGACCCTGGGCGGATCGCTGCAGTCCAATGCGTCCCGGGGCACCTCGGGCGTCTACGTCAACGGCCGGCAGCTGACCCACGACGAGGTGGCCTACCTGTCCCAGCTGGGTCCGGTGAACGCTGGGAGATACTGGCTGACCGCAGACGGCACCTACGGCGTGGAGGGTGGCTTTGCCGTGGGAACCCTGTCCGCCGGGGCGCTGGCCGCGGGCGGTGGTGGCTCGGGAGGCGGTGGTTGGCTCGACCGCGGTGACAACACCGGCGTCAGCGGTGGTGGGGACTCCAGCGGGTACTACTTCATGGGCGACGGATGGTCGGTGAGCAGCTTCTGACGCGGGCAAACTCCGCCCGCATCATCCTACGGCCGCTCGAGGTCGAACTTCTTCATCCAGCGATAGATCTGACGCCGGTCCCGGTCGAAGTGGCGCGCCACGGAGCGTATCTTCCAGTCGTTTTCCTCGAGGCACCGCAGCAGATCGTCCCGCGAGGGAGAAGGCCGGCGGAGGGATGGCGTGGAGGTAGGCTCTGCCGCGGGGGTTGGCTCCGGAGCACGCGCGGCGGCCTCCATCTGCAGCCACGGCGGAAGGTCCCTGGTGTGGACCTCGTCCCCGGCGGAGATGCGGGGCGCCACGGCGTGGAGCAGGCGATTGAGCCCGCGCAGGTTCTCCGGCCAGGGGTGGCTCAACAGAAGCACGGAGGCGTTGGCTGACCACGCCGGGATCGCGGGATCGGCCCCCCGGTCGCGGCACCACTGGGCGTACAGCCTGTCGAGCCACGCGAGGATATCGCTCCGGCGCTGACGCAGCGGCGGGACCTGGAGCTCCCACATGGCCAGCCTGGCATACAGGTCCCGCCGGAAGGAGCCGTCCTGGACACGCTCGTACAGGTTGGCATTGGTCGCCGCCACCACCCGGACGTCCACCGGGGTGGAGCGCGCGCTCCCCAGCGGTGTGACCTTGCGATCCTCAAGCACCCGCAGGAACTTGGTCTGCTGCTCCAGGGGCAGCTCCCCCACCTCGTCGAGGAACAGCGTGCCCCCTTCCGCCGCCCGGAACAGGCCGGGCCGGGCGGAGTCGGCGCCGGTGAACGCCCCCTTGACGTGCCCGAACAGCTGGCTCTCCACCAGCTGGGGGCTCAGGGCCGCGCAGTTGACCGCCTCCAGGGGCCCGCGCCGTCCGCTGAGCCGGTGGACCTCGGCGGCGATGCGCTCCTTGCCTGCCCCGGTCTCGCCGACGATCAGCGCGGGGGACGGATCGCCGGCACACAGGGCTACCTGCTGCCGCAGCTGGACCATGGTGCTCGCCTGCCCCGGGATGGCGTCCGTGGACACCGTTGCGGCCTCGGATACGACGCCCCCGCCCTCGAACACCGCCAGCACGTCTCCCAGGCGGATCAACGCGCCGTCCTCCAGGGCACACGATCTGTCCTCCAGCGCCACGCCATCCACCGAAGTGCCGTTGTGGCTCCCCACGTCCTGGATCACGAAGCTGCGTGCCCGGCCATCCCACTGGATGCGCGCGTGGTTGCGGGACATGGTGGCATCGGCCAGCGGGACCGAAGCGGTCTGCGACGGGTCCCGGCCCAGATGCGTCGGCTTGCGCTCCAGCTCGATACGGGTGGCGAGGTGGCGGGGGTGCACCACCACGAGCCGTCCCCAGGCTTTGACCACCCCCTTTTGCTCGACGGACGAAAGGGCGGCGGTGCGTGTCTGGTCCTCGGTGTTGTCGGGCATGGTTCCCTCGGGCCGTCCCGCCGGAAGGGGGACGACTGATATGAGGATAACAGGGGAATTTTACCCTCAGCAAACGGGCTAGAACGTGTGTGCCCCCGCCGGGTTGGACGCGGTGGTCCACTCCGGCGGGGGCACAGGTGTCGAAGCCGTGGCCCGGGGCCGCGCGGCTCGCTACCACAGATAGACATCCCCCTCGATAGTTGTCTGGTACGTGAACTCGAAGATCCCCCGCGTGGCCGCCTCGTACAGCTCGAGGTCATCCAGGGGGACCTCGATGGCGCCCGTGGCGATGACATAGGCGTTGGTGTTCCACGTGTAGGCTTCATTCAGGGCTCCCAGCAGGGGGTACTGGTCCGGATCGTAGGGCACGTTGTCGCCCGGAAGTGTCTCTTCGTACCCCTCGACCACCGGATCGACGATCTCCTGCGGGTAGTGCTCGTCGGGATCGTCCGGGAGGGGCGGGATCATCGTCATGGTCATCAGCGTAGGCCCTCCCGCTGGCATCGACACCGTGGCCCAGGCTGCCACTCCGGGCAGCTGCAGCGCAGATCCGTTGCGGTGGTTCACGCGGGCGTAGAGCGGGTCGATCCTCACGTGATTGAAGGTCAAGGAGACGCTGTCAGGGTCGATACCCGATTCTTGCGAGCCGCGCCTCATCGAGCGCCTGATCTCCGGCATGTCGATGAGGTAGCCGTCCGCCCAGGTGAACTCGATCTGGCACCGGGGCGCCTCGTCGTCGTAGATGACGCTCTCGTCGATGACGCTTGCCTGCCACATCACGACTCCGGAATGAGCTTCCATGATTCCCCCTTGGTCACAGGACGAGCCAACCTCGCCTATCTGTAGCTCCAGGTCGTGTGTTTCGAAGTGTTCGAAGGGGTAGCTGCACGCCGACAGCAAGGTGGTGACGAAGAAGACGAGTAGTGTGGTGGAATGGTTTCGCATGATTAGAACCTCCTGATTGATTCGCTCCCGATTGTTTGATGACGTAGAGCAGCAAAGCCCGTGCCAACCCCTGCACACAGCTCGACAAGGCGTCCGGACTGCAGACACAGACGGTGACCCATGGGACACGCCCCACCTGTCCCATGGCACCGGATCCCCGAACGCCAAGCGACTGCGCGGCCGAGACCCGATAGAATCAAGGCAGTACTCCCGGGGAGGAGAGGCCCATCCGAGCGCGAATCTGGCGACGTTATGTCTTGCTGCGTGGGCTCCTGTGCGCGTGCGCTCTGGTGGCGCTGGCGTGTCCTGCGACGCCCGCCCGGGCGTTGGACCCAGCCAAGCCGGTGGCGCGCTACCATCGGGAGGCCTGGGGGGCAGAAGAAGGCCTGCCCCAGGTCACCGTGGACGCGCTGGTCCAGACGGATGACGGCTATCTGTGGGCCGGGACCCAGGAGGGGCTGGCACGCTTCGACGGCGTCCGATTCCAGATCTACGACCGCCGCAACACCGAGGTGATGGTCACCGGCTCCATCAGCGCGCTGGAGCCGGGGCGCGGCGGCTCCCTGTGGATCGGGAGCCCGGAGGGGGGGCTGGTCCGGTATCTGGACGGGGCGTTCGAGGGCTTCGGCCTCGATGACGGGCTGCCGTCGATGTGGATCAACGGCATGCTCGTCACCGCCGACGGCGCCCTGTGGGCGGGGTACGACTTTGGGCTGACGCGGTTCGACGGCTCGGGGTTCACGCCCATCAAGTTGCCCGGGGACCGCATCGCCGTGACCAAGCTGGCCCAGACGGCGGACGGCACCGTCTGGGCCGGTACCAGGGCGCACGGGCTGCTCCGGATCCAGGGGGAGACGGTCGCGGGCGCCGCGGACGGTCCGTGGGCCGGCCACCCCATCAGTGCATTGCACGCGGCCGCCGATGGCAGCCTGTGGGTCGGCACCGAGGACGCCGGGCTGTTCCATATCGCCGCCGGGGCCGCGACCCACCTCACCACGGCGGACGGGCTGACGACGGATTCCATCGCGTCGTTGACCGAGGATCGGGACGGGAGCCTGTGGATCGGCACCTACGGGGGTGGGCTGTGCCGCCTGTACGGTGGGGAGCTGGACTGCCAGACCCAGGAACAGGGGCTGGGCGCGGACTCGGTTGGAGCCCTCTGGGAGGACCACGAGGGATCCCTGTGGATGGGGACCAAGACGCGGGGGTTGCTGCGGCTGCGGGATACGACCTTCTCCGGCTACTCCACCCGCGACGGGCTGACCTATGACTCGGCGCGGGCCATCGTCGAGGGCTGCGACGGGGTCTGGATCGGAACCGACGCCGGCCTCAACCTGCTTGTGGACGGCGAGTTCCGGGAGTTCCCGGAGCGTCAGCGTTTTGCCTCGCGGCCAGTGATGTCCCTGCACCAGTCCCCTGACGGATCGCTGTGGATGGGCGCGTTCCAGCATGGGCTGACGCGGCTCAGCGGCGGGAGTTGGGGCCCGCCCCTGCCCGGCATCGAGCACGCCACGGCCATGATCGACGAGGGGGACGGCGGGCTGCTGGTCGGGACCCGCAAGGGCCTGTTCCGTTACGCCGAGGGACAGGTGGAACGGGTGCCGTTGGGGCTCGACCACCTCTACATCAAGGCCATGCACCGGGCGCGGGATGGGGCGGTGTGGATCGGCACCCACGGCAGCGGTGCGGTGCGGTACGCCGACGGCGAATTCCTGCCCTTGCAGCAGGATGCGGCCGGCGGGCGCTCGGTGGTCCTCAGCGTGCACGAGGACGCGGACGGCACGCTGTGGTTCGGCACCGGCAGCGGCCTGATCCGCTACCGGGACGGCGCCACGAGGGTATTCACCTCGGAGCACGGCCTGACCGACGACCGGATCTACGCGGTGCTCGAGGATGACACCGGCCACCTGTGGCTCAGCGGCAACCACGGCGTCTCGAGGGTGCGCAAGGAGGCGCTGGACGCCGTGGACCGCGGCGAGGCCGACGCCGTGACGGTGGTCACCTACACGAGCACGGACGGCATGCCCGCCACCGAGTGCAACGGCGGGCTCAACCCCGCGGGGATGCGTAGCGCGGATGGGCGGTTGTGGTTCCCCACGGTGGGAGGTGTGGCCGTGGTGGACCCGGCGAGGGTGTACAGCTCCGACGTGCCGCCGCCCGTCGTCGTCGAGCAGGTCCTTGTGGAGGGGCAGCCCGTCGACCCAGGCGGGCCGCTGGAGCTCGCTGCGGGGGCCCAGCACCTGGAGATCCACTTCACGGCGCTGAGCTTCATCGCGCCGCAGCGCATGCAGTTCAGATACCGGCTGGAGGGGTTCGAGGAGTCCTGGATCGAGACGGGCAGCCGGCGCGTCGTCCAGTACACCAGCCTGCCGCCGGGGAGCTACCGCTTCGTGGTAACGGCGTGCAACGCGGACGGCGTGTGGAACCACGAGGGCGCCGATCTCGAGGTGACCAAGCGGCCGTACCTGCACCAGATGCCCGTGACCTGGGGTCTGGTCGCCCTGGCCGTGCTGGCCGGCTTGTGGGGGCTGTACAAGATACGCTTGCGCCAGATGGAGCGGCGGCAGCGGGAGCTCGAGGAGATGGTGGAGACCCGCTCGCGCCAGCTCGTGGAGGCCGAGAACCTGCTGGCCGAGGCCCGCCACCTGCCTGTCCGTTTCGGGCCCTACATCCTGGTGTCCATCCTGGGCGAGGGGGGCATGGCGCGCGTGTACCGGGCCGTGCGCGAGGGGCCCATGGGCTTCCGCAAGGAGCTGGCGGTCAAGCGCATCCGCACCGACCTGACCCGCGAGGACGAGGAGCTGGTCCGGGCCATGGTGCGCGAGGCTCGCCTCGGGGGCCTGCTGCGTCACCCCAACGTGGTCGATATCTATGAGTTCGGCTCGGTCGGGGACCAGTACTACCTGGCCATGGAGTTCATCGACGGGCTCACCTTGTCAGCGCTGATCAAGGGGGCGGCGCGGCGGAATACGAGGCTGCCGGTGGCCGTGGTATTGGACCTGTTGCTGCAGGTGTGCGAGGGCCTGGCCCATGCCCACGACCTCACCACGTCCGAGGGGGAGCAGCTGAACCTGGTCCACCGGGACCTCAAGCCCTCCAACCTCATCGTCTCCAAGGCGGGCCAGGTCAAGATCATGGACTTCGGCGTTGCCCGCAGCGACGTGGACGCGACGCAGATGACCGTCGACGGCGTGGCCAAGGGCACGCCCCGGTTCATGTCCCCCGAGCAGCTGCAGACCCCCGAGGACCTGGACCGGCGGTCCGACCTGTTCGCCCTGGGCGGCGTGCTGTTCGAGGCCCTCACCGGCTACCCCCTGCTGGCCAGCCCCACGGTCGAGGGACAGGTGTGGCTGATCGTCTCGGGGGCGTGCTTGTCGCGGCTGAGCATGGTCGAGCCCGTGCTCCCCGAGGCGGTGCCCATCCTGGAGCGGTGCTTGCAGCTGGACCGCGATGAACGCTACCCCGACGCCGCCGCCCTCGCCACCGATCTGCGCGAGCTGCGCAAGGGCTACCCCTTGGGGTGCCGCGAACTGATGGACCTGATCGTGGCCCTGATCCACGACGACGACGATGCATTGTTCGGCATGTTCGACAAGATCGAGGCGGCGGTCCCGGAGGGATCGGACTGGCCGGCCTTCCTCGACGCCCTCGAACGCCTGGACGACGAGGCCACCGACCCCTTCCGCCGCTGTGGGCACCCCACCTTGGGTGTGGTCTCCATGGTGGGCACGGACGACGTCACCGACCGTGGCGGCGGGACGTCACAGACGATGGTCATGTGGCCAACGGAGGGCGAGGAGTAGGGCGCGGCCGGCGCGGCGTGCGGGTCGTCGACGTCACCCACGGTAACTCACGCGGACCGGCTTTCGGGGTGCTGTGACTTGGTCTTTTTCGGCCCGGTAACTTCACGCGTACCTGTGCGGAAATCTCGCAATTTCACATCGGGGGCGATATAGCGCCGGAAGTAATACGTCGGCGAGGTGAGGCTGAACGCCTTGCGCAGGGGGCGCAGCTGCTGGACCCACCAGATCATCTGGTAGGAGGCCACGAAGAACGCCAGGTTGAGCGCATACCAGCTGGCCAGGTAGAGCAGCGGCCCGACGACCGGCGCCAGGCCCCAGATGGGCGCCAGCAGGATCGCAAAGCTCGGCACGCCCAGGTGGACCACGATCCACAGGACGATCACGCCGTTATGGGAGGTCTGCACCGCGTTCTTGGGGCAGATGCCGTAGCAGCGCATGCAGCTCTCGCAGCGCAGGGTCCAGAAGGGTAGGCCGCGGCGCATCTCGATGGCCTGGGTGGGGCAGCGCTTGGCACAGACGCCACAGCCATCGCACCGGTGATCGGCCAGCTGGAGCTTGGCGAGTCCGAACCGGCCCAGGGGTAGGTACACCGCCGCGATGGGCAGCAGGGCCAGATCGAGCGGCAAGGTCCACAGGCCGTGGATGGCCCGCTTGCCAGCCAGGAGGCGATCGGTGAATTCCATAATTTTTTGATGACAACGGCCGGCCATGGCCTCGGCCGTCTCGGCGGACACACCCGGGTGCAGCTGGATCCAGTTGGAGGGCATGTCCAGGGGCCGCATACCGGCGAGCCGATAGCCCTTGAGCAGCAGGATCAGCGTCGGGAGGAGCAGGGCGATGCCGCTGATGCCGCCCAGGTAGAGGGACCCGAGCTTCGATCCGGCGCGGGTATTGAGCAAGAACACATCGATGGGGCGGCCCTGGCAGCGTTCGAAGAAGAGGATGAACTTGAGCATCATCCAGGGGGTGCAGAAGCCGTGGGTGGCGTACAGGAATCCCAGCAGGGTGCGGCCCTGTGGCTCCTCGGCGAACCGCGGCGTGCTCGCCACGTCGATGGGCGTCAGCCCGGCTCGCCGACCGGCGTCCTCCGCCCGCTGCTTCATCCAGCGGCCCGCGGACAGGGAGTTGCCCGTCCCCGAATACACAAACATCTGTACATCGTTATAAACACACATCGTTCCATCCTCTCCGCCCGAAAATTCGGGCCGCCTCACAGCGGTATGACTGGGAGGCAGAATCGAACGACGTAGCGACCATCCGGCATGGGGGAGCCATCGCCATAGAGCTCCAGGCAGGGCCGGTCATCGGGTAGGAATCCGCTGTCGGTGAGCCAGTGGGTGTAGAAGCGCTCCCAGGCCAGGCCGACCTCGTCTTCTCCCACGGCGGTCTTCCACAGGGCGTAGCGCCCCCCCGGGGTGCGGGTGGCGCCAAAATCTTCGGTGGGCTGCAGCGTCTCGTTGACCACGGCCAGGTCGTAGCGGCACCGCTCGGGGTCGGTGATCTCGGGATCGTCGCGGGGAATGCCGACGAACTCCGTGTCCGCTCCGATGAGGTCCCGGGCGGCGGCCCAGCGCACCAGCCGCTCCCAGGCCGCTGTCATGCTCGAAATCCCGTACGGGCCGAAGTGGCGCAGATAGATCACCCGCAGCGGCTCCATATCCAGCAGGGTCACCTCCTGAGGTTCGATGGGGTCCAGATCCGGTGGGTCGCTCGTCATTCTTCCTTCAGCATGACGGTCGAACGGGATCTGGGCTTTCATCCCCTTGCTGACCTGTTGACGAATCTTGCTCTTTTGCTGCTCGCGGTAGGCCGTGGCGCTGCACCCGAAGTGGGCCTTGAAGGCGCGGGCAAAGTGCGCCGAGGAGCCGAAGCCGTGGTCCAGTGCGATGTTGGTCACCGACTCGTAGGGCCGGTAGATGAGGTAGCTGGCCGCCTTCTCCAGGCGCAAGCGCAGCACGTAGGCGGCCAGGTTTTCCCCCATCAACGCCTTGAAGATGCGGTGGAAGTGATAGGGCGAGAATGCGGCTACCGCGGCCATGTCGTCCACGTGCCACGGCCGGGCCAGATCTTCGTCGACCGCATCCAAGACGCGGTTGATCCGCCCGATGTACTCCTTGCGCGATGGGGTGAGCTCCGTGGTCATGGGCCGCCTGTGGACAGCCTACCATCCGAGGGGGATCAGCAGCCGCCCGCGCAGAACCAGACGTTGGGGAAGCCGGCGTCATCGACGGCCTTGATCCAGCCCTCGTGGCGATTCAGCTCCTGTGTCCAGCTGCAGCAGGGGTTGCCGTCGGTACGCAGGGCGGTGACGTGGAACCACGCACCCTCTTGTTCCCCCGTGGGTTGGATGACCCAGCCCATGCCGGTCATGGTGATCAGTCGCTCGTGGGCACCGCCTGGGCCGGCCCGCAGGTTGAGGCCACCCACGCGCTCAAAGAATGGCCCGCCCGTCTTCGCCAAGATGGGTAGCCAGCCCGAGGGCACGATACCGACCCTTTCCAGCGCCGCGAGTTCCACCCAGGCCCCGTCGGGTAGCGTGCGGTCGAGGATGCGGACGTAGCCGTCGCGCCGCTCGTGGAAGACCAGGCAATGGCCCCGGTACGTGATGAATGCGAAATCGGCGTAGTCCATCCGCTCGTGATCGGCGCAGTAGTCGGCCGAGTGGTGCCGCATGCCGTAGGAGCAGTCGGTGAAGGCCTGGCCGTCGTTGAGGGTGGCGGACAGCGGGTGCCAGCTTTCGTCGTCGAACCGGGGGTGGTGTAGGCGGCCGACCTCGGCCCCGGCCGGCGTGTTGAGCAGCGGCACATCGAAGATGGGGTAGGGGAGGTGCTCGGCGCCCAGGTCCAGATCCGGAGGGACCAGGATGCCGATGCCGAAGGCCTCGTCCGGGATCTCTGTCGCCGCAGACGGCCCGGCTGCCAGAGCGAACAACAGGAGAGTCATGAACCCGGGCTTCATGTTTCTTCGGACACTCCAGCGCGTGCGCGTGTTCCGGTTGTGAGGTGCGGGGCATTGGTCTCGCCAGCTAGAATCGAGCCAGCAGGAGGAGCCATGTGGACCTCAGCACGAACCGAGCTGGCCCCGGGCCGGCTCCTGCACACCCGCATCGAGCGTGACGGTGAGCCCGTCCCTTACGGCCAGGTCATCGACCTGTGGGCCGACAGCCCGGAGTTCCGAACATTCTTCATCGCCGGCCTCTCGGATGCCCCCTTCTCCGCGTTCCGCTGGGAGACCCCACCGGTGAGCGCCCCGACCCTCGGCCGCCCCTTCGAGTACGTGCTGGTAGACAGCCCCTGGCTCGAGGTCCCACCCGACCCTTCCGCGTTCGAAGAGCACTTCTCGGCGTCGTCCCAGGCCGTTGCCTTCGCCAATCTGGGCGGGGACGCGCTGCTTGTCGCGCCCTGCCCTCCCGCGACCGCCGCGGAATTCAGCCACCTGGCGGCCTTCCTCCGCCACGCTCCCCAGCCCCAGCAGCACGAGCTGTGGCGCAAGGTCGGGCTGGTGATGCGGTCCCGGGTCAGCTCCGCTCCCGTGTGGCTCAGCACCGCCGGGGGTGGTGTGGACTGGCTGCACGTCCGCCTGGACAACCGGCCCAAGTACTACCACCACGCGCCTTATCGCCAGCTTGTCGCCCGGTGAGCCCTGGATTCGCATGAAAGGGAACGGGGTCGGGTCGCGACTGGCCAAGCGCTGCCCGACGGCTTATCATGTGCGCCACTGAATGAGCATTCATTTATAAACCCCATGAGGAAGGACCCCACCCCCCATGTTGTTGCTCAACCCCAAGCACCACGTCCGCGAGTACCCCGACGACGAGTCACGCCAGATCATGCTGGACACCATCCAGTTCTTCGAAGAAAAGGGCCGCGGCAAGCTCAAGAAGGACGACCACGAGCGCACCTGGTACGCCGACTTCCTGGAGTTCCAAAAGGAGAACAGACTGTTCGCGCGGCTGCTGACCCCGGAGCCCTACGGTGGGGGGGATCCTCAGCGGCGCTGGGACACCTTCCGCAACTGCGAGTTCAACGAGATCCTGGGCTTCTACGGGCTATGCTACTGGTACACCTGGCAGGTCTCCATCCTCGGCCTGGGCCCCATCTGGATCTCCAAGAACGAGGAGGTCAAGCACCGCACGGCCCAGCTCCTGGAAGAAGGGGGCATCTTCGGCTTCGGGTTGTCGGAGAAGGAGCACGGGGCGGACATCTATTCCACGGAGATGCGGCTGGCGCCCCAGGCCGGCGGCGACTACCTGGCCAACGGCCGCAAGTACTACATCGGCAACGGCAACGAAGCCGCCCTGGTCTCCACCTTGGGCAAGATCCTCGAGCCGGGGCAGGAAGAGACGGACAAGTACGCCCACTTCACCTTCTTCGTGGTGGGGTCCAAGCACGGCCGCTACGACGTGGTCAAGAACGTGGTCAACAGCCAGTCCTTCGTGGCCGAGTACGCCCTGAACGACTACCCCATCGAGGAGGCGGACATCCTGGCCAAGGGCCGCGACGCCTGGGACATGGCCCTCAACACCGTCAACATCGGCAAGTACAACCTGGGCTGGGCGTCCATCGGCATCTGCACCCACGCCCTGTACGAGGCCATCCACCACGCCGCCAACCGCAACCTCTACGGCAAGTACGTCACCGACTTCCCCCACGTGCAGCAGCTGTTCGTGGACGCCTACTCGCGGCTCGTGGCGATGAAGGCCTTTGCCCTGCGCGCCTCGGACTACATCCGCACCGCGTCGGCCGAAGACCGCCGCTACCTGCTGTACACCCCCATGGTCAAGATGAAGGTCACCACCCAGGGCGAGGAGGTGATCAACGCCCTGTGGG
>CAZDDH010000123.1:0-25159 GCA_964504165.1 uncultured Rickettsiales bacterium | reverse complement strand
CGACGCCGGGGTTAACCGGGCGACGCTCTTACACCACTGCTTGGGACGCTACCCGTGGCGTCCGTCGCCGGCATTCGCCCGCGCCGTCTTGAGAAGGGGCGGTACGCTGGAGCGTGGCATGGCGCGGTCGTGCGGGCTGCGGAGTGGCGTTGCTGCTCCGCAGCCCATTTTTTTGCCATCAAATCGGAACCAGGGGTTTCCTCTTGGTGTCTAGAATTTGTAAAGTCCATGCGCCACATCCCGCGAATTCGGCGGAATCGCCAGAATCCGATCGGGCTGTGACCTTTCCGAATCCTGTTCGTTGAAGGGGTCAACGGGGTGACTGTGACTGACGAGAAGCTAATGCTCGCTTATTGCGACGGGGACGAAAGCGCCTTCGCGGAGCTGTATTCCCGCCACAAGCAGCGTGTGTACTTCTACATCCGTCGCTTCATCAAGCGGGAGGACCTGGTGGAAGAGGTGTACCAAGAGGCGTTCGTTCGCTTGCATCTCTGCCGGGATCGGTACCGCCCCACGGCCAAATTCACGACGTTTCTGTACACGATCGTGCACCGCCTGATCATCGACCGCTGCCGCTCCAAGGGGTGGCGCGACATCGAATCCAGGCCCCGCCCGGAGACTCCTCGCCCCGATCCACCCGATCACCGGCGGGGACCGGAGGGAGACGCACGCAATGAACAGAAGCAGCGGATCCTCTGCACCGCGCTGGATCGCCTCTCCGAACGCCGCCGTACGGCCGTGCTACTGCACGACGTGGTGGGCTACACGGCCGCCGAGGTCGGGGAAGCGATGGAGTGCACGACCGCCGCCGCGAAGATGATGATCTTCCGCGGGCGGCGGCAGCTGCGGGAGATCCTCGACGTCGGAACGAATCAGGAGGAATTGATCGGATGACCAAACACGACGAAGCCGAGGTGATCGAGGGGCCGGAGCCGCCGGTCTCGATGCTCGCTGACCTTGACCCGAGGGATCCCGTCCCGCCGGCGCTCGATCGCGCTGTGGTGGACGAGATCCGAAGGCGTTTGAGGGAAGAAAAACCCAAACCCCGGGGGCGGCGCACGGTCTGGATAGCCGTGGGATCGTCGGTCGCAGCAGCGGCCGCAGCGGTGATGTTGACCCTGTTGCTCTACCCCGGCCACGAGGCCGACGGAGGCATGGTGGCCAGGGGCACCACGGACGAAGCGGTGAACGTCTATCTGGACTTCCTCGTCCAGCATCCAGGGGAGGAATCGCCGGTGCGTCTGGAGCGCGACGATCAGCTGTTCGTGGGCGATCGTCTGTACCTGCGCGCCGAGCTGAATCAGCCGGGGGCATTGACCTTCCTGGTCGCTCCGCCAGACGACAACTGGGAATCTCTGGTCACGGTGAGGGGTCGAGAAGGAGCGAATGATCTTCAAAGAGATGGCAGATTACAGGTATTCTATCTAGACGAGGCGGGCCCTTACCGTTTTGCGGCGGTGTGGTCGGCCAACCGTCCCCCGGAGGATTGGATCCCGGGTGGCGGAGACCTTCCCAGGCTGGGTGAACTCGGGGAAGGCACGGAGGTGGCTTGGGTCGACATCACGGCCAAACCCGCGGACTGAGCGTTCCGCTACTCATCGCGCTGGCCGGGATCCTAGGGGTCCCGGCGGTGGCGTTTGGGGCCCCATCCAGCCGAGGACTCGCGGACGCGCCCGTGTCCGAGGACGACCTCGAAGACGCCTTCCAGTCCCGCCGCGTGGCGCTGGTAGTGGGCGTCGACGAATACGACGACGATGCGTTCCCCGAACTGCGCTACGCCTCCAAGGACGCCGAGGCGTTCGGAGAGCTGCTGGCCGACCCCATGTGGAGCGGCTTCGACGACGTGGTCGTGCTGACCGTCCCCGAGGACACGACTCGCGTCGCCATCCTCTCCGCCCTGGATGATTTCAAGCTGTCGCTGCACCGCAACGACACGTTCCTGTTTTACTTCAGCGGCCACGGCACGCTGGTGACGGACGACACGGGGGAGGCCTCCCTCTACTTGTGCCCGCGGGACGCGGACTCGTCTCAGCCCCGCTACACAGGACTGGCCGTCAACACGCTGCAGCGCATCTTCAAGAGCTTCCCCTGCCGCCGCAAGGTGATGGTGCTGGACAGCTGCCACAACGGCCAGGCCAAGAGCTTCCTGGCCGACGAGACCCGGGACCGGCTGTCCCGCCAGCGGGCCGCCCTCGACCCCCGCGTGTCCACCCGGGTGGGCGAGGCGGAGGCCCACCTGTTCGCCGCCGCCTTCCATCAGCCGGCCCTGGAAGACCCGGAGCTGGGCCACGGGGTCTACACCTACTACCTGCTCGAATCGCTGGGGGAACGCAGCCTGGACGCCGACCTGGACGGAGACGGCGTGGTGTCGGTGGTGGAGGCCCACGAGTACGCCCGCGACCACACCATCTCGCACACCGGCGGGCGCCAGGTGCCCCAGGCGATCTTCAAGGAGGTCGGGCGCGAAGACATCTTCCTCAGCGGCACCTCCGAGGCGCTGCTGGCCGCCGAGAACGGCCTGCTGACCAGCTACAGCAAGCTGCTGGCCGACTGCCGCATCACCGTGGACGGCACACCCCGGGGCATCCTGCCGCGGGCGCTGCCGGTCGAGCCGGGATTCCACCGGGTCGAGGTGGTGGAGCCGCGCAGCGGGCGGGTGCTGGTGCAACGCATGGTGAAGGTCACCGCCGGGAACACCCTTTCCGTCGACGTCCTGGCCGACGAACGGCGGCCAGAGCGGAACTGGAGCCTGGCTGGTGGAATGAGCGGCTTTGGAATGGTTGGCCCGTTCGGTAGGAGCTACCCAACCTACTCGGCCGGGCCAGACATCTCGATACGCAGGCGCCTCAACGGCGCTACGCGCGATGTGCGACTGACCTTCGATCTGGCGTGGGCGCACGGTACGGGCAACTACGCAGAGGCCAACGATATCCTGGTACAAGCGGACATGTTCCGCGGCGGCATCGGCCTGCAGGCGATCCACGACACCGACCGGGTCAACGGCTGGTTCGGTTCCCGGCTGCACGTGATCGGAGTGTGGGTCCGCGAGTCCGAGGAGCCCGACATCAACGGATACGCCGTGATGCCCGCCGCTGGATTGCTGGGCGGAGTGGATATCTGGGGCCGCGGCAACGTGGGCATGCAGATCGGTGGATTCGCCGACTTTTACCCACCCATCGTTCAGAAAACCGACAAAGAATGGGAAACGCGGCTTGGCATTCTGCTGGGCGGTCAAGTGCGCATCGTCGGAGCGATCCCATGAGGTGGGCGGTCATCCTCGTTGTGGCAGCCGCACTCTGTGGCTGTTCGACCCTCAGCGACCGCAGTCTGATGCTGGACAGCGGCGCATTCGGAGTCGTGCCGATCCAGCTCAATAGCGATGAGTACGAGGACATCGCGGCCACCGACGTCACTGTGGATCCGAACACCCACGTGGTCTACGCCCACAGCCAGGAGTCGGACCTGCTGGCCGTTGTGGACGGCTTGACGGCGCACCTGGTGCGCTACGCCAGCGTGCGACCGGATGGCGAAACCGGCACGGCGCCGGAGGGGCTGCTGACCACAAACAACGGCGGCAAGGTGTACGTGAGGCTGCCCGATTACGACGGCGTGCCGGTGATGGTGCACATCGGCGGCGAACCCAACCACGTGGTGCCCGGCGATGCGGGGCGCGTCTCGGCCGCCGATGCCGGTGGGCTACCCCGCCGTCTGCTCGCCGTCGGCGAGGAGAGCGGCCTTTTCTTGCTGGCCGATCGGTCCGACACGGGCGTCGATTTCCAGTGCCTGAGTACGGGTAGCACGGATCTGGTGATCTGCCCCGATTCGATAGGGGGAGGTGAGTTCCCGCTGGCGATGGAGTTCTCCCCCCACTCCAAGCGCGTGTATCTGCTGACGGCGCCCGACTCCAACACGACGGCCCTGCGCGTCTACGGCACCGGCGGGGAGCTGTGGCGTCGAGAGTTCCCCGGCGGGGCTGTACGTTCCCAGCTGTGGGTGGACGAGATGGATGGCGCCGCGTACGTGATCCAGAAGTCGAAATCCGTGCTGTGGCGTTTCCCTGCCGACGGCTCCGACCCGGACATCTACACCGTCGATAGTGGGCCCACGACGGCCGTGATGGATCCCAATACCGGCCTGGTCTACGTCGGCTGCCAGGAATCCGCTACCGTGACTGTCGTCGATACGGTGACCGGCCTGACCGAGAGGCTGGAGTTGGTAGCCAGCCCCGTGGAGATGGCCATCGACGTGGACGCGGGCTACGTATTCATCGCCCTCGAAACCGGCCTCTCGATGGCGATCATCGACACGCACGTTCCCGACGAGGTCTCGATGTTGGCCGTGGGCGGCCCCCAGCTGGCCGTGGCCATCGACGAGGAGTACGGCCTGGCGTACGTCCTGCGCACCGGCGGCGTGCTGGAGCGGATGGCCTACTGAGGCCCCGAGCTACCTCCCTCCCCCCAAACCCCGTACACTCCCCCCGTATGAAGAGTTACCGCATCAAGACCGTCTCGCGTGAGACCGGCCTGAGCCCCGAGCTGCTGCGCGCCTGGGAGCGCCGCTACAAGGTGGTCCGGCCCAAGCGGGGCAAGGGGGGCTACCGGGAATACTCGGAGCAGGACGTGCAGCGGCTACGGATGCTGCGGGAGCTGACGAACACCGGCTACGCCATCTCCGAGATCGCCAAGCTCCCCATCGGTGAACTCCAGGATCTGATGCCCGATGACGAGGACCAGACCCCCCAAAAAAAGGCCAGCCCGGCCGACCGGCTGGTCCGGGCCGCCGTCGGGTTGGATCCGGGCCTACGCCAGGAGCTGCGCCGGATGCTGGCCCTGCTACCCCTCTCGGAGGCACTGGAGGAGGTCGTGTGGCCGCTGCTGTCTCGCATGCGGACCAGCGCGGCCCGGGAGCCCCGGGGTGAGGCCGCGTGGCTGTTCGCGGTGGCGGAGATCCGGGGCGTGCTCTCCATCCTCGATCCGCCCGCGGAGTCGGCACCGGTGGCCCTGGTCGCGCCGGCCCCCTCCCCGCCCCACCCCGCCGATCTGCTGGAGGCCCAGCTGGCGGCGGTCCAGGCCGGGTTCCGGTCGCTGCTCGTCGAGGGCGGGGGAGCCCGGGAGCTGCAGCGGCTGGCCCATGGCGCCTCGGCCCGGACGGTCTGCCTGGTGTTCGGCCCGAACGTGGGGAGCGCGGATTTCCAGGCGTTGCTGGAGGCCTGGCGGGTGGCCCTGCCCGCCGGCACGGAGCTGGTGATGTACGGCGAGGGTGTGGAGATGTTCCAGCCCCACCTGGCCGAGCAGGGCTTCCACCACGCCCGGGACGCTGCCAAGCTAGGGCCCTTGCTGGGCTCGTGGAACGACAGCGATGGGTGAGCTGGCAGCGGGGCTGCTGGCCGGGGCGTTGATCACGCTGGCCGTCCTCACGGTGGTCATCCTGGCCCGGCGACTATCCGGCGGCCCGACGCGGAGCTGGGCCACCTACCTCGGCCCCGACGTGGCCCACATCGAAGATGGCGTCCTGCAGCGCCTCAACGGGGCGCGGGCCCTTGCTCCGCTGGCCACGGATCCGGTCCTTCAGGAACTGGCGCGGCACCACGCTCACTGGATGTCCGTCGCCGGCCGCTGCTCCCCGGTGGACGATCAGGGACGGGACGTGGATGGGCGCCGCCGCCACCTCTTCGAGGAGTATGCCGGCCCTCTGGCGCAGCAGGAGCAAGGCATCTCTTGCGAAGGACTGGACGAACAAGGCGCCGCGGACCGGGTGGTGGACGCCCTGGGGGCATCCCCGTGGAACGACGAGCGGTGGACACACGGAGGTGTGGGCGTGTCCGGATCTCCGGGGAGACTATGGATCTGTGTGGTGGTCGGGCGTCCGGACGAGGAGCCGGAAGCGTGATTAGCGTAACGGGCGCCGGACGGCTCCGCTGCGGGGATCGGGATCGTCCTTGGCCGGATAGATATCGAGCTTTTCTTCGCGAATAATGAAGCCATCGAGATTCTTCTGGGCCTGCCGGGCGGCCTGGATGGACTCCAGCTCCACGAATCCGAAACGCTTGCTCAGGCCGGTTGCCCGGTCGAAGATCACGCGAGCATCGATGACTTCCCAGCCTGCCTCCTCGAAGATCTCACGGAGCTCCTCCTCGGTGGCGGAATACGGCAGGTTGTTCACGAACAACCGAGGGCTGGTGAAATTCATCGGCGTGAATCGGTTCATTTCTTGCTCCTGCAAGCTGCGCGATCAACCCATCATCAAAGACAGATCACGCCCACCTGGGCCTGGACCCGCAACGGAAAGTTCTACCGCTGGCGATAGATGATACGACCCCGACTAAGGTCGTACGGCGAGACAGCAACGATGACTCGGTCTCCCAGCAGGACCCGGATGCGGAACTTACGCATCTTGCCGCCCAGGTGGGCCAGAACACTGTGCCCCTGATCGGTTTCTACCTTGAAATTCCCGCCAGGGAAAACCTCGGTAATGGTGCCTTCGAGCTCGATCTGGTCCGCGCTACTCATCGATGTTCCCAGAGAAAAACGAAATTAAGTGGGGGGCAGATTAGCCGCGGGCCCCTGGGCCGTCAAGTGACCATGCCGGTGGGATCTGCACCTTCTGACCGATAGGTTCGAGCTGAAACGGTGGCCGCCGTCAGCGGGAGGAACCCGCGTCACCCGGCTCTTCGCTGCGTACTGCGTCGAGGAGACGGCGTTTGGTCCGTGACCATCCCAGGGAGATGAGATCCAGATCGCGTTGGGCTGCGAGCACGGCCGGGTGCTCCGGCAGATCTACCAGATCTTCGCGGGTACGCTGGATAACCTCCCGGGCAGCCATCTGGGCCGCAGCAAATCCCAGAGGCGCGTCCTGGCGTTGTTCCCAGTGGTTGGCGATGTGGGCATTGAGGGCCTGCAACGACAGGAGTCGCCCCTGCAAGGCCAGCAAGGATAGCCGGTCCCGGTCGCTCCGCCTCACCAGCGGCTTGACCTCGTCGAGCAGGTGGGCCAGGTGGCCCGAGACGACCTGCAGCAGCAGCAGGTCGTGCTGCTCCTTGACCAGGGCCAGCATTCTCTCTCCGTCGCCCGGCTTGCCCAGCAGGGAGGCCACGGGGATGTGGCACTCGGTGAACACCACGTTGGCTCGAGGGCTGGACGGGCAGAATTCCCGCGATTGGGCATCCTCGAATTCGACCCCAGGGGTGTCCCGGTGCACCAGAAACGCGCTGATCCCGTACGGGTCCTCGGCGGTCGGGGTGGCGGCAAAGGCCACCACCAGATCGGCCACGGGGGCGTTGATGGACTCCAGCTTGAGACCATCGAGCTGGATCATGTTGTCCATCAGGCGCTGCGCCGAGGTGCGGAAGTTCCAGTCGTCGGGCGAGGATTCGCGCTCCTCGAAGGCCGTCGCAACCATCGATTCGCCGCTGACCAGCCGGGGAATCCAGGCCGCCTTCTGTTCCTCGCTGCCGTATTGTCCGATGAGGAAACGCGCCGCCGTGCTGTGGGTCACCCACGACAGGGAGATGCCCAGATCAAAGACGCTGTAGCCCACCCTCTTGGCCGTACGCCAGATCTCGGCCGGTCCGCCCCCTTGACCGCCAAATCTCGACTGTAGACCGACGCCCAGCAATCCGGATTGGCCCAGGCTCTGCCAGTTCTCTCGCAGGGATGTCATACCGTTCCCTCGCCTCAATCTAGCCCGCCCGCTTAGGCACTAGGATCTCTCTTCGGTCCCCATGGATGCAAGGGCTACGGTTTGGAAAATTGTGACCGACCCTCGTCAGATGTCCGGGATGCTCCTGCTCAGCGGATCTTCGAGATGCCTCACGATGGCGTCCCAGCGGAGCATCGATTCCAGCCCAGAAACCACAAACGCAGCCCGGAAAACCTGCTCGTCGGTCCAGCCCGTTTCCCGTAAACGGGCGACGCTGGCCTTGTTGATCTTCCGGGGGTTGTACCGGAATGCGTCGTCGAACGACTCGGGGATGGACCCACCCTGAGACTCGAAGCGGTCGAGGATCTGCCGCAAGATGACGACGGCGGTCTCCCCGGCACCGGCTTCGGAGACCGCCTCCACCACCGGCAAGCTGTCCGAACCCCAGATGCGGGCAGCCAGGCCATGGGCGCGCATACGCAGCGAACGGATGGGGCCCCGGCCGGCTGGCCGATCGTGGGGTACACCCAGCCCATCCACCATGCGGTTGAGGACGTTGAACCACACGACGACCGTGGCGGCCTCCCGGACCTCCTGGGAGCCGAGACCGGCCTCGTTGGCGGCCGTCACCGCCCCCGACAGGCTCTCGTCCGGATCCCGGGTGGCATTCTCCGCCAGGGAGATGAGCGCGACGTGCTTGGCGTCGGCGTTGGGGTCCGCCCGGAAGATGGATTCGATCTGGCTGCGGGGCATGCCCATGTCCACCAGCCGGGAGGTGGTGCCGTCCACCCCGTAGCGGCAGGCATTGGTCCGGGAGACGGCCAGCGCGGTCAGCTCCCGTTCGGCACGGCCCAGGCTGCCAAACTCCATCGCATACGGATAGGCTCGCCACACGTGGCGCAGGACGATGGGATCGGCGCTCATCAGCTTGAACACGCCGGGGAGATCCCCGAGCCGATCGCGGATCTCGGCGTAGATCTGCGCCACCTCTCCGGTGGCGGTGTGCTCGTTGATGGTCAGGACATACGCCATGGGTACCGTCCCTAGAGTGAACTCTTTGGATGCCGCCGTCCAGATGCCAGGTGGACGCGCGTTATGATGCAAAACGATGGACCGATCAATCCCCATCGAACGCTGGATCGCTGCCCTGTCCAGGCAGGCCGGCGAGCGCCTCCCCGCCATCGGTTCCGACTGGCGCCTGGCCGGGGATCTGCTCACACGTCTGGCCGCTCCCGTGCCGGTCCGGCCGGCGGCCGCGCCACCCCAGGGCCGCAGCGGCGGCGCGGTCGAGGAGCTGACGCTGCGCACGGACGACGGGTTGACGATCGCGGCGTGGTTCCTGCCAGCCGGTGACCGTGAGCCGGTGGTGCTGCACCATCACTTCGGCGGCACGCGCCACGACTACCTGCCCGTGGCGCGCATGCTCCGGCTGGCCGGGCACCCCACCGTGCTGTTCGACGCTCGCAGCCACGGGGACAGTGACGAGGGCAATCCCCAGGGGCTGGCCCTGGCCGAGCGCTACGCCGACGTGACCGCGGCCATCGACTGGCTGCGTGGCCGCGGCTACCAGGGGTACCACTGCATGGGCTACTCGATGGGGGCCGCCGTGGCCATGCTCGGGGCTTCCCACCGGGCGGAGGGATTGCGGTCACTGGTGCTGGATTCCGGCCCCGTGGCCCATCTGTATTCCGCGTGCAAGGGGCTCATCAACCACCGCATGGCGTCGGACCCGGACCGAATCCGACGGATGGCTGCCCGGCGGCTGTACCTGGACGGCTGCGGCTGGCGCTACGGCCGGGATCTGGACGATGCGGCCCGGCGCCTGGGCCCGACGCCCGTGCTCGTGCTGCACGGCGACCGCGACACGGTGCTGCCACCGGCCGAGACCGACAGCCTGCGCCGCCACGTCCTGCGCGGCCCTTGCGAGCGGGTGGTCCTACCCGGGACGCAGCACATCACCGGCTGGGCCCAGCATCGCCTCTGGTACCAGGATCTGGTCGTGGATTTCTTGCGGGGAGCGGAAGGTCGTCGGCCCTCCATGCGCGGTCAGGGCGGCGCCTGAATCGACCCCTCGGCCTTCTGGGCATACTCCGGTGCATCCGGGCTCGTCGACTCCTCCCGATAGGCCTCGATGATGGCCCGATCGAAATACCAGCCATCCCGCACGAAGTTGTCCAGGTGGCGCTGAGTGTGGCCGTCGTCGGGTAGCTCATCGGAAAACCGGAAGTGCTGCCCGTAGGGAATCACCATGAAGGCCCAGCAGCGGACGTGAGCGACGATCACCCAGCGTTTGTCCTCACCCGTCACCCATCCCTGGACGCCGTCCTTCGCCAAGCCGATGCCCTCCTGTTCACAGAGCTCCTCGATGCCGTCGAGCATTCCCGAATCAAACCCCATGCCAGAATTGAGCCGAACGTAGTTGGCGATGGCCGCATGGTTGGCGAAGGGGTTGAACAGGGACATTCCAATCAGGAACAGCAGCACCGGCGCAAAAAAACGCAGGGCGATCTTCCATGCCGGGGTGGTGGCCGGCTTGATGGCGCCGGCGGCCTTCGAGGGGCGGGGCCCCGCCCTCCGTGCCGCCATGACCGGTCGGGATCCGGGCGTTGCACCGCGATCCAGCGGCGGGTCATCGCCCGCAGGGGCTTCACTCTCCCGGTCGCCGGCTTCGTCGTCCGTTGGGTCGGAGCCCCCTTCCCACGGCGTGGGCTTGCGCGCCTGGCCTGCATTCCATGGCGGCGGCTTGGACGACTCGTCGGCCATTGTTCCTCCCGTGGGCCGCGCCAACCGCCCGTTCTCGCCCAGATGCGCCAGATGGTAGCATGCGTCACCGTATGGCTACCTTGCTGACGATACTCGCCCTCGCCCTGCTGCCCACGCTGGGTGCTGCCGCCGTGGAAACGCCCGCGGAAGGAGCGCCGGAGCAGGAGCAGCCGGCGGGATCCGAGCCGGTCCACCTGACCCTCGTGGCTGTCGGCGACGTGATGATGCACGACCTGCAGGTGAGGGCCGCCCGCCAGCCGGACGGTCGCTACGAGCTGGGGGACGCCTTCGCCCCCATCCAAGGGATCATCGCCGGCGCCGACATCGCCTTCGCCAACCTGGAAACCCCGCTGGGCGGCGAGGATATGGCCTTCAGCGGGTACCCCACCTTCAACGCACCGCGCGATCTGGCCTCCACCCTGTTCGACGCGGGCTTCGACGTGGTCCAGACCGCCAACAACCATTGCATGGACCGCCGCGAGAAGGGGCTGGGGCGCACGCTGGGCGCCCTGGACGCCGAGGGCCTGCTCCACACGGGTACCCGCACCGATCCGGACGCCGACCCCATCCTGTGGATCGACCACGAGGGGGCCAAGCTGGCCTTCTTGGCCTATACCTTTTCCACCAACGGCATCCCTCTGCCACCCGGGCGGGAGGGCATCGTCAGCGTCATCGACTCCGAGCAGATGGCGGCGGACATCGCCCGGGCCCGCGAGCAAGGCGCCGATCTGGTGGTGGTGGCCTGCCACTGGGGTATCGAGTACCGCCACGAACCGGAGCGGGAGACGGTCGTCCTGGCCCATGAGCTGGTGGAGGCCGGCGCCGACATCATCCTGGGCGGGCACCCCCACTTCATCCAGCCCTACGAGTTCGTCACGGCCAGCGATGGCCACGAGGCCTTTGTCATCTACTCACTGGGCAACTTCCTGACCAACATGCGCAAGCGCTACCAGGACGCGGGCATGGTGCTGCAGCTGGGGCTGGAGATCCAGCCGGGCCACGGCGCATCCGTGGCCGAGGTGCGTTACCTGGCCACGTGGGTCGATACCACCGACGAGGCGGGGAAGACCCACCACCAGGTGGTGGACATCGGGGCGGCGCTGCCCACCTGTGACCACGCGCCGAGGCTGGACGCGGCGGACTGCCAGGCCATGCAGCAAGCGCTTGAGGACACCATCGACGTGCTGGGGGACGACGATCGAATCCTGCCCCCCCCACCCCCGACGTTCACCGACCCCACCGGTGGTGAAGAGGCCGCGGCACCGTGACCGTCCAGCACCGCACCGGCTGGGGCTTGTTGCTGCTCGTGGCCGCCGTCGCCGCGGGGCCCGGGCACGCCGAGCAGGACCCGCCCCCCGCCGAGACGGCGGAGCCTCCGTCGGGCATGGTGCACGTCCCCGGAGGCACCACCTGGCTCGGAGACGACGAGGGGGATCCCAACGAGGGCCCGTTCCGGCAAGCGGAGGTCCACGCATTCTTCATCGACCGCACGGAGGTCACCAACGACGCCTACGCCGGATTTGTCGCGGAGACCGGGCGGGCGGCGCCGGGGGACGGCGTCGACTGGGCGGGGAAGTGGGCCTGGATCGACGGCAAGCCCCGGCCCAAGACCGGCGGGAACGCCGTGTTCCTCGTCACCTGGGCCGACGCCGACGAGTACTGCCGCTGGAACGGCAAGCGGCTGCCCACCGAGCTGGAGTGGGAACGCGCCGCCCGGGGCGAAGACCGCCGGCGCTGGTCCTGGGGCGACGAATGGGCCAACCCGGAGACGCGAGCCAACTGGTTCGACGGAGACGGGCACCCGGACGGCCACGCCCACGTGGCCCCCGCCGACGCGCACCCGGGAGGAGCGAGCCCCTTCGGCGCCCTGCAGATGACCGGCAACCTGTGGGAGTGGGTCGCCGATCCGTACTCGGAAGCTCCCGTGGGGGGCGAGGGGCGGACGGTGGCCGGCGACCCGCCGCTGCGCGTGGTGCGCGGTGGATCCTGGTACACCAACAACTGGTACTGGATGCGGGTGAGCTTCCGCTATTTCCTGCCGGCCGATGAGGTCAGCACGATCTACGGATTCCGCTGCGCGGCGGACGTGGAGTGACGAGAGCGGGCGGAGTCAGGGCTTGACGATCTCGAGGCGCTTGAGCCCGTTGGGGATGACGTCGGTGGCCTTGGTGTAGACCTTGTCACCCTCTTCGGCCGTGTCGTGCATCGAGGAAACCTGGATCCACACGGTGGAATGGGCCACGTGCTCCCAGGGGATCGTGAGCGTGATGGTGTGGCCGTCGATGGTGGCGTTGCCGGAGGCCAGCGCCGGAGTCTTGGGCTCCTCTTCCTCCTCGGCTTCCTCCTCGCCTTCGCCCTCTTCTTCGTCGCCCTTGCCCTTGGAGCTCTTCTTGGACTTCTTGGCCTTCTCGACCTTGCGCAGCTCCCAGGTGCCGTCGAAGGAGACATCGACCTTCTCGGTGAAGGCCTTGGCCTTGGCCTTGCCCAGGCTGATGGAGACCTCGGTCTCCTCCGGCTCGGGGATATCGGCCCAGGCGGTCCACAGATCGATGGTCAAGGACAGGCCATCGGCGGCGGCGCTCCCGGAGAGATTACGGAAATCGACCTCCACGTCAGCGTTGTAGCCGGCCTTGTCCTCTTCGAGCTCGGTGAGCCCCTCGAGTTTGTCCTTGTCGGCGGCGGTGGCGAGCCCGGGCAGTCCGAGCAGGGTAAGAGCGGTGATGGCGACCAGGATCCGCTTCATCGGTATCCTCCTGAATTAGTCGGGGGGCGGCGAGTAGAGCAGCCTCCTACAGAAGGGGGAATCTGCCCAACTCCAAGGCCCCTGTCAAACGGGCATTTGATCGTACCCGTCCGCAACGGACCGTGTGGGTCAAGAAAGTCCGACGGTGAGTGGAGATTCAGCCGTTGCTGACGGTGAGCGTGTACGGCGTATCGTCGTTGGTCCCGCCAATGCGGAAAACCTTGATGATCAGGTTGATGCTGTCGTCGTTGCACTCGTTGTAGCCGGGGGTCGTGCTGTTGTTGACGCAGGGCTGCTCGCCGGTGGAGTCGTGGCTGAAGCTGGTCAGCTCGGTGGTGCACGTCACCGTCGGCGTCCCGTGGGAGAACACCGCGCAGGTGTCCTCGTACACCGCGATGCGGAACCCGTCGTTGGCATCGGCGATGCTGGCGGTGACGTTGAACGGGTCGTTGGCGTAGTTGGCGTCCGCTCCGTCGGTGAAGTGGACCAAGTAGTAGTCCGTGTCGTTGGCGGGGACGATGTTGCCGGAGATGGTCTGGGTATTGTAGGAGGTGTCGGGCAGCACCCACCCGCCGTCCACCGCCAGCGTGCAGTCGTCGCCACCGAGGTCGAAGGTCTCCCAGCTGTCCTCCTGCGCCTCGCAACCATCCGGGTAGTTGCCGTTCATGTCGTACCAGGTGGGATCGCAGGTGCCGACGATGCAACTGCCGCCCGAACAGCCGCCCGAGGCGTTGGGTGGCGTGCAGTTGCTCCACGCCTCGTCCGTGGTCCCGTTGCAGTTGTTGTCGTCCCCGTCGCAGATCTCGGTGGCCAGCGGGTTGATGGCCGGGTCCAGGTCGTCGCAGTCCCCGTCGCAGACCATCCAGCCGTCCCCGTCGTCGTCGGCCTCGTCCGCCGGGATCAGGCCGTCGCAGTCGTTGTCCTCCCCGTCACAGGTGTCGGCGGCGCCCGGGTAGGTCGCGGCGTATCCGTCGTCGCAGTCGCCGTTACAGGTGGTGTAGCCGTCGCCATCCACGTCGAAGCCGTCGTCGACCACGCCGTCGCAGTCGTCGTCGATGAAGTTGCACGTCTCGGTGGCGCCGGGGTAGATGGCCGGGTCCGAATCGTCGCAATCGATGAGGACGCACAGGTTGGACGTGCCGTATCCGTCCCCGTCCAGATCCGTCTGGGCGCAGGTGCAGATGGCGTCCGAGCCGTCGCAGTCCTGGTCCGTGCCGTCCTCGCAGACCTCCTGGGCGCCGGGGTAGATGGTGGCGTCGGCGTCGTCGCAATCGGTGTACGTGCAGTCACCGTGCACACCGAACCCGTCCCCGTCCGAGTCGCTGTCCCAGCAGTCGCACGAGTCGTTGGCCGCGCCCGGTGTGCCGGCATCCCCCCACTGGTAGATGGGGGTGGTGGAGCCGCACCAGTTGACGCCCAGGTCGTTGTCGATGGCGTTGAGCACCCCTACTGCCAGGCTCATCGACGCGGCGGAGGGTGCGGGGAAGTTGGTCCCCCAGTCGTAATCCACCGCATCGACGATGACGCCCACGAACTCCAGCTCCACTCGGTCCGGGCCGTTGTCCATCTCGAAGCTGGCGTACTGGTAGTCGACGGTCACGTCGCCGTTGGTGCCGGGGTTGGAGTTGATGCCCAGCACGAAGTAGTCGCCGGCCATCACGTAGGCCAGCCCGCCGCTGTTGATCTGGTGGTAATCGATGCCGGCGTCGCGCAGCACGAAGCCGTCCAGTGGGATGGCGCCGGCGGTGGTGTTGTAGATCTCGATGTACTCGCCGTAGGAGTCGTCCACCACCACCGGGTCGATCATGATCTCGGTGATGACCAGATCCCCCTCGGCCGGGACCACGGTCGCGAAAGCCGAAACCCAGTTGCTGAGGACGTACCCGTCCGAACCCTGGACCTGGCACTCCCACTCCTGGCCGATCTCCGTGTCCGACGAGGGCACGCTGAACAGGCCGCTGTACTGGGGCTGGGCCGCCCCATCGAGGAGCCACTCGTAGGAGTAGACGATCAGGTCGCCGTCCAGGTCTGGATCCTGATTGGTGACCATGCACGTCACCGTGTCGGTGGTGAGCAGGGGCGTCGGCTGGATCTCCACCACCGGGTCCGGCGGCGGCGAGTTGAGGATCGTCACCGGGTTGGAGGTCAGCGGAAGGCCGGAATCGATCCCATCGTAGGGCGTGATGATGCACTCCACCACGTCATCGCGGTCGAAGTCGTTGCCGTCCAGTACCGACAGGGTCGCCCCCGCGACGGTGCTGGAATCCACCAGCCATTCGTACAGCGCGCCCTCTGCGTCCCCATCCGGGTCGTACCAGCCGAAGCCCTCGCACGACAGGAGCGAATCCTCGTAGGCCGTGGTGGGCGTCAGGGTGACACTGGAGAAGCTGGGCAGGGAGTTGTCGATGATGGTGGTGGCCGATCCCTCGTCCCCGTCCAGCCCTTCCGGATCCCAGGGGGTGACGCGGCAGGTCCACTCGTCACCGGTGGCCGTGTTGGACGAGTCGAGCACGTCGGTGGCCCAGCCGGACGGCAACCCGTCCAGATCCCACTCGTAGGTGTAGGTGACCAGCCCACCCTCCGGATCCACCGACCCGGAGGCGTAACAGACCAGATCGTCCCCCACCCCCGGCCCCAGCGGCTGGATGTCCACGCTGGGCATGGACGGCGGCTGGTTCTCCGGCACGATGGTGAAGGTGACGTTGTCGTTGGCTGTGTTTTCGCCGTCGTCGGTGACCTCGACGGTGACCTCGTGCTCGCCGGCGGACAGATCGGCGGCCTGGAAGTTGAGCACGCCGGTGCCGGAGGGGGAATCCCAGTTGAATTCGCCGTCCAGGTTGCTGCGCCACACGACGCTCAGGCCCTCCACGTCCAGGTCGTCCCCGGCCACGGCCGAGAAGTTGACGGACTCGCCCTCGTCGAAGACGTCCAGGTCTACCGGTGCGGTGATCTCGACGGTGGGCGGTTCGTTGTAGGCGTAAACCAACACGTCGACGAAGTCGTAGGCCGTCAGGTCGTCGCTGTCGGTAACCTCGGCCGTCACCGTGTGGGTCCCGGCCTCCAACGCAGCGGTGCTCAGGGTCGAGCGGCCATCGTTGCCGACGGTGGTGTCCCCCAGGTGCGCCTGCTGTTCGTTTTGCTCCTCGTCGATCCAGGTGGTCGACCACACGACCACCAGATCCGCGGATTGATCGTAGTTGTCCGAAGCGGACGCCGAGAAAGTGATGCTCTCGCCGAAGGCGTACTGAGGCATGGCCACCGAATCGTCGGGCTCCAAGATCTGGATCGTGGGCGGGATCGGGGTCCGCTGCGGGTTGGGATCGGGGCACCCCGACTGCAGCGACAGCGCGGCCCAGCAGATCAGCACGAAGATGGTCCGTTTCATGGTCGATTCCCTCTCGGAACCGTGTGCCGACACCTTTCAGCGACACTGCTCCGATCGGAATAATAGCATCCAGTGGGTACAGCCCGAAGCGTTGAGTGCCCGGCGGCAGATCCAACGGGGGGCCGCCAACAGAGCCAGAGTTGGGGTAGGATGCCCTCCCCTCGAAAGGAAATAATCCATGAAGATCCGCGACATCATCCCCACCGCGCTAGGGGACCAGGATGCCCGGGTGCTGGTCCGCGACGCCCGCGTCGTCAACGTCTTCACCGGGGAGATCGAACGCTCCAACATCGCCATCCACCGCAAGCGCATCGCCGGCATCGGCGACTACACGCGGGCGGACCACGTCATCGACGCGGACGGCATGTACGTCGTGCCCGGGTTCATCGACGCCCACCTGCACATCGAGAGCTCGATGCTGGTGCCGCGGCACTTCGCCCGGGCCGTGCTGCTGCGGGGCACCACCACGGTCATCGCCGACCCCCACGAGATCGCGAACGTACTGGGCACGGACGGCGTGGACTACATGATCCGCTCCACCGAGGGCATCCCGCTCAACGTCTACATCGGCCTGCCTTCGGCGGTGCCGGCCACCCGCTTCGAGACGTCCGGCGCCTACCTGGGCACGGACGACATGATCGACGTGGTGGACCGCTACCCCAAGCGGGTCATCGCCCTGGGGGAGGTGATGAACTACCCGGCCGTACTGGCGCGGGACCGGGAGCTGATCACCAAGATCGAGATCCTGCGGCACCAGTACAAGAAGATCGACGGCCACGCCCCCGGTGTCAGCGGCAAGCGGCTCAACGCCTACCTGTGCGCCTTCATCCGCTCGGACCACGAGTGCTCCACCCGCGAGGGGGCGCTGGAGAAGGTGCGCCGCGGCATGCAGGTGTTCATCCGTGAGGGCAGCGCCGCCCGCAACCTCGACGAGCTCATCGGCGCGGTGAGCGACCTCAACCACCACAGCTTCAGCTTCTGCACCGACGACCGGGATCCCCTGGAGATCCTCACGTCGGGGCACATCGACCACCTGGTGCGTCGCGCCATCGAGCACGGCGTCAAGCCGCTGATCGCCATCCGCATGGCCACCATCAACACCGCCCACTACTTCAACTTGCGCTCCATGGGCGCCGTGGCCCCCGGCTACAAGGCGGACATGCTGCTGGTGGATGACCTGGAGCAGATGAGCGTGCGGGCCGTGATCAAGGACGGCAACGTGGTGGTGCGGGACGGTAGCCTGGTCAGCGAGATCGAGGGGGACTTCCCGGAGCCGCCGCCATCACTGGGCACCTTCACGCTGCCCCCGCTGTCCGAGGACAGCTTCCGGATCGAGGCCGAGCCGGGCCGCCTGCGAGTGATCCAGGTGCAGCAAGGTAGCCTGCTCACCGATGAGGTGCTGCTGGAGCCCAACGTCGAGGACGGCGCAGCGGTGGCGGACCCGTCCCGGGATCTGGCCAAGGTGGCCGTACTGGACCGTCACCGGGGCAAACACCACACCGTGGGCTTCATCCAGGGGCTGGGCATCCGCCAAGGCGCCATCGCCACCTCCGTGGGTCACGACGCCCACAACCTGTGCCTGGCGGGCATGAACGATGACGATATGCACGTGGCCGCCCGGGAGGTGGAGCGCACCGGCGGAGGCATGGTGGTGGTGCTCGACGGCCGCGTGTTGGCTGCGCTGCCGCTGCCGGTGGCAGGGCTGATGTCCAACCGGGACCTGTTCGAGGTAGCGGAACACCTCAAGAAGATCCGCGCCGCCCTGATCCAGCTGGGCACCGACAACGAGGTCTTCATGACCCTGTCGTTCGTGCCGCTGGCGGTGATCCCCACCCTGCGCATCACCGATCGAGGGCTGGTGGAGGTGGAGAAGCAGCGCTTCAGGCCGCTGTGGCAGTCCGAGTGAGGCGGTACAGCCCCCCCTCCAGCTTGGCGGCGACCAGGGCCAGGTAGAAGTAGCTGATGGCCATGATCGCCATGCCCAGCATCGGCCCGACCATCGGGATCGAATAGACGATCCCCAGCACCACGGACAGCACGAAGCCCGCCGCCCAGCGGACGCCCAGCAAGGTACCCCACACGGTCAGATAGTCGCCGGGGTGCTGGCGGATGAGCGCGAACATCTCCCCCAGGGCGAAGCAGGAGCCGAACCGCTGGGTGCGGGCGTACTGGAGGTGGATCGCCGGGCTGAGCATGCCCAGGGCGAAGTTGTAGACAGTTATGATCGAGATGACCACGGCGACGACGAGGAGGGTCACCAGCGCCACCCAGACGGGATCGGCCCCGGCTGAAGCGGACGCGATGGCCACGATGACGACGCACACCAGCGCCAGCATCAGCAGCATCACCGGCGCCGCGTACACCAGCAGCGCCAGGCCCAGGATCAGCCCCACCATGAAGAGCTCACCCAGGTCCGCCCACTCGGGCATGGGGCGGGGGTGACCGTCCGCCTCGTTGCGGATTAGCTGGGTGGAGAACCCCAACGTAGCGAAGCTCAAGATGGGCACGATCATCACCAGCGCGCCGATGCCCAGCTTCTCCTTCCAGCGTTCGTCTGCGAAGGGGTAGGTGAAGGCGGCCTTGATGTCCACGGATCCTCCTGGGTTCGCCACTCGAAGCTAGCGACACGCCACCGGCGCCGATCGTTCCCCTCGCACGGTGGCTCTCACCCGCTATAGGCGAGTACGACCAACAACAACAACAGCGCCAAGCCCATGGCGCCCACGCCGGCGGCGGCCAGGGCCACCCGTCGCCCCGGATGATCGGCCGATCCCCCGGCCAGGCCCACTCCGGCGGCCAGCGCCGAGCACCAGGCGACGCCCTCCAGGGCGAGGGCCACATCGACCACTAGGAACACCACGACCGCTGCGATGGACCCCAGGGCCGCGACCGCGGCCACGATGGCCGCCGAACGACCGGTGGGTCGGATCTCGTGCTTGCCCTCCACTGCCCGTGCTTGCCGCAGGGAGCCGGCAGCGAACAGCCCCACCAGCAGCCACACCACGGACAGGGCCAGCGGCCCCTGCAGGGCTGTGGCGCGCATGGACAGCACGAACCCCACCGCGGCGATGCCGCCCAAGCTCTCGGTACGGCCCCACACGAACGCCAGCGCCACAAGCGCCGCCAGCCCGGCCACGTCCACCGGGCCGGGGGGCGGGGGCTCGCCGGCGGACCACCACGCGGCCGCGGCGATCAGGCCGATGCAGAGGACTACCGCCCAGCGCCGCACGTGCTTGGCGACCGCGGACCGCACCTGCTGGTGGGCCGGCCGGTGGGCTCCTCGGTCGCCGTCATCGAACCAGGTGTTCTCGCTCACGGGATAGGATCTCCTGCACCAAAGGCTAGCAGATGGGCCCTCGCCGCGGGCAGAAGCCGCCCCACCGCGGTACACTGTCCAAGCACACTTGGTTTAGCCGCAAACATCTGGCCGAAGGGGGTCGCCGTAGGTCCATGAAGCTGTTGCTCGTCGATCCGGACGACGCCGGACGCCGGACCATCGCCGAGATGCTCGTCAAGGGCGGGTTCTCCGTGGTGGAGGCCGACTGCGGCACCGACGCGCTGATCACCCTCTCGTGCACGCCGGTGGACGGTGTGCTCACCGAACTCGAGCTGGGCACCCTGGACGCCATGGACCTGGTGGAGATGATCCACGAGACCCCGTCGTGGAAGTTCCCCCAGGTCATCTTGCTGACGGGCAAGCTGGACGCCAGCACGCTGCGGGAAGCCATCTCCAAGGGCGTGGCCGGGTACATCTCCAAGCCGCTCAAGCCCTCCTCCCTGCGGTCGCTGATCCTGGACCTGCTGGGCAGCGAGGAGCAGGTGGGGTACACGGACGACGAGTACAGCGTCGAGTACAGCGTCGAGTACAGCGTGGACGCCCCGCCGGTGATCCTGGAATCGTTCGCCGATGACGACCCGACGGACCGTGTCCTGGAGAGCAAGTACCGCATCGGCAAGCGCATGGGCGGCGGGGGCATGGGCATGGTCTACAAGGCCAACCACATGTTCCTCGAGCGGGACGTGGCCATCAAGTTCCTCACGCGGCACACCGGGCAGGTGGCAGACGCCATGTCGCCGTTCCTGCGGGAGGCCCGCCTGCTGGCTCGCATCGACAGCCCCCGCATCGTGCGCATCCACGATTTCGGCATCACCGACCAGAAGGTCCCGTATCTGGTCATGGAGCTCATCGACGGGCAGACGCTGCGGTCCGTGATGCACTACAACGACACTCTCTCCATCCCAACCATCGAGATCATCGCCCGTCAGATCGCCGAGGGGTTGGCAGCGGCCCACAACGAGCACGTCCTGCACCTGGATCTCAAGCCCTCCAACATGATGCTGTGCGGCGATCCGGACACCTTGCTGAACGAGCCGCAGCTGAAGATCATGGATTTCGGTATCTCACGGTTGGCCGAGGAGGACGGGTCCAGCGACGGCGAACCCTCCCGCCTCATCGGGACGCCGCGCTACATGGCCCCGGACCTGTTCCGCGGCGATCCGCTGGGGGCGCCCTGCGATATGTACAGCGCGGGGGTGGTGCTCTTCGAGCTGCTCACGGGGCAGCTCCCTTTCGAGGGGGACACGGACGACGAGATCGTCCAGCAGCAGCTCAACGCCGCGCCCCCGCCACCCTCGACCCTGCGCGACGACGTGCCCGAGCGGCTGGACCAGCTCGTGCTCCAGCTGCTGGCCAAGAAGCGCAAGAACCGCATCCCATCGGCCGAGGTGTTGCTCGAGCTGCTGGATGCGGGCGGCGGCTGACATCGCACAACTTGTCGTCCAACGGCCATTTGCATAACGTGTGTGGCTGATTCCCCGGGAATAAACCGGCCGACGGAATCGTCCATGAGGGGGTTTCCAACGGGATCTGTTCAACCGAGGCTCGAGCCATGACGCCCATCCTGGCGATCTGCGCCGCGCTGACCATCGCCCTGACAGCGTATTCGCTGGGGCACTATCTGTGTGCGCTGGTGTGCCTGCCCCGGCGGGTGCGGCCGCGGGAATTCGCCGACCATCCGGACGACTCGGTGGCGGTGCTGATCCCGGCCCGCAACGAGGGCGAGGGGGCCGTGCGGGCCATCCAGTCGCTGCTGGATCAGGACCACGGCGGGAGCCTCGAGATCTTCTTGCTGCTCAAGGACCTCAGCGACACCAGCATCCCCTACCTCGAGGCGGCCTTTCCCGGGGCCGAGCTTGGGGATGGGTCGGCGACGGTCGAGCTGGTCCGCGCCGGCGGCCGCACGGCCCGGGTGGCCTTCACCGGCGACGACGGCAAGCGGGACAAGGTCAACTGGATCGCCGAGCGGCTGGCCACGAGCCACGTGGCCGTCCTGGACTGCGATCACCAGGCCCACACCGACTGGATCCGCACCTCCCTGTGCCTGCTGCACGAGCGGGGGGCGCGGGCCGTCCAGGGCCGCCGCAGCCCCCTCACCGCCCGCGGGTTCTTCCCCCTGTGGGACAGCCTGCACCAGCACGTGGGCTGCGAGCTGTTCAACACCGCGTTCACCCGGCTGGGCCTCAACGTCTTCTGCACCGGCACGACGGTGGTGATGGAGACACAGCTGCTGCGGGCGTACCCGCTGCGTGACTGCATCACCGAGGACGTGGACTTCAGCTACGCCGCGCTGATGGACGGCGTGAAGATCATCCACAACCCCTACAGCGGATCGGACGAGGAGGTCTCCCCGGACCTGTACAGCTTCCTGGCGCGGCGGCGGCGGTGGTCCAACGGGCACACGAACGCCTTCTTCCACCACCTACGCAAGCTGTGGCGGGCGCCGCTGGGGCTCAAGGACAAGATCCAGTTCCTGTTCCACGGCGCCCACTACCTGGTGTGCACGCTGGTGTTCGTGCTGCACTTCATCATCGGGCTGATCGTCGTGCGCCAGCTATCGCCCGTGGCGGCGGGGGCGGCGGCGCTGGCTGCCGCGGTGCTGGCGGTGTGGCTGTCACGCACCCAGCGGGCGGCCACCTGGGGGACGCGGGCGTCGGAGATCGCCGTGGTGTGGGGCTGGTTCTTCCCCGCCGTGGTCATCGTGATGAACCTGGTGCTGGCGGTGCTGCTGCGCGACCCGTCACGGGCCGCCCTCCCCCTCCCCTACGCCCTGCAGGCCGTCGGGTTAGTAGGGCTGGTGGCGCCGCTGGTGGTGCTGTTCAGCGGGCTGGCCGTGTTCCGCCAGCTGGCGGCGGGGACTTTCCTGGGGGTCGTGCTGACCTATCCGCTGGCCTTCTATCTGGACATCAGCGGGGTGCTCATCGGCCTGACGGATTTCCTGTGTGGCCGGCAGCACTGGCTGGCCGTGGCCCGGGCACCCCAGCCTGCGGCGACGGCTGCCCCGGTAAGGGCCTCGGGCCTGTCGCCCACCGAAGGCATCCGGGAGAGCTGGCAGCTAGGGGCGATGCTGGTGGCCACCCCTGGCGGCCTCAAGAAGGCGGCGGTGAGGCTGAGCAAGCCGTCGTGCTGGTTCCCCATGGCGCTGCTGGCGGCCCTGGTGGTGGGCGGCGTGCTGTACGTGCCCTCCAACCGGCTGCAGATGGCCGACGTGGGCTGCGAGGTGCTGGAGCATGACGGGGAGCCGTGGATCGTGCCGGCGGAGCAGCTGCACGGGTACTGCGAGGCGGCCGGGAGCGCCAAGCGGTCCAGCTGGACCAAGCGCAGCGGATCGTACGAGGTGCACCGCCACGACGAGCTGACGGAGGTGGACGGGGCGTTCTGGGACCGGATGGAGAGCACCTTCCCTTGCAACCACTCGGCGTTTTCGCCGGACAACGTGGTGCTGGTGGACGGCGGCGGGGTCCGGCTGCACCTGGAGGAGCGGGCCAGCGGCGGCAAGGACTACAGCTCCGGCTCCATCGCCACGAAAGAGGACGACGACGCCCAGCACCTCTACGGCCGCTTCGAGACCGTGATGAAGCCGGCCCGGGGATCGGGGTTGATCACCGCATTCTTCCTGTACCGCTTCGACCCCTGGCAGGAGATCGACGCCGAGTTCCTGGGCCAGGACACCACCCGGATGTTGATCAACGTCTACTACAACCCCGGCGAGGAGGGGGACCTGTACAACTACGGCTACCGGGGCACCCCCGTGCTGGTGGACCTGGGCTTCGACGCCGCGGACGACTTCCACCGCTACGCCATCGAGTGGGACCCCGACGAGATCCGCTGGTTCGTCGACGACCAGCTGGTCCACCACCGCCCCGCCGGCCGCCCCACCCCCGTGCCCCACCTGCCCATGCGCTTCCACGTCAACACCTGGCCCATCTGTTCGGAAGAGCTGGCCGGGCCTTTCGACGGGGAGGGGCTACCGGTGGACGCGGAGATCCGGTCGGTGACGTTCTCGACGTGGCAGCCGTCGCCGTGGGAGGGGGTCAGCGACGCGCTGGACGGGATCTTCCCGTCGCGGGATTCTCAGGACTGGCGGGAGGATGCGGCTTGGATCCAGCCTTGACGACTCAAAGCTGCAACGGATGCTCCCAACGCAAGCCCGGGAAGCGAGCGAAATCGGCGTCGGTGGTGACCCAGACACAGCCGTGCTCGATGGCCAGGGCGGCGTGATAGGCGTCGGCGACCAGCTTGCCCGTAGCGCGTGATTGCTCGCACAGATCCTCGAAGATGGACCAGTGGGCGGGGCCGGGATTCAACAGGCGCGCGTTGGGGCGCTGCCGGAGTTCGCGGATGAAGCCGAAGGCCTGCTCGGGGGTCGAAGGCTGCTTGAACACCTTGGGGTTGGTGACGATGCGCACCAGGCCGCTGAGGGCTGGCGATGACAAGGCGAAAGGTTCGCTGTGGGTGGCTAGCTCGGTGATCCAGCGGGCGTAAGCCGCGTGCTCGGGATGGGCATCGGTGCGGTGGGCGTAAATCAGCACGTTGACGTCGAGCATCCTCATGGTGGCGCCTCAGCCCTCGGATCCGTAGCGTTCGCGATCCTCTGCCACGAGCAGATCTGAAGTGTGGTCGAGGTCGATGCCCGGCTGGGTCCCCTCCCCGCCGGCTGTGATCAGCTGGAACGGCGGCGGCTCTACCTGCTCCCGATCGCGGGAGAGATACTCGCGCAGGGATCGCGCTACCAGCGCGCTGAAGCTCAAGCCGGCCTCGGCAGCCTGCTTTCGTGCGGCGATTCCAAGTTGCTCATCGATGGAGATCGTGGTCCTCATGCATCGGATCATACCATCTATTCATACTTTCATACAGATGAAAGAGGCGGTCCAAGTGTCATCTGAATCGGAAGACGAGACAAACCTCGTCCCCTTCTCCATGGCACCTTCTTGGATGCGGAGTATTCACGGTATGGAAGATGATTGTGTCCGACTGTTGCAGGAAAGCCCAACCACGTTCCTAGTCAGCGTAACCAGCCGACTCCTCGGCCTGCTGATGATCGGGATCATTCTGACCGGCTGCGCGGCGAACGGCTCGGTCCTGTTCAAGCAGGCGCTCGAGCTCCACGCCGACGGGAACGACGAGCAGGCCATCGTCCAGTTGAACCGGGCCATCGGAATCGACCCAGAATTGGCTGGCGCTTGGTATCTCCGGGGCAACATGAATCTCCAGCTAGGGCGGATCGAACATGCCTCCCGTGCTCAGCGACAATCAGTAATCCGCATCACCGACAACTACATCTCCCCATTCT
>CAZDDH010000122.1:0-25225 GCA_964504165.1 uncultured Rickettsiales bacterium | reverse complement strand
GCATTGAGCGTCAGGGCTTGGGGAGTTGACAGGAGGCCGCCTCATAGAAGCCCGCTTGTCGTTTGAGAAAAGCCCGGGTGCGTGCCACTCTTGGCGTCGAGGTGATTCTTGACGGGGAGCCGTTCCGCCGCCCTGACCCGCGCATGGATGCCGCTACCGCCGCTGGTGATCGTGGTGTTGCTGGGCGCGTTGTTGCTGCGGGCTTCGGAACCGCCGCGGGTCGTCGTGGCCCACGAATTCCTGGTGGGAGCCCCCCAGGCCGGCACCGCCAGCCAGCCCTCACCGGCGGCCCCGGTCCGCATGCCCGGGATGCCCGGGCCGCCGATGAGCTTCGACGACCTGGGGCGTGGCCTGCTCTCCCTGGCCCAGGACGATCAACGACGGGAATCGCTGGGGCAACGATTCGGCCCATCGATCCAGCGGGGGGCGGCCCTGCGCACCGAACAGGAACGGGGCCGAGCGGCCCGGCGACAGGGGGCCGAGCGCCTGTGCGCCAAGACCGTGCTGCTCCTGGGCCACCTGCGCCGCGAGCAGCTGTCCGTGCTCACCGACGGGGCCGCGGGGCCCGCCGGCGACCAGGCCTGGGCGCAGCTCCACGAGCGCTTGAAGGAGGAACCGTGAGGAACCTGCCCACGATACTCACCGCCCTGCTGCTGCTGGTGGCCGTCGTCGAGGCTGGCCTGCTGTGGTCCATGGAGACCGGCACACCCGCCGGCCGGATCTACACGCCCCTGCTAGACGAAAACGGGCCCGGATCCCAGCAACTGGGTCAGCCGGGGGGGACGCGCCGGGCCGCCGACGCCCGCCTATCCCAGGTGGGGGCCATGCTGACCGTCGAGGACGTGGCCCGCGGCCTGCTGCTGCTCACCGACGAGAACCACCCCCAGGCGCTCACCGCGGGCCAGCGACGGGAGCTGGCGCCCCTGGTGCGTGAAGCCCACGAGGCACGCATGGAGCTGCTGCAGGAGCACGCCGAGGTGCAGCGCCTGGACGGCGAACTGCTGGAGCTAGGCCAGTCGATGATGGCAGCCCTCGAACCCGACGAGGTGCAGCACATCACCGGCAATCGGGACACCATCTCCATCGCCGGCGTGGAGAACCGCTACTGGGACCAGCTGCTGCACGAGTTGGACGGGGGCAACACACCGTGAGTGACCGGTCCTCAGGAGGGCTGCTGGCCTGGGCCTGCACCGGCATGGCCTTGCTGCTCGTGGTGGCGCTGGCGTTGGTTTTGGGCCGGCTGGCCATCACCCGGCAAGGAGTCACCACCGTCCAGCTGGTGGCCCCGCCGATGGCCATCGTGGAGACCCACGCCGAGGTCTGGTTGACCCCCAGAGGCGCCGCCGGACCGCCACCGCCGGGCGAACTCGCCGGGCCGCCGCCCCAGGGCGGCCACCCCCCTTCCCCACCGGGGATGGAGCAGCAGGAACAACTCCGCCGCCAGGTCTCCGGCCTCGCGGTGCGACTCATGGAGTCCCTGGACGAAGCGCAGCAGGCGGCGATCCTGGACGCTCGCGCCCAGCTCTCGTCGGCTCACGGCGAAGTGGGGGTCTGGGATCAGCTCGCTACGGTGACCGATCCGGTACCATCTCCGTGATCTCGCCGGCGCCGGGCGGCCAGCGGAAGCCGTCGGAGGGACGGGGCATGGTGAGTTTGAGACGCTCTTTGCCGGCCAGCTTGCGGACGGCCTCTCTTTCTTGGGCCTCGATCTTGGCCGGGTACTCCGTCAGGATCTGCTCGATCCAGCCCGGCTCGGCATAGGGACCGTCCACGAATCCCACCAGATCCGCCGGCTGAACCTGTTCGTGGATCCGCTCCCAGTTGTCCATGGAGAACACCCGGCGGTAGACCGCCTCGGCCTCTGCGCGATCCCCGGCCTTCTGGTGGCACTTGGCCAGCTCGATGCCGGCCAGGTCCTGGGCCCCGGGGAAGTCCTTCCGCAGCGTCAGCTCCCCGAGCATCTCGATGGCCTGCTCCACGCGCCCCAGCTCCCGCAAATCCTGCGCGATGAAACACCGGACGTAGAAGTGGTTATAGCGGGAGGGATCCCCCCGCAGCTGCTCCCAGAAGGCCTCATCGGCGAGGAACCCGTCGTAGATCTGCAACGCCTCGTCCCGCCTCCCGGCGCGGGCATGGAACGCGGCCAGGCGCAGGGCCGCCCAGTGCACGCCCCACAGCCGGCGGTGCTTGGCCAGGTGCCGCTCGACGATGCCCTCGAAGACCACCGTGGCCCGTTCGATATCCCCGGCCAGCATGTGCAGCTTGCCCAGCTCGTACGCCGCGTCCACGGCGGCCAGCTGATCGTGGCCCACCCGGTCCAGCTGCTCCTCGAGGATGCGGATGGCCTTGGCTCGGTCCCCCGACAGGCGCGCGATCTTGGCCAGCCGCAGGCTCACCTGCATCCGGTCCTGGGCCGACAGGGAGGTTCCCAGCAGGTCGGTGTACAAGGCCTCCGCCTCTTCCAGGCGCCCGCTATTGAACACGTCGTCCGCGGCGCGCATCGGCCCGGGCTTCTTACCATCCCCAGCCGGGGGCGGTCCGCCGACCCGGAAGACCAGGAAGTCGTCGGCATACACCCGAGGCTCGCCGGCCAGCTGCCGCAGCAGCCCGGCCACCTGGGGCCCGGCCGGGTGCTGGTAGTAGTTCATATCGACGACGATGTGGGAGAAGCCCCCATCGACCAGCTGCTGGTATCCCCTGGTGTGATCCCCGGACACCGGGCTGGCCGCGTCACCGGCCACCTCCAGGCGCATCAACTCATGCACGAGGGGGTTGGTGCCCAGGTGCTGGGGCAGGAAGCCGGTGGGGCTCTCGCCGATGGGGAGGTGGTGAACGGTCTGGTAGCAGTACCGCTGCCGGTGACTCATCGGCTTGCCGTAGGTGGAGAACGGCAGCTCCAGCAAGCCCCGGGCGCTGGGGTCGGCGGCGATGTCCAGGTAACACTCGGGGACCTTCAGGTCCCGCTCCGGGGCCGGCGGACGCTCGGCCACGAACAGATAGTCCGCAAGAATCACCGCGGCCAGCACCCCGAACACGGCCCACCGGCGCCGGGCCGGTAGCCAGCGCATCAGCTCTCGGGCCCCTACGGCCGCCAGGATGGCCACGCAGAGCATGGCGATCAGGTAGTAGGAGGACTCGTGCCCCTGGGGATGGACCGGGTAGACCGCCGTCAACAGCCGGTAGACCGGAGAGTGGGGCGATGCCAGGTGGATCCGCTCGGAGATCATGCCGAAGGGCCCGATGGCAACCGCCACCGACAGCCCGAACATGCCCACCCAGAACAGCTCGGAGCGGCGGCGATGCATGGCCAGCCCCAGGGCCGCCAGCAACCACACGGAGAGGCCCACGTAGGGATTGAGGAAGAACCGGCACACGGACTGGCTGGCCTGCAGCTGGCGATCCCCGAGGCGCACCATGTTGACGGCGTAGACGGAGGCGTAGGCCTGGGTCTCCGCCGGGTCCAGCCCGCTTCCCGGATCTTTGGCGGCCAGCTCTCCGCTGCGCAGCATCTCCCGCTTTTCGGTGAGCAGCGAGCCGTCGTCGCCCATCGATCGGGCCAGCAACCGCAGGTGCGGCGCGGCAATGAGCATCGCTACCAGCACGAAGGCGCCCAGACGCAAGAACAGCTTGCCGTCGATGGCGGGCCGGACCGGCGGCCGGCTGGGATGGTCGACCAGATCCCAGCGGGCCGTACGCCCGGCCACCAGGTGGTAGGCCACGACGAACACCGTGAAGAACCCGAAGACGCTGACGTAATAGACGCACGTCAGGTCCATGGCGGCGGCACACAGCCCCCCCAGCACCGGGTTCCACCAGCCGGCCTCGCGCAGGGTGCGGATCATCATCAGGATCGCCAGCGGGAGCCACCCGGTGGAGACCAGCTCCGTCCCCCCCGAAGCCACGGCGTAGGACATCACGAAGGGGCAGAATCCGTAGATCAATCCGGCGATGAAGGCCGGGCGGTCCGCCCCCAGCAGGTAGCGGGTCAGGGCAAAGGCGGCCCAGGCCGCCAGGACCAGGTTGAACAGGATGATCAGGTTGTAGGTGGCCACGCTCCCGAACAGCGCCAGCAGCGGCAACGCCAGCAGGTCGTTGAGCGGGTGGCAGCTGACCAGCGTCCCGCCGGCGGGGAAGGCCACCATGTCCGTCTCGCGGAACGGGAACTGCCCCTGCTCCAGCAGCATCTCCCGGGCCAGCCAGAAACTCCACACGTGGGTGCAGGCGTCCGTGTCCAGCCGCGCGGTCAGCCGGCTGCCCAGGCGGGTGACGGCCGGAAAGGTGACCAAGAGGGACAGGGGCACATAGGCCGCGAGCGCCGCCAGGTGCGTCCGCCAACCCCCGTCACTCGTCGCCGCCTTGTGTTGCATGAGGCCCCAAGGATAGCACCGCGCCCCATCGCCGCGCGGCCGGCTCGCCCAGCCAAGTTGTCGCCACGGCATGATCAGCCGATACTCTACGGATGGCAACTCGCCCGCACCACGACCACGAGATGGTCCTGGGGATCTACGACGGCACCCACGATGCGGGTGCGGCCATGATCTACCGTGGCCGGGTCATCGCCGCGTGCAACGAGGAACGGTTCACCCGGCGCAAGGGGGCGGGCGGCTGGCCTTCGGGGGCCATCCTGGCCTGCCTGGAGATGGCCGGCGTGGGGCTACGGGACGTGGACCACGTGGCCTTCGCCGGCCTGGTCAACCCCAACCCCGGGCTGCGCGCCGTGCGGCGGCTCCAGCAACGCTGGCGCCTGGAAAGCTGGGCCTTTTACAACGATCAGCCGGAGCTGGGGGACGCCATCTCCCAGTGGCTGCAGTTCGACAGTCCCTTCCCCCGCCTGCGGTCCGATTCGGCATGGGTGAAGGCCTACAAACCACCCCTGCGCTGGCTGCTGGTCCACCACCTGACCCGCGACCTGCTGCGCGGATTCGGAGTGGACCGGGTCCCCGATGTGCCGCTGGATGCCAAGGGCCCAGCGCTGCGCTCCAGCGAGATCAGCCTCCACGATCATCACCGCTGCCACGCCGCCGGGGCCTACCACACCAGCGGCCTCGAACGGGCACTGGTGGTGGTGGTCGATGGCATCGGGGATGGGATCGCCACGAGCATCTGGCAGGGCGAGGGTGGGACGCTGACCCGTCTGGGCGACATGCCCTACCCCGACTCATACGGTTTGCTGGCGGCCACGCTGACCGGATTCCTCGGATTCCGGCCATTCCGCCACGAAGGCAAGCTCACCGCCCTGGCCGGGCACGGCGACCCCGACGCCGTCACGGTCCCCTTCCCCTTCGAAGGGCCGGCCCACCAGCGGCGGTTCACCGGCAGCTTCGGCTCGGCCCTACGGCCGTGGCTGGACAGCCTGCGGGGTAGCTCCACCGAGGATCTGTGTGCCTGGCTGCAGCGGGGCCTGGAGCGGGACATCTGCGGGCTGGTGGACCACTGGGCGCGGGAGACCGGCATCCACGACGTCACTGTGGCGGGTGGGGTGTTCGCCAACGTGCAGGTCAACCGCCGGATCTCCGAACTCCCGGCGGTGGATAGCCTGTACGTCTTCCCGCACATGGGCGATGGCGGGCTTGCCGTGGGCGCAGCCCTGCTGGCCAGCGAGTCCTATCTCAGCCCGCCCGAATCGCCGGCGGTGATCCGGGACGTCTTCCTGGGGCCCAGCTGGAGTCTGGAATCCATGGAGCGGCTGCTGTCCATGTCCGGGCTCACCTACTCCAAGCCGCCGGACCTGGCCGCCGAGGTGGCCCGCCGGCTGGCGGACGGGCAGGTGGTCGCACGCTTCGACGGAGCCATGGAGTTCGGCCCACGGGCCCTGGGGAACCGATCGATCCTGGCCCCCTCCGAGCGGGCGGACACCACCGAGACCCTCAACCGCAAGCTCCGCCGGACCCACTTCATGCCCTTCGCGCCGCTGCTGCTGGCCGACGACGCCGACGAATGGGTCGAGGGGCTCGATCCGGTCCGCCGCTCCGCCGAGTACATGACCGTCGCGTTGCCGGGCAAGCCCGCGCTGCTGGACAGGTGCCCCGGGGCGATCCACGTGGATGGGACCCTGCGGCCCCAGCTGGTGGACGCCGGGACCCACCCTGGGCTGTACGCCATCCTCAGCGCTTATCGGGAACTCACCGGCCGGCCAGCCATCATCAACACCAGCTTCAATCTGCACGAGGAGCCCATCGTCTGCAGCCCGGCCGATGCGCTGCGTTCCTTCCGGCTGGCCAAGCTGGACGCCCTGGCCCTGGGCCCGTTCCTGGTGGTCCCATGAACGGCCGGCTCGGCCTGATCTACCCACGCTTCCGGTATCCGTCCGGGGATATCCCCGTCGGTGTGGCCCTGCTGGCCGCCGTGGCCCGCCGGGAAACGGGCCTGGACGTGGCCATCTGCGATACCACCTTCCAGCCGAGCATGGCCTCGGTGGACGCCTTCCTCGACCGCTATCGCCCCGACGTGGTGGGCATCGGCCTCTCCACGCTGATGGTCGAAGACGCGCTCCAGGTGGCGCGCCACGCCCATCAACGGGGCATCCCCGTGTTCGTCGGTGGGCCCCATCCCACCGTCGTTCCAGGCTCGATGATCTCGGATGCCCACGTGGACGCGGTGGTCATCGGCGAGGGGGAGGAGACCCTGGCGGAGCTGGTACGCATGTTCCTATCCGGCGAGCGGCAGGCGGTGGCCGGGGCCTGGGTCAAGGACGGGGACCAGGTACTGAAGTCGGTGGAGACGCGCCGGCCGCCGGATCTGGACCAGCTCCCCTTCCCGGCCTGGGATCTGCTGGACATGGATCGTTACCTCGACGCCTGGGGCAAGCTGGACAGCCACCAGCCCGGCCTGCGCGGAGTCAACCTGACCACCAGCCGTGGCTGCCCCTTCCAGTGCACCTTCTGCCAGCCGGTCCTGGAGTCGCTGTTCGGCCAGCGCTACCGCCAGCGCAGTCCGGCCAGTGTCATCGACGAGATCGTCGCCCTCCAGCGGGCCTATCCCATCGACGGATTCTGGTTCACCGACGATACGCTAACCGCCGATGAATCCTGGGTCCGGGAGTTCTGCCAGCGGCTGGACGACACGGGGCTGGACCTGCGCTGGGGCTGCACCACGCGCGCCAACCTGATCTCCGCAGGCCTGATGCAGCGCATGGCCAGCGCCGGGCTGCGCAAGCTCGGCATCGGCCTCGAGAGTGCCGTCCACCGCATCCGCGAGGAGGTCTACGGCAAGCGCGTCTCGCTGGGGGACGTGAAGCAGACCGTGGCGTTGGCCCGGCAATACGGGGTCCAGACCTTGCTGTTCCTGATGCTGGGCGCCCCGGGGGAGACACGCCGCGAGATGCTCCGGACCGTGGAATGGGCCTCCAGGTTGCCCGCCAGCGAGGCCAGCATCTCCCTTTTCGTGCCGCTACCGGGGACGCACATCCACCGGAGCATGCGGCAAGAGGGGTACCAGCTCTCCACCCGGCCGCTGGATTACGACTACTACGCGCGCCAGCCGTTCCGCGGCCGCGTCGGGGCCCGGGGCATGCGCTGGCTCCAGCGGGCGGCCTATGCCCGGTTCTACGCCCATCCGGTGCGGGTGAGCGCCCTGGCCCGCACTCTGCGTTCCCGAGGGGGGCGGCGTAACCTGCGGAGGATGATCCGGCGCATCCGGCCCGGCAACAAAGGGGCTTAGCGCGCGGGTCAGAACCGAGTCAGACGGGGAAGCGGCAGATCCGGAAACCGAGGAAGTGGTTGCGGTCCGTGGGCTTGGTGTGGCACTTGCGGCACGCGATCCGTACATCCTTGGCCATGCTGTAGTAGCTCCCGCCGCGCCCCAGACGGGTAGCGCCCGTGCCGGGCCCAAGCGGGTTGGTGACCATGCCGTGCTCCGGATAGGGGCCGTACTTGTCCCAGACCCACTCCCAGACATTGCCGCTCATGTCGTACAGGCCCCAGTCGTTGGGCTCCTTGCGGCCCACCGGGCGGGTGGCGGCCCGGGCGTTCTTCCAGTACCAGGCCACGGCGTCCACGTCCGTCGAGCCCGAATAGGCGGTCTTTTCACCCGCGCGGGCGCAGAATTCCCATTCCGCCTCGGTCAGCAGCCGGAAGCCGGACGCCTCCCGATCCCACAGCACCTTGGTGCCCTGGATCAGGTAGGCGGGGCGCAATCCTTCGCTCTTGGAGAAGCGGTTGCAGAACTCCAGCGCCTGGTACCACGTCACCATCTCCACGGGACGCTGGGGGCCCGTGTTGCGGGAGGGGTTGTTGCGCATCACCGCCTCCCAGGTGCCCTGGGTCACCGGGGTCTTCGCCACGTAGAACGGCCGCGTGATCTTCACCAAATGACGGTGTTCGTCCCGGCCACGGCCCTCCTCGTCTTGAGGGCTGCCCATGTGGAAATCGGCGGGCTCGATACGCACCATCACCACGCCGTGGTCGTACATCACCAGCGCCGAGTGTTCGTTGCTGTCGAGCTGCTCGAACATCTCGGTGTCGAACGGGCGTGAGATGCCACCGATGGGCGCGCCGGTGAACCGGGCGGTCTGGGCGGAGGTCACCGAATCGGGAACGGAGTCTTTTGCCGGCCCCTCCCCTCCTGCGCCGGGCACCAGCTCGGCTTCGGGTGGGTCTAGATGGCCTGGCTTCTCGTCTGGCGATTTCCTGGGCAAGGAACGACGGTCCTCCTCTCCCCGACCGGCGTTTGGCTCAATCCTCGACGGTGACGTGGATCACCTGGATCGGCGTCTGTGGGCGATCGCCGTGGCCGGTGGGGGCCCGCTCGATGGACGTCACGATTTCCATGCCTTCGGTGATGCGACCGAACACCGGGTGCTTGGACGCTCCGGGGGAGAACCAGTCCAGGTAGCTGTTGTGCTTGGTGTTGATGAAGAACTGGGAGCCGCCGCTGTTGGGCGCGCCGGTATTGGCCATCGACAGGGTTCCCGGCTCGTTGGACACCTTGAAGGTGGGCGGATGCTCGTCCTGGATGGTGCCGTGGGGCGGGCCGCCGGTTCCGCAGCGGGGGCTGTTGGGGTCCTTGCTGTGGGGGCAACCGAACTGGATCATGAAGTTCGAGATGACGCGGTGGAAGTGGAGACCGTCGTAAAAGCCACTCTGGGCCAGATCGAGGAAGTTCTTGCCGGTGATGGGCATCTCTTCCAGGTAGACCTCCACCTTGAAGGTTCCCATCGAGGTTTCGAATACGGCTGTGGGATTGGGCACGCTCATCTCCATTTGTTAGAGGGTGTATCGCGAACAAGTTCAGTCAGACTATTACCGAAGCCCCGATGAGACAAGCGCCTTTGGTCTCAATCGGTCGTGACCTTCTTGCGGTTGGCCTTGACCTGGGACCGATGGCGCTTGTTTTGCAGCCGAGCGCGGCGAACGCCATACGGGACTCGGGTGGGCCGGCGCTTCTTGGGCACGTGATTCAGTTCCTCGAGGCGGGCGATCAGCCGCTCGAAGGCCAGCTCCCGGTTGCGCGCCTGGGATCGCCGCTCCACCGCGGTCACGATGACCCCGGACGGCGGGTGGAACAGGCGCACCCCACTCTCCCGCTTGTTGCGGTGTTGTCCGCCGGGCCCGCTGTCCTTGACGAACTGCAGCTCCACCTCCCCCTCGAGGAGGTCCCGGTCGGTGGTGTACGGGGGATCGTGTAGCGGTTCGGCCATGTCTCGTCCGCCACGATCCTAGCGGATTCCTCGACAGATCAGCATGGATTTCGCGCGGCCCGTGGGGTGCCTGCTGTAGGCTTGCGCGATGCGCTGGTCACGAATCCGGATCTCGGAAGCCCTCGCTGCTGCGGTGCTGGTACTGGCCACCGTGATCGTGTGCTGGCCCTGGGCTCACTCCGGACAGCACGTCTTCGTCCAGTGGGATGCCCTGTTCACCCAGCTGGCCCTGGACCACATGCAGCGTTCGTTGATGGGCGAACATGGGCTGCTATCGGCACCCTTCGGCTGGCCCATGCAGGATCCCATGACCCAGTCGGACTGGCTGCTGGGGCAGGCACTACTTGGGCTGCCGCTGCGCCTCATCGGCGCTACCCCTTATCGCCTCCACAACCTGCTGGTGGTGTTGGGGTTGTTCGGTACCGCCTGGGGCTGCCACCGGTTGGCCCACTCCCTGCTGGGGCCCGGCCAGCACACCTGGGTGGCGGGCATCGTCGGTGGCTTGAGCCCGCTCCATCTGGCCCACGCCCAACACCTCAATCTGGTGCACCACGAAGTGGCGGTGGGGGGCGGCATGTTGTTGGCCGGCGGCCTGATGAAGGGGCGCCCAGGGTTCGCCGCCGCTGGCGGCCTGTTGCTGGGCACGGCCGCTCATTTTGGAGCGTACATCGGGGCCCAGGCGATGCTGGTCGCCGGTATCGTGCTGGCCGGCTGTGCCCTCTGGCGATGTCCCGGCCGTCGCACCTGGGCCTTCGCTGCTGCCGGGCTACTCCTGGGCCTGCTCACCGTCCTCCCCGTGGCCAGCGCCTACCTGCGCGCCGCCGAGCGCTACGACCTCTGGCTCGACCCCGCCCGACTGGACGAGGAGGTCTGGGATCCGGCGACCACCCTGTCCCCGACCCCCACCGCCCCCCTCCACGATCAGCTCAGCGCGGGCGGCTCCCCCATCGTGCCGATGGTCCCGGCCAACCCCGGCTATGGGGTGCTACTCCTGGGGGCTCTGGGGCTGTTCACCGTGGTCCGGCGGCAGGAGCGCCCCCGACGCTGGCTGCTGGTGGGTGTCATCGGCGCCGCCGCGGCCCTGCTGGCCCTGGGCCCCCAGCTCACCTGGAACGGCGAAGGGACCGGGATACCGGGCCCCTACCGGCTGCTATCGTGGCTACCGGGGTATCGTGGTTTGCAAGCCCCGGGGCGATGGCTGGCCCTGGCGTCCTGTGCCCTGGCCGTCTTCGCGGCGGCCGGCTACAAGGCCAGCGCCGCCCGGATCCCCTGGGCACCAGCGCGGGTTGGGCTGGCCGGGGGGGTGCTGGCATTGCTGATCACCGAGACCCCCCGCACCCACACCAGCCCCCACTGGGAAGTGACGCAGGACGGCGACGCCCAGCTCCTCTCCGGCACCACCGTGGCCGGCGCTCAATACGAGGTATTCCCCGACGAGCCCACCTGCCGGGGCACGGTACGTTCCCAGCTGTGGGCCGCGCTGGACCACCGGCGGCCGCTGGCCGGGCGGACCTGCGCCCGGCACAACATGGCCCTGTACCACTACCGACAATTGGCGGACAGCTGGCCCGCGCAGGACGCCCTGATCCTGTTCCAGATCACCGGTGTGCGGGTCGTCGTCGAACATCCGCCCTACAACGCCGCCGAGCCCTCGGGCGCCAGCTGTCGCCGGCAGCAACGGCACCGGATCTGCGTGCTGGACGACCCCCTCTCCACGCCCCTGCTCCCCCCCGCCGCCATCCAGGAGGATCCCGCCGGTCCGGTCATCGGCCTGCGTTGGCCACGGGACATGAAGGCCAGCGAATTCGAGGTCCGCTGCCCGGACCAGTGGCAGACCAAGATCCGCCTGGCCCCGTGGCGCATCGTCACCGACCTGCGCCACGGCGTCCACGGCGAGGAGCTGGAGATCTTCTTCGATCAACCGTGCGACGGCACACCTGCCGGCATGCCCGGAGACCCCGTCTTCCTCTACGCCGACCCGGACCACGACGCAGCCCCCTGGTTGACCCCATGAACCCATCACCCACGCTGGAGTCCCCGTGAAGACAATCGCCACCATCATGGCCCTGATGCTGTTGGGCTCGATAGCTACATCGTGCACCAGCCAGTCGCCAGCTGAATCAGCCAAACAGCCAGCCCCCGCGCTTCCAGCCGAACCGGCCAGCCCGGCTCCGGCGGAGCAGACGCCCCCCGCCGAACCTTCCGAGGCCACGCCGTCGGATTCGGGGACCGAACCGGCCCCTCCCCCCGCTTGCCCTTGCCAGGTTCGCGGCTACCTCATCGACCCGGATCTCTCCGGGACCAACATCCGCGATACCCCATCGGGCAAGGTCATCGGCCAGCTCCCCCTGCTCACCGACCCCGAGTTCGAGGTCGGGGTCTACGTGGACATCGTCGAATCCCGCGACGGCTGGCTGCAGATCAGTGCCGTCGGGAACTCCAATGACTCCGCCCTCGCTGGCGGGTGGGTTTACGGCGAGCTGATCGGCACCTCCACACGCAACTACGGCGGCCAGGACATCACGTTGCGCAGCAAGCCTTCAGCGGGTTCGCCCGCGGCCGGGACGTTGGTCGGGGAGCAGACAGTTCCGATCCTGGCTTGTTGTCGGGACTGGGTCTATGTGTCGGCCCGTGGCCCGGGGGGGAAGCAGGTGAAGGGCTGGCTGGAGCCGGGGATGCAGTGCGCGAGTGCGGTGACGAATTGTTCTTGAGTTGTCCTGAGAATAGTTGAACGTCGGATTTACCTTCTGGCCCGTGGTTACTGCCTGTAAATGATAAATCGACAAGCTCCGGGCAACTTTCCTTTTCGCAAAGTGACAAGTGACAGTGTCTGACACCTTGCCGACACCTTTCCCATGCTATTTTGGTTTCCTTGTGGGTCATGGCGGTGGTTCTGGTGGGTCGTTCTGGAGCTTCTTCTGACAACTCGGCATCTGCCAGCAAGGCAGCAACGCCGTCGTGGCTGTCGGTTCACCGGGTCATGGTGCTGTGGATCGGTGCCCTAGTTGCCTGCGTGGCGCTGTCGGTGGTGCGCGCCACGCCGGATCTGTTGTTCTGCACCGACGATGCGTGGTTCTCGTTCCGGTATTCGTGGAACCTGGCCCAGGGCGACGGATTGACCTGGAACGCAGGTCTTCAGCCCGTGGAGGGGTATTCCAACCTGCTGTGGACGCTGTGGGCTGCGCTGGGCATCGGCTTGGGCGTGCAGGTGCTGCTGTGGTGCAAGGTGTCGGGCATGGTGATGACCGGGTGCACCGTGCTGTCGTCAGCGGGGTGTGTGCGGGCGGTGGGCGGTTCGAGAGTGCTCGCGGTGGCCGCGGCGTTGTTGACGGCCTGCTCGTCGCTGGTCGTGCTCTGGGGCGTCTCGGGGATGGAAACCCCGCTGCTGTGCCTGTTGCTGACTGCCGGTACCTGGCGCGCGCTGGTCGAAGACAAAAAAATACGGGACGGTGGGAGGGAACGGGCGTGGTCCTTGCTGCTGTTCGGGCTGGCCGCGATCACCCGGGTCGAGGGGCCGCTGTACCTGCTCATCCCTCTGGCCATCCGATTGCTGCGGCTCCGCGTGGAACCGTTGAGCCGGAGGGATGCGCTCCACCTGCTGCTGCTGTCGGCCCCGGCCGCGGGGCAGTTCGCGTTCCGGCTCGCGTACTACGGGGAATGGCTGTCCAACACCTACGTCGTCAAGGCCGGCGGCGGCGGCCCGGGGCTGCTGGGCTGGAGCCCGGGCGTGCGTTACCTGCTGACTGGACTGACCGCCGACCCCTGGCTGGGGTTCCTGTGGATCGTCGGTGGTGTATTGGCCATCATCCGGCGGCGTGGCGCTCTGCTGCTTCCGGCGGCCGTGTGTGCCCTCTTCATCCTGCGGGTCGGGGGCGACCATTTCAGCAATCTGCGGTTCATCGCCCCGGCGGTACCCACGCTGATCGCCGCCGGGCTGGTGGGGATCGATCGGACGAGGCGCCGCCTGCGCAAGACGTGGATAGAGGTCCCGGCCCTCTCCATGATGGTGCTGCTGGTCCTGGGCGCGGCCCAGTACGAATTCCGGATCTATCGAGTCCAGGCCGCCGCCCATATGAAGGTGCACGAACAGGACAGCTGGTCCGCGATCGTCTCGGACCTGATGCCCCCCTATTCCTCCATCAGCCGCAGTTCCGTAGAGCATCTGAACCCGCTGAAATCCCTGCGAGAATCCCACAAGGGCGCTCCCGTGGATTGGTATATTGCATACTTGATCGAGAACGTCCCCCCTGGCGAATCCTTCGTGTTCATGGACGTCGGCCTGGTGGGCTACACGATGGCAGACGCCTCCTTGCTGGATGGTCGGGGGCTGAACTGGGCCGCGATGGCGCACCTGGTCCACGCCGAACTCCCCGCCGGCCCCGCCGCCCTCGAGGTCCCCGAAGCCATCGCCCTGCTGGAAGAGTTCCACGAACAACAACCGGCGGTGCTGTGCCTGCAAAACGAAGGGCCACGACTGTTCGGTGCGCTGGAGGCCATGTTGATGGCCGACGGGGTGCTCCTGACGGACTATGAATACGTGGCCCGAGGGCCCTATTGGGGGTTCGATGACCGGGTCACCATCTATCGCAGAAAGGGCGTCCCCCCGGTCCAAGAGGCGGTAGTCCAGGAGCGCTACGAACGCATGGTCAAAGAGGCGCCGATGATCCTGAACTGGAATGAACGGCTGATCCGTTCCCAGCAGCAAGGCGATATCCACCGGCCGGAGACGCCCTACCGTAGCGCCAATGCACCCCGTTTGACGCCCTCTGGCAGCTACGACCCGAGCGTTCTGATGGGCCCGCCTGCGAGCGGGATGTGATTCGGGTCCAGGTCAACGAGATCGAATCTGCGAAATCCGCTTCTCCACATCACCCGCCCGTTCATCACGCCCCAGCTGCTCCCATTGCCGATGGGCCAGCTCGAGCACGCCGATGGCCCGTTCCCATTCGTCGGCCGCGTCCGCCAGCTCACCGGCTCGTTCCGCCAACGGGGCGATGTCCGGATCGACCCAGTTGACCTCCTCGATGAGGCGGGTGGCATCGGCCAGGTGCTCCTCCCAGCCGGACCAGGATTCCTCACCGGCATGGCACACCAGCAGCGCCACGTGCAGCGCTCCCGCCAACCCACGATGATTCCCGGCCATCGCCAGCCGCAGGGCCTCCTCGAAGGACTCCCGCGCCACGCCAAAGCGGTCCTGGGCCAGCAGGATCAACCCCAGGTTGGCCATGGGCACGAAGGTGCGCTCCGAGGAGATGGCGCGGTAGACGTCCCGCGACTCCCGGTAATAGCGCTCCGCAGCCTCCAGGTCACCGGCGAGGCGGGCCACCTCCCCATAGAAGTTCAGGCACTTGGCCAGCTCACGCCGGGAGCCGGAACGGCTCAGCGCCGTGCGGGCCCGTTCCACGTGTATCCGGGCCTCGTCCAGATCCCCCGCCCCCCGCGCCACGAAGGCCTGCTCCAGCGCACAGTCCCCGACCCCGAGCATATGGCGCGCCGCCTCCAGCGACCGGTAGGCCCGCTCCAGCATCTTCGCGGCGGTGGCCCGCTCCCCGCGCCGGTTGAGCAACGCCCCCAGCTTGAGATAGGCCAGCCCGAGCAGCTTGGGAGCATCGATATCGCTGGCCACGTCCCGCGCATCCCGCACGTAGTCCAGGGCGGTGGAGAGTTCCCCCTGTTCGTGCGCGTTGCTGGCCAGCTGGAACAGGGCCCACCCCCGCACCCCATCCCAGTGATGTTGGGTTCCCTCATCCAGAGCCCGCCGCGCCCAGTCGTCGGAGATGGCGTAGTTGTGCCGACGGAACTCCAGCTGGGCGCGCAGGATCGCCTGCTCACCCCATTGCTCTTCCCAGGGGGGCAACATCGCCGCCTTCATCACCCGCTGCCGCTTGTCCAGCATCGATTCGGCCCGGTTCACCTCCTCGCGCTCCACGTGCCACTCCACCCCCTTCGCCAGCGGCCCGAGGGCCCGCTCCAGCTCGCCCGCACCCAGGAAATGACGGCCACAGCGGCCCTGATCCGCGTCCTCTCCCTCCTCGAGCAACATCTCGGCACACAGCTTGTGGTGGTTCCCCTGCCGCTGGGCCTCACGCGCCCGCCGGGCGACGCTCTCGCGGAGCATACTGTGGACGAACGACCATCCCTGGCGCGGCCCCTCCTTCCCGCTGGACGCCAGCCGCCCGTTCAACATCTCCTCCACCAGCGCCCACGGCGGTTCGACCCCCGCCCGGCTGCAGACACTGGTCCATTCCCGTGGGTCGACCTCCTGCCCCAGCACCGCGGCGAGCTCCAGGGCGACGGCGTCATCCGGCTCGTAGCGGGCCAACAACCCGGCGACGCGGCCATTCCAGACCTGATGCATGTCATCCGGCAGCTCTTCGGTGGTACCGGGGCGCAGGCAGAACCCTTCCGCCCCCGGCTCCAGCACGTTGCGGCTCACCCAGTCGCCGATGAGCTGCACCGCAAACAGGGGATTCCCGCCCGCGCGGTCGACGACCCGTGCGGCCAGCTCCGGCTCCAGCCCCAGCAGCGCCGAGACCATCTCCGAGCGATGCTCCTGCGGGAGTTCCCCCACCTCGACGGTGCTGGCGTGCGGATGGGCCAGGATGCCCGCGACGAGCTTCTCCGCGACCGGTCTCTCCACCAGCGCCGAATCCCGAGCCGTCGCCAGGATCAGCACCGGCAGGTGGATCCCCTCCCGCCGTAGCAGGTAGCGGGTAAAGGCCAGGGCGTCCAACCCCCACTGGATGTCATCGAGCCAAAGGACCATGGGCCGCCGGGCGCACATCCGCTCCAGGACCCATTGCACGATCACAAAACGTTCGATGGGGCTCTCGAACCGGATGGGACGAACGCCGGCACTCTCCTCCTCGGCAGTCACCGGCGCCAGCAGAGCCGCCAACGCGCGCCGTTCGTTGACGTCCTCCTCGGAACCGTTGGATGGCAGAACGGCATTGATCCGGCTCAGGGTGTCCAGGTGGCCCAGCCCCACGGTGCGCAGCGTCTTGGAGAGCATGGGTGCCAGCCCATCGAAGGGCCCCTCGTTCGGCTCGTGGACCGCCTTCATCGCCAGGGCACCCCCCACCTCGTGAACACGCTGGCACAGCCACCGCGCCAGCCGGCTCTTGCCGCTGCCGGCCGGCCCACGGAGCAGCACCAGCTCGGGACGGCCCGTCCGCCGGATCTCTCCCACCGCATCCCACAGCTGGTCCCGCTCCGGCACCCGGTCCACCAGGGGGATGGCGCGCAGTCCGTAGAGGCCCAATCCCACACCCCACAGATGGCGGGAGGGTGGCACCGGGTTGTCGATGCGCCAGTCCGCTACCAGCTGATCCGGGCCCGTCGTCTTCTCGATCTCCTCCAGATCGTGGACCGGCGGGGCCTCCGACTCATCGGCCGTGTTCGCGTCCAGCGTGGTGGACAGCCCGGTCAGCGGGATGGTCCGCTGGCTGCTTTCGAGCTCGATGGTGATATCCGTCGTGCTGGCGCCGAGCTTGTGCGTGTCCGCCGGTTCCGGATCAGGAGGCCGGGCAGCGTCGCGCTTGAGCGGCAACGATCGCGCTTCCCCGTCGTCGGCGATGGCGTCCAGTGCACGGGCGGCGTCCGCGGCCAGCTGGAAACGTTTGCGGTAGTCCCGTTCCAGGAGCCGTTCGAGCCAGTCGTCGAACTCGTCGGGCATCCACGCCCGGGGCCTGAACTGGTTGCGATCCCCCCGCATGTGGGCGGCCACCACCTGGAACGGCGTCACACCGGTGTAGGGCCGTATGCCCGAGGCCACCTCGAAGGCCAGGCAGCCCAGGGCATACAGGTCGGTCCACGGCCCATGGTCGCGGATGTGCCCCTCGATCTGCTCGGGAGCCATGTAGAACGGGGTGCCGTGGACCTTGCCACCGTGATCCTCGTAGGCCACCTGCTCCGCTGCCCTCGCCAGCCCGAAATCGCTCAGTTTCAGGCCCGGCCGTTCATCCGAGCGGGCGCACAGCAACACGTTGGCCGGCTTGAGGTCACAGTGCACGAGCCCGCGTGCGTGGGCGTGGGCCAGCGCATCGAGCAAGGACAGCAGGGCCGTCTTCTGGGTCCTCCAGGACATCGGCTCCGTGGAACGAACGACGATCTGGTCCAGCGACCCTCCGCTGGCGTGTTCCATCACCAGGTAGGGGCAGCCCGCCGCCAGCCGGCCCCCTGATTTTCGTGCCGTCTCCCCGTCGATCTCCCCGTGATCGAAGACCGTGATGATGCCGGTGTGGTTCATCGCCGCCACCGCGCGGACCTCGTTGCGGAACGCCGTCAGGTACCTGGCCCGCCGGGCCAACTCCGCGGTGACGATCTTGACCGCCACGGGCACATTCTGTTGACGGTGGATCCCCCGCCAGACGATACCCATCCCCCCCTTCCCGGCCACACCGGTCAGATCGAACGCTCCCAGCCGCATCCGCTTCTTGCCCATCCGTCTTCCTTCGCCCTCGGTTCCTCCACGTCATGATACCCGCAGTTCGTGCTTTCTGGTCGATTCGGGACAGACGGACGTTGCTCCCACCGTTCAAGGTCGATAGTCTCGGACCGAACCAGTCCTAATGTGCGGAGGAGCGGGGCATGAATTCAGGGTGGTTCGGGCACGCGTGGACCGTATCTGGCATGGCGGCCGTGCTACTGGGCCTGCTGGCTGTGGGCACTCTCCAAAACGCTTCCGCCGACGATCGGCGGGTTGACGCGAATGTCATCCTGGTCAACCCGGGCCCCATCGTCGCGGGTGGGGGGGAGCAGTCGCTGCTGTTCGTGGCCACGAACGAATACGGCCAGCCAGCGCGGGACGTCAGCTTCCGGGGCACCGAAGTCGATGTGGGCAAGCTCGGGGAGTGGTCCAAGCGGGGGCCCGGCATGTGGGGGGTCACCTACAAGGTCAAGCGGTCCGCCGAGGTGGACCAGGCGACGGTGACCATCCAGGCGCGGGTCGAGGGTGTACGCATCGAAAAACAGGTCACCCTGCCCGTCGTGCGCTCCCCCTCCATCACCTTCTCCATCGTCGCCAGCCCGGACCGCCTGACCCTGGGCGTGGACGAATCGGCGACGCTGACGATCTGGGCATTGAGCGCCGCCGGGACCCCCCTGGACGGGCTGGAGCTGGACGTGGACGCCAGCCTGGGACGTGCTGGCAAGGTCCGCCCGCTAGGTGAAGGCCAGTACGAGGTGGACTACCGTCCCCCCGACTCCAAGCGGCCATCGTTGGCCATCATCTCGGTCAACGACAAGTCGGCCCCCCAGGACACCTACGCCTTCTTCTATCTGCCGCTGGCCAGCGAGCTCAACTGGAAGCTCAAGACCCGTGAGCCCAACGCCGAAGTCACGATGATCGTCGACGGCAACACCTACGGGCCGGTCATCGCGGACGAAGACGGCGTGGCCAAGGTGCCCATCCGGGTGCCCGCCGGCATCGAGGAGGGGACCGCCCTGATCACCTGCGAGGACGGCACCTCTGCCGCGCCGATGACCATCGATCTGAAGCCGCCTCCATTCAAGCGGGTCAAGCTCTCCCTCACCGAGCCGTTCCTCCCCGGGGACGGCGTGAGCGCCATGCCCGTCTACCTGACCGTGGTGGGCGACGACGGGCGCCCGATGGACGATGCCAAGCTGCAGATGGCGGCCTCGGTGGGCAGTTTTGGCGAACTCAAGGGCCTGGGCAACGGCATGTACAAGGCCGAGTACATGGCCCCCAAGGTCTATGAGGTGACCGACGAGAAGATCGCCGTCTCCATGGAGGGGCAGGAGAAGCTCGGCGTGGAGTACGGCCGCTTCAAGCTGATCCCCGGCCTGCCGGCGGCGCTGCAGTTCACCACCGACCCGCCCGAGGTACAGGGGGGCGGTACCGCGACACTCGAGCTGATAGGGCGGGTCGTGGGCACGGCCGGCGACACACCGGACGATTGCTCCGTGTCCTTCATCGGCCCCGGCGGCAAGCTGAAGGCCGAGCAACACGAAGACGGCAGCTTCACCACCCACTTCGAGGCCAACTTCGACGAGCCGGTGGGCCTCGCCGCGGACGTGGTCGTCGATGTGCCCGAGCAGATCATGCCCGTCGCCCACGTGCTGGCCTGGGCCATGGATGATCAGGTGCCGCTGAACGGGCAGACCGTCCTGGTGGCCATGGCGGTGGACCGCTTCGGCATCCCGGTGGCCGGCGTCCATCTCAAGGCGACAGCCGATCAAGGGACGATCAGCGGCGGCGGCCAGACCGGCCGCCAGGGCCGCACCATCTTCACCTTCGAAGCCTCGGACAAGAAGGGGCTGGCCGTGGTGGAGATCACCGACGGCGAGCACACCTTCGCCTGCCCTCTCCTGCAGTACGAGATCCGCACCGCGGGCTTCGCCATCCCGCCCCACGGCGGCACGGTACAGGCCCGGCTGCTGGAACGCTGGGCCGCCCTACACTCCCGGCGCCTGGTGGGCAAAGGGGCCCCGCCGCCCCCGGACGTGGCCGCCCGGCCGCCCTCCCTCGTGGCCCGCGACAGCCGCGGCGCAGTCGGCGGCTCCGATGAGCCCTGGTGGTTCGAAGGCGACAAGCCGGAGTTCACCTCTGACCTGCCGCTGGACGAGTGGGCCGTCGACCTCAAGAAACGCCTGGCGACCGGCGATCAAGAGCGCCAGAGCCTGCACCGGGTGGAGCTGGTCCCCATCTCCGAGGAGCAGGTGGACATCGTGGTGTATTACAGCCACGAGGGCACGGAGATCCGCTCCGGGGCCAAGAAGATCCAGCCCTCCAAGGAGGAGTGGTTCGCCGGTTGGGCTGGCAAGGTCGGCAAGTTCGCCAAGAGCAAGAAAATCGACGCCCGGGAATTCTGGCTGGTCAACATGGACGACAAACACTACCTGTCGATGGGCATCGAGGACTGCCGGACCCTAGGCGGTATGTCGGGGCAGAAGGCGCTGGACTACGTCGACGAACACGCCGCCCGGCACTGATTTCTTGTTTTAAAAATTCTCGATGTTGGCGTCCATCCAGGCCAGCCGTTCTTCCACCCATTCCTCGAAGCGCACCATCTCCTCGTCGTAGGTGGCCACCGGGCACAGCCAGTTGGTGTCGTCCCAGACAAACTCGATGTCTTCCATCAACCAGACGTCGAAGTTGTCGTGGGCGGCGTCCCCCATGACGTCCCGATAGAGCTCGATGCGGTGCAGGATGTTGTCCTGGGAGAGGCTATCTTCCCGTAACTCGAACCATCGTTCCACCAGCCGCTCCCGGAAGACCGGGCAGCTGGCCATCGCGTCAATGAGCTGCGGGCGGTGGAGGACCCATTCCTGGGCGTGGCAGTTGTTCAGTGGGTAGCCGCCCCAGGCCAGGTCGTGGTCCCAGGGGATGAGCTGCAGCTTCTCGCCCAGATCCCTGTACACATAAATACTCAGGAAGTAGGCGTCGTTGTTCTTGCTGAGCTCCTGGATCAGCACCCAATCGACCGCGCTGTCCAGGTCCATCGAAGCGAAGATGCCCGCCGCCTCGTCGCAGGGATCGGGGCCCATCGCGGCCCCTTCCCAGGTGTCCAGCGCCCCCACAACGCCGGCCTGCCCCTGGGCCGATATCTCCGCGGCGTTGGGGTAGACCAGGAACCACTCGCCGTAGGTCGAGGGGCTGGCTGTGATGCCGCCACCCCCGTCGTCCGTCTTGGCGATGAAGCTGCCCCCCAAATCCGCCGGATCCTCCTGGAGGTCCACCCGGTCATCATCCCGTTTGACCCGCTCCCCCAGCGTGAAGACACCCAGCCAGGTCTGGTTCAGCGACAGCTCGCACAGCACCGTTTCGGTGGCATAGCCACCGGCCGGGAATTCCTGGAACAGATCGAAGGACAGCTTGTTGCGGAACAGGGCCCGGTCGGCGTAGTTGCCGTTGAGGATCCAGTCGCTGTCCCGCCCCATCCCAAAAAAATTCTCACCCAGGGGCGGACCGGACGCGGTCTCCCACAGCTCGACGCCGTAGTGGGGCTTGGGGAAACTCGAAGAGGACCGGCCCCGCAGCTCCACCCCGGCCCAGCCGTCGTACAACACCGTGCCGTCCCGCTCCTCCACGATCAGCTCGCAGGGGATCTTGGGATCGTCGGGGACCTCCTGGTTGCAGGTGAGTTCCACGTGGCACAGGGGGGGAACGTCCGAGGGCGGCGGTTCATCTGCGCCGGGGACCTCCTCCGGTCCACCGTCGTCGTCATCCGTCGGCTGCACGTCGTCGTCGTCGACCGATTCGGCGCCTGTCCCTGGGCCGATCCATCCGTTGCAGCCCGAGGGCAACACGACGAGCAGGCAGAGGAGCCCCGCCAGGAACTGGCAACGACCGCAGAGCATGGCGTTGGATGCTATCAGAACCGGGGCGGGCGGAGCGGTTCAATGGTCAGCGAGGAAGGCCCCGACCTCCTCGTGCCGCCATTGGACGTGGTCGATGAGGGCCTCCACAGAGTCGTTGAATTCCGAGAGGCTCTCCAGCTGCGTAAAGGGCGCCTCCTCCTCCTCGACGTAGGGAGCGATGAGGTCGTGGAGTTCCTGGGCCTTGGCAGAAAAGGTGTCCTGCTCGAAGTTCCCGACCAGGGCCTGTTCCACGTGGGTGAGGTAGGCCTCGCTGTAGACCGGGTCATCCATCACCTTGCGGATCAGCGGCCAGCTATCGTCCACCTCGTCCATGGACAGCGTGAGGTACCCCATGGGGTAGATGTCCAGCGCCATGTTGTGGTCCCAGGGGATCCAGGTCAGCCGCCCGCCGTCCTCGGGTACGCCGTACAGGTAGTAGTTGTGGCCGATGAATCCGTACCCGTCCCAACTGACGATGACGTTGCTCGCGGCGATCCAGCGCAGGAAGCCGTCCACGTCGAAGACCTGCTCCAGGGCCGCGCGCCAGGCCTCGGCGTCCCCGCCGTCGTCCAGCAAAGCATCGATGGCCGCCTCCACGTCGCTGTAGTCCGCCTCGTCCTCGTTGTTCTTCTTGGCGAAGGAGTCCTCGTCGAAGCAGGTCCAGTCCGAGCAGGCGTGCTCGGGCTTGTACAGGTTGCCGTCGTCGTCGCCGTAGACGCGGTCCATCATGGCATCTGACGGGTCTTCGATGACCGTGTACAGGCCCCAGAACTCGGAGCCATTACCCACGTCGACGTGGACCTCCCAGAAGGCCGTGCGCGCCACGGGGATACCCAGCCCGTCGTATATCCAGTTGGTCAGCGTATCGTGCAGGTAGGAGGCGTCGTAATACCCCGGCGCTGCCGTGAGCTCCTTGAAGCCGTAGAACCGCTGGTCTTCCGTCACCGGGTAGTCGTCCTCGTACTCGTCCAGCTCCAGGCGGAAGGGAAGCTTGAGGATGCCGGCCTCCCAGGAATTCATCAGGGAAGAGTTGCCCTTGAAACGCATGCCCACGTGGGGCCACTCCCGGTCGTCGTAGGCCAACGTCACCGGGACGTACATCGGGTCCTGGCCCGCGGCGCCGGGTGCATCTTCCAGGTCGATGCACCACAGCATGCCCTGCATGGGATCGGGCAGACAGACGCCCTCGATGTGCTCGCCCTCGTAGTCATACTCGCAGGGGTCGTTCTCATCGAGGCCCTCGCAGGCCGTTCGCGCCTCCGTGGGTGGGGGCTCGCCCGGGCCGCCACCTCCCCCGCCACCGTCGCCGACGATCTCGTCCACGTCGGCCAGCATGGCCTCGTAGTCGTCGTCAGCGATGGTGATGTCCAGCCGCTGGACCACGCCCTGGGCGAACACCACGTCGTAGTCCGGGTCCGCGTCATTGCTGTGGGATTCCTCGGACCAGCCTTGGGGGAGGCCCTCATCGTCGTCGTCGTCGGTGGAACCCGCGCCGTCGTCGTCGGCGCCGTCACATCCCGCTGCCACGAAAAGGAGCAGGAGGCCGAAGAGCAAGGGGATCGATTTCATGCGATGTTCTCCAAACCTGTGTTCAAGGATACAAAGTCTCCACCGGGGTCATGTAGCCGGTCGCACCGCCCAAGGAGAGGTTCATGCGCCACACCACGTTGCCGTCGGCGTCCACCTCGTCGATCTGGCCGCCGGTGGAGAAGGTCACCATCGTGTGGCCCGATCCGAAGCGGTGGACGTCCCCCAGACTGAAGCTGAACACGTCGGGATCGGGGGCGTAGGACCAGGTCTTCTGTGCATCTCCACTGGACTCGTCCAGGGCGTATTCGACGGCCTGGGAGTAGCCTCGCTGCTCATCGCCGTTGTCGAAGACCAGGATCGAGTCCCCTACCCGCTCGAACTGGTGCTGGTGCGTGAACAGGGAAGTGCCTAGGTTGCCGCTGGAGAAATCCGAGTAGCTGCCGCCCAGGATCCAGTCCAGCGTTCCAGCCCCTCGATCGACCTTGAAGATCCCCCCCAGACTGAGGCTGGAGAAGTAGTAGGCATCCTGCTCGACGTCGTAGTCCAGGGCGTTGAGATGGGAAAAACTGGTGCCGGGCCCGCCACCGCCGCCCCCCGAATACTCGATGTCGTCCCAGATGGAGTAAACCTCGGTCTCGGCCCCGTCCGGTGCGATCTCGATGATGCGGTCGCCGTCGACGCTCTGGTTGTCCACCGTACGCGTGTCGTACTCCAGGTACGCCACGGTGCCGTCCGGCAGCTCCACGAAGTCGTGGTGCCCCATCGTCGTGTCGTAGCTGAGGGTCTCCGTGCCGTCCAGGCTGACCCACAGCAGCCCACCGTCCAGGCCCGAGCCGCCCTGGGGCCCGATGACGTTGAGGATCCACAGCCACATCCCGCGGCCGTCCACGGACAGCCGGGCGCGGCTGAGCTGGGCGTCGTCGTCCGGCACGTACCACCATACGTAGTCCCCGTCGCGGTCGAGGATCACCGCCGCCGTCGGTGACGTGAACAGCGAGGTCACCAGGAATCCCCCGGCGTTCCCCGAGTCGTTCACCGACACATCCGTGTCCGGCAGGTTGGCGGGGGCGGCGCCCGTGGCGTAGGTGGCGTCGTCGCTGACGACGGTCTGCCCGTCCGCCTCGACGACGATACGGAAGTGGACCTCGGTGTTGGGCTTCATACCCAGCAGCAGGGTCTCGTAGGGCTGGGTAGCCCCCACGTCCACAGGGGCCTGCATGCCGTAGTCCGAGCCGGGGCCGAACTCCAGGTGGGCGGCCGTCAGCCCGTCGAGGTCCACGGACCACTCGACGGTGGCGACCGTCGGGATCACCTCGCTGACGGTGACGGTGTAGTCAAACGCCCCGTCGTTGATCGTCTCACCGTCGGGCCCCTCGGACGACCCGTCGTCGGTGCAGCCCGTTCCCACGAACGTCGCGGTCAGCAGACCCGACAACAGCACTAGGAAGACCGTCTTGGACATCATTGAACTCCTGCTTGGCTATCCGCGTTGCGCCTCAGGCCGGCGGCCCACCACCGCTCGCCATGCAGCACACGGGGTTGTTGTTGGGGCAGCCCATCATCGGGAAATCACCCTGGGGTGGGGCCTCCTCTTCACAGTCCTCCTGGGTCGCGACGCAGGTGCCCTGCATCACGATCTCGCACTGATCGGGCTCGATGCAGCAGGTGAGCCCCCCCGCGCAGTCCCACTCGTTCCGGATCCACGGAACCGCATGATATCACAAAGAAAATGTAAGC
>CAZDDH010000121.1:0-25234 GCA_964504165.1 uncultured Rickettsiales bacterium | reverse complement strand
CCGAAGTCCCACGTGGAGGGGCTGAGCTCGATCATCGGCGCCAGCCCGACGGCCTCCAGGTCCACCGTCACGTCGGGATTGTCACGCGCGTTGCTGAGAATGTGCAGCAACCCGCTGGCCTCTTCGTCTGCCATCGGAGTGTAGGTGATGGGCAACGTGGTCTGGCTACCGGGAGCCAGGATGCGATCGGTGGTTGCGTCATCGAGGTCGAATGACATGGGGCCTTCGATGAATAAATCCTCGAGATAGAGGGTGTCCTCTCCGGTGCTGCTGATGGTGACCGGTAATGTAAGGGTCTCACCCGCGTTGATCTGCTGGAAGTTCAAGATTTCCGGCGTGACCTCGATCTGGGCCTCGACCTTGGTGGGATCACCGTGGGTCTCGCCTTCCAAAATATATTCGCTGCATGCCATGACGTTCATCAGGGCCAGCGCGGCAAAGGGGACAAACATCCGTTTCATCGAGGAATCCTCCTTGGATCGGAGCCGCTTAATCGCAACCCCTGAGCCCGAGCACACCAACTCGAGGCCCTTGCTGGAGTTGGTTTCACGGGATGTCAAAAACCTTCAATTTTCCGTTCGCTCCGGATTATCAATGGAGTCGAGGAACAGGTTGCACCGTGCACGGTGGCGATCCACCATGAGGTCCATGACAGACCGTACGAACAGCGGCGGGTCCCCTCCCCTCGCCGACCGCATTCGGCCCACCAACTTGGACGAGGTCGTGGGCCAGGATCACCTACTGGCACCAGGCCGGCCCTTCCGCGCGGCCATCGAGGCGGACCGGCTCACCTCCGCCATCCTGTGGGGCCCCCCGGGCTGCGGCAAGACCACCCTGGCCCGCTTGCTGGCCCAGCACACCGCCGCCCACTTCGAGGGTTTCTCGGCCGTGCTGGGCAGCGTCAAGGACGTGCGCCGCATCGTCGAGGAAGCCCGGACCCGGCGGGACTGGGAGAAGCGCCGCACCTTGCTGTTCGTCGACGAGATCCATCGCTTCAACAAAGCCCAGCAGGATGCGTTCCTGCCCCACGTGGAGTCGGGGCTACTGGTGCTGGTGGGGGCCACCACCGAGAACCCCTCGTTCCAGGTCATCCCCGCCCTGTTGAGCCGCTGCTCGGTGATGGTGCTGCGCCCGCTGGAGCCGGCCGACGCGATGAAGATCCTGCGCCGCGCACTGGAAGACCAGGAGCGCGGATTCGGAGAGCTGGAACTGGAGCTGGGCGATGAGATCCTGGCCCGCATCGCCGAGACCGCCGGTGGCGACGCCCGCAAGGCGCTGGGGGCGCTGGAGCGGGTGGTGATGGCCGCCCGGGAGAGCGAAGCCCCCTTCACCACCGAAGACGCCGCGGCCGCGCTGGGGGACGACTCGCTGCTGTACGACCGCAGCGGCGAGGAGCACTACAACGTCATCTCCGCGTTCATCAAGAGCCTGCGGGGCTCACACGTGGACGCGGCCCTCTACTGGCTGGCCCGGATGATCGAGGCGGGTGAGGACCCGATGTTCGTCGCCCGCCGCCTGGTGGTGTTCGCCAGCGAGGACGTGGGGAACGCCGACCCCCGGGGCCTGCAGCTGGCGCTGGCGGCCAAGGATGCCGTGCACTTCCTGGGCCTACCGGAGGCCAAGTTCCCCCTCAGCCAGGCCACCATCTACCTGGCCACAGCGCCCAAATCCAACAGCGCAGGGGGGTACTTCACGGCGGCCAAGACGGTCAAACAGCACGGGGCATTGCAGGTCCCGGTCCACCTGCGCAACGCCGCCACCCCGCTGATGAAGCAGCTGGGCTACGGCAAGGGGTACGACTACCCGCACAGCTACGACGGCCACCACGTGGCCCAGCAGTACCTGCCCGACGAGCTGGAGGGGGTCCGCTTCTTCGAGCCCGGTGATCAGGGTTTCGAGAAGACCATTCGCCAGCGCATCGAGATCTGGGAAGACCGCCATCAGCGTGGGGTTCGCAAGAAGAAATAGTTCGTGGAAGCGCTGGCGGGTGCGACCCAGCCGGGGGGCGGCAGGCTCAGTCGCAGGGACCCGCCGGATTGTAGCGGGCGTCGATCCCGGTCCCCGGCGGTGGGATGTTCTCGGCCTCGAAGACGATCTCCCGCGCCGCAGCGTCGAACCACCAGCCCTCGGTGACCGGATCGCCGGCCACCTCCACGATCAGCGTCGGCTCCACCGGGGGCCAGCTCAGGTAGAAACGGTCGGTGGGAGGATCGCCCTGGACCCACTGGTCGACGTGGGTGGCGGCCAGGGCCGCCGTGCCGGTGACCGCCACCGTGATGACCGGATTGAGGGGATCGTTGCTGACGAAGGTGAGGGAGGCGGTGTCATCCTCCATGTCCCACGCGGTGTAGCTCAGCTGTATCGTCTCTTCCTGATTGGGATGGAGGATCAGAGGCCATTCCAAGTCCCCCACCAGCAAGAACTCGTCGCTGGTGGCGGACACGTCGATCTCGGTGACGGTCAACGGCGCCGAACCGGTGTTCCGCAGCGTGATGTCCGCCGTCTCCTCACAGCCGGCCACGGCGTCAAATTCGACCGCCGTGGGATCCACATACAACACGGGAGCCAGCCCCACACCGAACATCTCCACGGAGTATTCCGGCGCATTCGGATCATCGCTTTGCACGCGGAATACGGCCTCGAAATCTCCGTCGGTACCCGGCGCGAACGTCACCGGCGGCTCCGCCGCTTCGTAGGGTTCCAGGCTCCACGGGGGTTCCACGATATCCACCGTGAACCACTCCGATCCATCGATGGACAGGCCGGTGATGGTCAGCGGGCCATCCCCCACATTGACGAGGGTGATCGGCAGCGTGAGCATGTCGCCCGAATTGAGCTGCTGGTAGTCGAGGAGTTGTGGCGTGACTTCGAGCTGCCCCTGGCCTTCGTGCGGTGTGCCGGGGACGGGATCCGGCTGGAGCCAGCAGCCGGCGACGAACACCATCCACAAGACGACGAGCACCCCTCGATGACGACTCATGATCGATCCCTCCATGCTTCCCATTGTGCCCCTCCTTCGTCTGCCCTTCACGGGTAAAAAAAAGGCCGGGACCGCCCGAACAGGCGATCCCGACCCGTGACATTCAAGTCACACCCGGCTGGGGTGATCAGCCGTTGCAGTCACCCAGCAAGTTGTAGTTGATCTCCACCAGATCACCCGTGTCGGGGATGTAGTCCTGATCGAAGATCACAGCGTTGAACACCGCGTCGAAGGACCAGCCCACGTACACCGGCACATGGTTGATCTCCACCTCGATGGTGTCTTCCACCGGTACCTGGCTCAGCTCGAAGGTGTCCTGCCAGAACATGGACAGCCAGGCCAACTGGGAGAGGGTGTTGACCCAGTTGGGATTGGTGATCGATTCGGTGAGGCCGCCGGTCATCTGGGCCGCCTGTTCGTAGCGCTGGCCCGCGTTGGGGTTGCGGATGGCGCTGAGCACCACGTGGTCCGGGTTGACCTTGAGGTCCCAGAACTGGTTGACGTAGTCGGTCACCGTGCCGGGGCTCTGCTCCGCCTCGTCGGACACGAAGATGATGCGCAGCCCGGCGGCGTCGCGCAGGAAGCCGTCGTTGGGGCCGCCGGGGCTGATCATGGGCGGGGTCAAGGCTTCGATGGCCGGCTGGAATCCCTTTTCTTGTCCGGATCCGTTGGTGCCTACCGTCACGGCGTCTGCGAACACGGCCGCCAGGTCAGGTGTGGACGGGGTCATGATCGGCACGTTCCCCTGCAGGTACGAAGAGTCCGTGGTGATGACGCCCAGGTGGTAATCGATGTCCAGCACATCGACGATACTCAGGAAGGCGCTGAAGTTGGTCGCCAGGCTGTTCTGGTCGTCGCCCATCGAGCCCGAGTTGTCGATGACCCACAGGATGTCGGTCATGTTGTTGCCCTCTTGCTCGTACTCATCGGTCATCGAGTCGGCGAAATGGGCGGTGCCGTTGAAGCTGGCCATGGCCTCGGGGTTGGCGGGATCATTGCTGGCCACGTACAGGTAACTGGCGTCGGGCAGCTCGTCGAAGGGCTCGTAGTACACGGTCACTTCGGTGCTCTGCATCGGGGCCAGCTGGTGGCCCACGTTGAAGAAATGGTTCTCCACCATCTCGTCATCGGTGTCGAAGCTCACCTCGCCGAGGATCAACGGGGCCGAACCGATGTTGCGGATGGTGATCACCTGCTCCTGGTCGCAACCCACTTCGTGGTCGCCGAAATCCCAGGTGGACGGATTCAGTTCGATGACCGGGGCCAGGCCGGTGGCGCGCAGCTCGACGGTGACGTCCGGCTCGTCATAGTCATTGCTCATGATGTGGAGCAAACCTGAAGCGGTCTCGTCGGTGAAGGGCGAGTAGTTCACCGTCAACGTGGTGCTGCTGTTCTCGGCCAAGATACGGGACGTGTTCGCCTCTTTGATTGTGAAGGACATGGGTCCCTCGATGAACATCTCTTCCAGGTACAGCGTATCGGTGCCAACGTTCGACACGGTGACCGGCAGGGATAGTGCCTGGCCGGCGTTGAGCTGGCCGAACTCGAGGACGACAGGGTTGACCTCTATCTCGGCGGCCACCTCGTTGGGATTTTCGGGGAGTATCTCGCGAATCTCATTGTCAGGCGTACAACCAATCGGAACCATCATGGCAAAAGCGATCAAAACGATAAATGTGCGGTGCATTGTCGCAACTCCTTTCACCCCCTTTCCGTGTGGGCTACGTCAAAAACCCTTCAAAACCATTCTTCCTTTGGGGCAACTGGCGCACAAACCGGCTACTCTGTGCCGATGCGATGGTTGATCCCGTGGATGCTGCTCGTGCTCTCCGTCCCAGCGGCGGCCGCCCCCCTGAACGCCCCAGTCGCTGGGATTCACGAGGGACCGCTGCGCCTGGACGTGGCCTATGATTTTGCCTACCGCTCGATGACGGCTACCGCCGAGGGAGAGGACTCTGCCGACGACGACGACAAGATCACGTTGCGGTCCAACGGGCTTTGCCTGGGGATCACCCTCGAGCCGGTGAAGTACGTCGCCCTCGACGCCCACGCCACGCTGTACCACCCCAAGATCGACCAGTACGACGACGCCCTCCCCTGGGGCTGGGGCGCCGGCGGCGCACTGCGCATCACGCCGTTACACCTGGCCGAAGACCTGGTCCACGTGGGCCTGTACGGCGCCTTCGACGCCAATCTGGTGGGCTGGCCCAGCGCGGAAAACGGGCCGGTGCGGCTGTTCTGCCTGCGAGCCGGGCTGGGATTGGGGCTGGGTGGGGCGCGCCGGGGCTGGTACCTGGAACTCGGCGGCCACTACAGCCGGGGCTGGGGCCGGGTGGTGTTCGATGTTTCGACCATGGACGCGGATACGCAGGAGGTCGAGACGACGCGCTACCGCTATTCCCTCACCCAGCCGCTGCCGGTGGGTGTACGCCTGGGGGCGGGGCTGTTCAGCTCACCCATCGCCCCGGCAGCCAGCGCACGAGCGCGGGTGCAGGCCGGCGTCGAGGTGAGGTTGCTCGACGAGTACGCCCTGTCGGCCACCATCGGCGTCATTCTATGAAACGCGCATGAAGGGCGCGGACCGTTCCATCCACATCTGCCGGATCCACGTAGAGCCGGATGACGTTGTCCCGGGCGGTCACCGCCAGCGCACGTGTCCCCTGCTGCCCTAGCTCCTCGAAGACCTTGGCCAGCCAGGGTTCGTCGTCCAGCCGATGGCCCACCAGCGTCACGATGCCCAGCCGGGTGCGGCCCAGTCCGTCCATCGCCGTGAGGCCATCGAACTCCGGGGCCACGCCGTTCAACACGGCCATCACCTCGCCGCCCCCTTGCCACCAGCGCCGCGGTGCGATGCCCCCGGCAGCCAGCTGTGCGAGCAGCTGCTGCCCCCGGGCCTCGTCACAACGGACCAGCACGCCGCCATCGGATTGGCCGGTCACCGCGAGCACGGCCGAGCGGCCCGGGTCCTCCGGCGGGAACTTGCGCACCAGGGTCTGGCCCTTGCCGTCGGCCGGGTCGGTGGCACGGCAATACAGCACGATCCCCTCCCGGCGCGCGTACTCGACGGCGTCGGCGTTGAGGACCCGAGCGCCACCGCGGGCCAGCGCCAGCGTGGCGTCCACATCCAGCTCTTCTAGTGGTACCGCCTCGGGGATTTGCCTCGGATCGGCCGAATAGACGCCGTCCACGTCGCTGTAGATCTCCACCGCCTCGGCATCCAGCGCCGCCGCCAGGGCGATGGCCGTCGTGTCCGACCCCCCGCGCCCCAGGGACGTGATCTCCCGCTTGTAGCTCATGCCCTGGTAGCCGGCCACCACCACGACCTTGCCGCGTTCCAGCTCGTCCTGCACCCGCACCGGCCGGACCTCGATGATGCGTGCGTTCTGGTGCTGATCGCTGGTGAGAATGCCCGCCTGGCTCCCCGTGAACGAGATGGACTCGCAGCCGCGAGCCTGGAGCGCCATGCAGATCAGGGCGATGGCGATACGCTCGCCGGCGGTGACCAGCATGTCCCGCTCCCGGCCGCAGCCGTCCACGCAGATGCCCTCGGCCAGGGCCATCAGCTCCTCGGTGGTGCTGCCCATCGCCGAGACCACCACCACCACGTCGTGGCCCGCCTGCCGGGCCTGCACGACGCGGTCCGCAGCCTTGCCGATCTGCTCCGGGTTCGCCATCGACGACCCGCCGAACTTCTGGACGATCACACTCATCGTTGCGGGCTCACTCCCGAGTTGCCGATTCAACCAGCATCGGATTATCCCCGACCACGACTTCCGCGGCCAGTACCTCCGCAGACTCTCCCGTCAGCAGATCCCGGGCCACGACCCGTTCGGCTCCCAGCAATGGGGCCACGTCCACGGGCCCGGCAGCGGGCTCCAAGACCAGCGCGTCCCCACGCTGGCGGCGTTGCAGACGATAACCCTCCCCCGCCGGTAACTGTTCCACGGCGGTCCAGCCCTCCAGGGCATCGGACATCGCAGCGAAGGCCCGCCCCGCCAGTTTGATCTCGAAACCGGAGCACCGGGGCGGCCGCCCCCCCACCGGGACCACCGGATCGATGCAGGCGTAAAGGGCGTTACTCCCGAAGTCCCGCCAGCGATTGCTGTCCATCGGTGGCGCATCGGTAAGGGTGTGCCACATCAACCGCTCCACACCGGCGGCCAACGCCTGGCAGACCATGCCGACCAGGGCCCGCCCTTGACGCTGTTCGTCCCAGCCCGCCCGTGCGGCCGGATCGCCCGGGACGGAGGTCTCGGTGATCCAGATGGGGGCGCGCCCAGCGGCCAGCCCGGAAAGCTGCTCGATCTGCTGCCGCTGGATGGTCAGGTCGGCGCTGTAATCGTGTAGATCGAGGGCATCGATGTGCTGGAAGATGGCGCCACCGTCCAGCCCCAGGAGCTCTTCCGTCCAGCCGGTGGCCGGCTCGGTGACATGGCCGAAGGTCATCGACGCGGCGAGCCGGGCTTGGCCGCTGGCCTGGTCCATCGCCTGGCTCGTCATCGCCGCCAGGGCCAGGTACTGCGCGGGGGTGGCATAGTCCCGGCCGACCCGGCGGCATTCGCGGTAGTGGAGGTCGTTCTCGTTGCCCAGCTGGTACCAGCGGATGGGGGCCAGCAGGCCGGGCATGTCGTCCACGCCGTCCCCGTCGTAGCGTTCCACGATGGTGGCCACGTAGGCACGGTACGATTCTTCGTCTTCTCCGCTGGGGAGGTATTGCGCCGGCAGCTGCTTGCTGAACTGCCGGCAGCTGGCGATGCCATTGGTGCGGCCGATGACCATCAGGATATCCACGCCCGCCGCCTGCAGCTCCCTGACCAGTTCGTCGCGGTGCTCATAACCATAGTCGTCCCGTTCGAGCGCTCGCTGGTGGAATGCGGGGAAGTGGTCGGAGTGGATGCGGTACCAGCGGGCGCCGGCCCCCTGCAGCCGCTGGACGTCCCCCCGTAGTTCCTGGGGCCACTCCTCCATATCGTAGTCCCGCAGCAGCCGCTGGGGGAGGGTGCCGACCCCCGCGGTGATCCCCAGCGGATGGCCTGGATTGAACAACCCGTCGGGCGGCGGGGCCGGTTGCACCGGGGCAGGGAAATCGGCGCGGCCTGCGGGAGGGGAGCCGCCGTCATGGCGGAGGCTGCAGTCGCAGAGGGCGAGGAGGACCGCGGCGAACAATCCGAGCCCGGAGAGGCTCACAACACGTCGTTGCATAGCTCCACGAACCGCTCGTCCCACTCGATGAGCCCGTCGATGTACTGGTTGGGCCAGAAATCCCCGTCGTCCGGGTAGCCGTCGATGAAGCTGTAATTCCACAGGCCGTAGATGTGCAACGTGGTCTCGGCGCTGCGCGGGTAGAACGCCTCGATGTGATAGCTCTGCTCGAAACCGGCGGCCGAGATGCTCTCGTCGGCCATGGCCGGCATCAGGTTCCGTGCCAGGATGATCTCCGCGTCCTGATCGTCGTCATCGAGGAAGCGGAAACGCTTGAGCCGAGTGATCAGCCGGTAGTCCATGGACCACATGGCGATGGTGTCCTGCACCTCCGAGTGCCAGTCCACCTGGTCGCAGTCGCCGGGCAAGAAGCAGTCCGCGTCCGTGTCGAACTCCCGCTCGTAGCTATCGTAGTTGCCCGGGAAGTACATCAGCTGGTCCGGCTCCAGCGTGATCTCCATCATCTGTTCCAACGTGCACGGCAGCTCGGTGGCCACGTAGACCCCGACCACCACCGACGGATCCGGCTCCCACTCCATCTCCTCCAGCGTCCCGATCTCGTCCACGGTCAGGTCGCTGAGCTGGCCGTCAGCCCAGCTGTCCACCACATCGTCGGAGGTGTCGTACCAGTCGGACAGGTTCTGCCCGCCACTCCCCACCAGATCCGCGTTGTCGAGGTCCATCTCGTTGAAGAAGAAATGCACCAGGTCATCCACCTCGGTGGGAGCCTCCTGCGGAGCGGCGCGGCAGCCGGTGCCGGTGCCGAGGAGGACCACAAACCCCGTCGAGATGGTCAGAATTGCTCGCATTAGGTGGCATCATACCCGACGGAACATCTCGGGGTTTCCAATCGCATTCAAACGGGCTAGATTTGCGTTCCCTGCGGGAACACACCGGCAGGATGTCGGTCGCGGGCCCCCGGTGGGCAGGCGACCAAGAGAGCACCTCAAAACAAGACACCCTCATCACAACAGGGAGAACATCATGACCATTCGTGTAGGTATCAACGGTTTTGGACGTATCGGTCGCCTGGTATTCCGCGTGATGGCGGAGCGGGACTCCGTCGAGGTCGTGGCCATCAACGACTTGGCCGACGCGAAGACCATGGCCGCCCTGCTGCGGCGCGACTCGGTCCACGGCGCCTTCCACGGCACCATCGAAGTCGCCGACGACGAGACGATGATCGTCAACGGCTCCAAGGTCCGGGTCTGTACGGAGCGTGACCCCTCCGCCCTGCCCTGGAAGGAACTCGGCGTCGATTTCGCCGTCGAGGCGACCGGCATCTTCCGCAAGCGCGAGCAGGTGGCCATGCATCTGGAAGCCGGCGCCCCCAAGGTGCTGCTGACCGTGCCCGCCAAGGATCCCATCGACGCCATGATCGTGCTGGGCGTCAACGACGAGGACCTCAAGCCGGAAGACAAGATCATCTCCAACGCCTCGTGTTCCACCAACTGCCTGGCTCCGCTGGCCAAGGTGCTCCACGAAAACTTCGGCATCAAGCACGGCCTGATGACCACCACCCACGCCTACACCAACGGCCAGCGCATCCTCGACGTGGTGCACGAGGACATGCGTCGCGCCCGCGCTGCGGCGGTCAACATCATCCCCACCACCACCGGCGCCGCCCGGGCGGTGGGCAAGGTGCTGCCAGCCCTGGACGGCAAGCTGGACGGCATGGCCGTCCGCGTCCCGGTCCCCGATGGCTCCGTGGTGGATCTGTGTGCGGTGCTGGACAGGGATGTGACCGTCGAGGAGATCAACGCTGCGGTCCGCAAGGCCGCCGACGGCCCCCTGCGCGGCATCCTGGAGTACAGCGAGGAGCCGCTGGTCAGCAGCGACATCGTCGACAACGCCCACAGCTCCATCTTCGACGCCCTGTCGACGATGGTCATCGGCGGCAACATGATCAAGGTGCTGTCGTGGTACGACAACGAGTGGGGCTACTCGAGCCGCGTGGTCGACCTGCTCATCAAGTCCCACTACCTGGGCAAGTAGAACCGCCTCAGGGCCGGCCCCGGCTGGCCCCCCGGACTACACCGGCTGCCACCAGGTGAGCCACCCGGATCGGTTCGGGCAGCTTGGCGTGGCAACGGGTATGGCGGATCAACGCCGCCGCTTCCCGCTCGTCCATCCCGGCCAGCTGGCAGAACAACCCCTCGATCTCCAGGACCGGGCCGGCCCGTTCGATGGTGGCCCACCGCGCCTTTCCACCGGCAAGGTTCTTCAGCAGCGCGTCCCGAACGGCGTCCCGGTTCGGTTTGCGACGGGTCACGGCCATCACCGGCAGCTTCACTTCGGCGCTCAGCCGCGGCAGATCCACCACGTTGAAGCCCGCCAGGGCGATGCCGTCGAGCAGCACGTAATTCAGCTGAGGAAAAAAACGCGAGGTGGCGATCATCTCGGCCAGCTTGGCGGTGGCGTTCCGCCCGTCCCGCCGCACCTTGGTGGACAGGATGCCCTCCAGCCGTTCCCCGCCCCGGAACACTGCGCCCACCGCCAGCACGTCCCCCCGGTGCTCACGGTCGAACGGGCCGTCGTCGATGCCGATCACCTGTACGCCTGATTTCATGAAGGGGTTCTTACGCGGGTCGCGGCGCGGGAGCAACCCTGGCCCTCTCGTGGTACGGTTCCCCGCTGGAGGCGTGACATGTACGAGCTGCCGTTTTCCCCCAACGACGTTCACTGGCCCAGGGACGAGGGCGGGCACTACGAATCCTACTGGATCAAGGGCAACGCACCGGACCGCAAGCTGGGGATCTGGTTCAAGTACAACCTGCTGGCGGCCAAGGGCTCGGACGCCCCACCTCTGGGCGAGAGTTGGGCGGCGATACTGGACGGCGACACCGGCGAACACGTCGTCGCCAAGCGGGTCGTCCCCCCCGGCGAGGTCGATCTGGCCCCGGCCGGCGGTATCGTCCGGTTAGGGGATGCCCTGCTCACCGAGGATCGAGCCGAGGGGAACATCCCCAGCCATGGCCCGCTGGCCGACGCCGAGTGGTCCGTTTCGCTGGCCTGTGACGAGCCGGTGTTGCTGGATTTCGCTCACCGGTGGATGTACACCTCGTTCTTCCCCAAGAAAAAGAACCTCATCCCCAAACCGCGGTTCACCATGCAAGGCACCGCTCGCGTGGGGGACCGGGAGGTCTCGCTGGACGGCTGGACCGGACTGCAGGGGCACAACTGGGGGCGCGCCCACGCCTTCGAGATGGCCTACACCAATTGCAACCAGTTCAACGAACGGGACGACGCCCGGCTGGACGGGTACTGCGCCCGCGTTTACGTGGGGCCCCTCCTGATCCCCCGCTCCACCGGCTGCGTGCTGCGCCTGGGGCAGACCACCTACCCCTTCAATCGCATCCGGCGCTCCTTTGGCAAGGGGCAGATCCAGTTCCCCCGCTGGTCGTTCCAGCTGGAGGGTGACGATGGATACCGTCTGGGCGGCAGTGTCGAGGCCCCCCGGGGGGAGTTCGTCGGCCTGGCCTACGCCGATCCGGACGGCGGCCTCTCCGACTGCTTGAACACCAAGTTTGCGGTGGGCGATCTACTACTGGAGCGTAAGGTGGTGGGGCGCTGGGAGGAGATCCAGCGGTTGACCAGCGACAAGTTCGAACTCGAATTCCTGTTCCGCGACCTGGATCACGGCGTACCGGTGGTCGGGGGTAATCCCTTCGACGCCGGTTTTTGACCGGCCAGTTCCCGCCTGATCTTGGCCCGCTCGTTCCAGTTCTGCACGATCCTCCAAACCACGAACAGGCACAGGAAGCCCTTGAGGGGGTTCTTGATCTGGGGTGGGAAGTCGAGGAACGAGGCGGTGAGGATGAAGACCCCAGCCGCCAGCAGCATCAGCTCGACGGTCCAGAAGACCGCTGGGTGCAGGATCCAGCGGCCGGTGTAGCGCAGCATCTGGCTCGACGCGATGACCACCACCACCACGAGTATGAGCAGGGTCGAATCGGTCACGGGGCCGCCGGCGTGAGTTGGATGTTGTCGATGAGTCGAGTGGCGCCGAACCGCACCGCAACGGCAAGTCGAGCGGGGTCCGCGAGCTGGCCAGAGACCGGCAGCAACGTGCCCGCGTCCACCAGCTCCACGTAGTCGATCTCGGCCAGCGGCTGCTCGCCGATGGTCTCTCGAACGCCCGCGACGAGGGCCGCGCAGTCTCGCTCCCCCGCCCCGACCCGCTCCGCTGCGGCGCGCAAGGATCGGTTCAACACGACGGCCTGGCTGCGTTGATCGGTGCCCAGGTAGGCGTTGCGGCTGGACATGGCCAGCCCGTCCGGCTCCCGCACGATGGGCCCGGGTACGATCGTCAAGGGGAAGGCCAGATCCCGGACCATGCGCTGGATCACGCACAGCTGCTGGAAGTCCTTCTCCCCGAAGACCGCCGCGTCCGGCTCTACGATGTTGAACAGCATCGAGACCACCGTCGCCACACCCCGGAAGTGGGTGGGCCGGGATTGACCGCACAACTCACGGGCCAGGCCCCCCGGGGTGACGAGCGTCTCGCTGCCGGGGGGGTACATCTGCTCGACGGGGGGCAAGAACACCGCATCGACGCCCTGTGCACGGCAGCCGGCCAGGTCCCCTTCCTCGTCCCGAGGATAACGGTCCAGGTCTTCCCCTGGCGCGAACTGAGTCGGGTTGACGAAGATGGATACCACAACGCGATCCGCGTGCTCGTGAGCGATGCGCATCAGGCTCAGGTGACCCTCGTGAAGGAAACCCATCGTGGGGACAAAACCGACGCGCGCTCCCTCGGAACGGGCGGTTCGAGACCAGTCCCGCATGGCGCGGGCATCCCGGATCAGCTGCATTTTTTGCGGTTGCCCAGCTTGCGGCTGCGAGGGGGTTCGACGAACGCGAACTCGTCCGACGGGAACGCCCCGCTGCGCACCTCGTCGATGTACTCACCGACGGCGCCGCGGACCGTATCGGCCAGGTGGGCGTACTGCTTGACGAACCGAGGGCGGAACTCGTCGTCCATGCCCAGCAGATCGTTGACCACGAGCACCTGACCGTCGCACCCGTTGCCGGCGCCGATGCCGATGGTGGGGATATCCAACGATTCCGTGACCTGGGCGGCCAGATCCCGCGGTACCCCTTCCAGCACGATGCCGTAGGCACCGGCCTCCTGGACCGCCAGCGCCCCTTCCCGGATGCGGGTCGCCTCGTCGTCTGTCCACCCCTGGATCCGGTACCCGCCAAAGGCGTGCACCGACTGGGGAGTGAGGCCCACATGGCCCAGCACGGGGATCTGAGCACGGGTGATGGCCTCGATAGCCTTGGCGCGCTCCAAGCCCCCCTCCAGCTTGACGGCGTGGCCATGCCCCTCCTTGATCATGCGGCCCGCGTTCTCCACCGCCTGTTCTTCGGAGACGTGGTAGCTCATGAACGGCATGTCCAGCACCAGGTGGGCTCGTTTGAGGGCCCGGGCCACCAGCGTGCCGTGATAGATGATGTGATCCATCGTCACCTGGAGCGTGTCCTGGTGGCCCTGGACAACCATGCCCAGGGAATCACCCACGAGGATGCAGTCGGTGCCAGCTTCGTCCAGCAGGCGGGCCATCGTGTAGTCGTAGGCCGTCAGCATGGTGATCTTCTGGCCACGGTTCTTCATCAGGCGCAGCGTGCGAACGGTGACCTTCTTGGGGACGGGCCGGGGAGCGGTGCTCATGGGAAACCTCCGATCGCGCGGGCTCGGCCCTGCGCGTCGTTTTGTTCGGGCAGCCAGGCTGCCGCGGGGGACCTGGAGGAACTGCCTGCTTATCCGTCACCGTCCAGCGGGCTGGATCCGTGCGGAATCAGGTGTTTCGTTCCTCCTCGTATAGTCTCTATCTCATGGACGATCAGATCCAGATCTTCCTTCGAATGGATGAAATCCAGATGCGTCGTCTGTATCACCAGCAAGGGCGAGTCAGTGTAGTGAAAGAAGTACTGGTTGTACAGCTCCGAGAGCCGTTGCAGGTACCCCGGCTCGATGGCCTGCTCGTAGGAACGCGAGCGCTTGGAGATGCGCTCCAGTAGCACCTCGGTGGGGGCTTGCAGGTAGATGGCCAGGTCCGGTGTGGGTACCCGTTCGCACAGCAGTTCATAGATCTGGTTGTACAGCACCAGCTCGTCGTCACTGAGCGTGGCGTGGGCGAAGATCGTGTCCTTGGCGAACAGGTAATCACAGACCGTCGTGCGTTTGAACAGGTCTTGCTGGCGCGTGTCCTGTAGCTGCTTGAAGCGATTGAGCAGGAAGAACAGCTGGGTCTGGAAAGCCCACGGTTCGGGCTCCTCATAGAACCGCTCCAGGAACGGATTCTCCTCGAACGGTTCGAGGATCGACTCCCCGTTGAACCGACGGGCCAGCGCGTTGGTCAAGCTGGTCTTACCGACCCCGATGACCCCTTCGATGGCGATGTATCCGGGCAGCCGCACCTCGTCATTGAAGCACGCCCGTCGAGGCGCTTCAACCACCCCCTCGAAACTACTTGCGGGCCAGGCGACCGGCATCAGGCCCGGGTGTGGGGGATACGGCCGCGGGCCGCCCCGCCCAGGTGCCCCTCGTACGTCTGGGACCGGCCCCCCTAACTTACTGCCGGCCACGCCGCCCTTAGCCGGGGGGGGTGGCCCTTTTTCGGGACGGTGCCCTCCGGGCCATTTCCCTGCGAAGGCCCGTCTGGCCGTCTTTTGGGTGTCTGAGCAAGCTGGCAACAAACTTGCAATCCCTCGGGGCACCCCCAGTAGAAAAGGACAGAACATGCGATCCATCAATCGAGTTTTCTTGCTGGGCAACCTGGGTAGAGACGTGGAGCTGCGCTTCGCTCAGGATGCCAAACCCATCGCCACGTTCAACGTGGCCACTCACTACTCGAAGAAGCAGCCGGACGGCAGCTGGGAGGAGCTGACGGACTGGCACCGAGTCAAGGTGTTCGGGCATCAAGCCGAGGCTTGCGCCAAGCACCTGACCAAGGGTTCGGGGGTGCTCGTCGAGGGCCGTATCGAGGTGCGTTCGTACGACGACGATCAGGGGAACAAGCGCTACATCACCGAAGTCATCGCGCGGGAAGTCTGCTTCACGTCGCGTGCGGGAGTTCCGCGGGAAATGGCGGCCGAGCCGATGGCGGCCGAGCCGATGGCGGCCGAGCCGATGGCGGCCGACGTGCCCTTCTGACGATCAGTCGTCGACGACGATGACGGCGTTCCGCCCACGCCGCTTTGCTTTTCGTAGCCCCTCGAGGCTCCGTTCGATGAACTCCTCGGGGGGCAACGAAGCGGGTTCCAACGCAGCCACACCGATGCTCACCGTACAGGGGATGGCCCCCCGCCGGCTGCGGAAAGCCCGGCTCATCACGCCGGTTCGGATACGCTCGGAGATGCGCTCTGCCGCATCCCTGTCCGTATGCGGCAGCAGCAACAGGAACAACTCTCCACCGTAGCGCGACAGCAGGTCCTCGCTGCGTACCTCCTCACCCAGGCGCCGGGCGAACTCCCGCAGCACCATGTCGCCGACAAATCTGCCGTGCAGCTCGTTGACCGCGGAAAATCGGTCGATGTCGATGGCCAGCAGGGTCAATGGGGAGGCATGCCGCCGGGCGCGATGGCACTCCTTGTCCAGCCGCTGAAGGAAGTAGTTGCGGTTGAGCACGCTGGTCAACGGGTCGTAACAGGAGGTCTGCTCCAGCCACGCATTCTCGATATCGGAAGCCAGCTGCCGTGCCACAAGCTCGATCCAGGTCTGCTCGCTCTCGCCAAAAACGCCCGTCTCCGTGGCGTGCAGGGACACCACACCGACGACCGAATTCGAGTTGCGGATGGGGACGGCCATCAGGGACCGGATGCGGCCCTCCTGCCAGGGGAGCTCCACGAACTGCGGATCGTTCATGACGTCCACGTGGCGCTCGGTCTCGCCGGTCTCCAGGACGCGGCCGGCGATCCCCTCGCCGGGCTGGAACGTGACCCGCCGCAACGCATCGGGATCGATCCCGTGGCACGCGGAAACGACCAGAGTCGAATGATCCTGGTCCAGCAGCAAGACGGCGGCATCATTGGCACCAGAGATGTCCGCGCAGAGCTTGCAGATTTCCCCGAGGAAATCCAGGATGCCCTCGCCGGAACGATCCAGCTGGGACAATCGGCGCATCAGCTCCAGCGCTTCAGCCGACAAATCTGCCATGGACTATCCCGCCCTCCTCGGCTCCCACACCACGTTCATTCTACCACTCTTTTGCCCCTCGTCGCCCTCGCGCGCGCGCCAGGACCGTCGAATAAACCCACCGGCGCCGCTGGCGACACGCAGCCTACCCAGGAGTGACCGCCGCTGCAATCCATGGCCTCCATATGTGTACGGATCAGCGGTCGAGGATTCTCCGGATCTCGTTGAGCAGGTCGATGGGCATGAACGGCTTGCCCAGGAAATCCGTGTCAGCGTCGATGATGCCCTGATGGATGACGGCATCCGACGCGTGACCGGACATGAACAGCACCCGCAGTTCCGGCCGTTGTTCACGCAACCGCTCGGCGAGTTCACGGCCATTCATCTTGGGCATGACGACGTCGGTAATCATCAGGGGAATCGGGTCGGAGCATTGCTCGGCCAGCAGCAGGGCTTCCCCGCCGTTCGATGCATCGAGGACTCTGTATCCGTGCTTGCGCAGGACCCGCTTGACGATCTTGCGGATCATGGGATCGTCCTCCACCAGCAAGATCGTCTCGTGGCCGGGTGGGGGTGTCTCGATGGTGATGGTAGAGCGTGACTCCTCGCCCGCCTCGACGTAGGGCAAGTAGAGCTTGAACGTCGTGCCCATCCCAGGCTCGCTATACACCCAGATGAAGCCACCGCTCTGCTTGACCGTGCCGAAGACCGTGGAGAGCCCCAAGCCCGTACCTTCCCCCACCTCCTTGGTCGTGTAGAACGGCTCGAAGATGTGTTCCTTCGTCTCCTCGTCCATGCCGATCCCCGTGTCCGCCACCGAAAGCAGGACATAGGGGCCGGGAGGGACGTGTGGCAGCTTGGAGCTGGAGTACGTGTCGTCCAGTTGGACGATGTGGGTCTCCATCGTCAGATTCCCGCCATCGGGCATCGCGTCGCGAGCATTGATGGCGAGGTTCATGATCACCTGTTCCAGCTGGGCCCCATCGGCCTCGACGAGTCCCAGCTCTCCGGTCGTCCTCACCGCGAGTTCGACGTGGTCGCCGAGGACGCGCCCGAGCATCTTCTCCAGCTCGCGCAGAATCCGATTCAGATCGATGTGCTCCAGGCGCTGTACCTGCTGGCGACTGAAAGCCAGGAGCTTGCCGGTGAGCTGCGCCGCCGCGCTCGCTGAATCCCGGATTGTCATCACGTCGTCCCGCGCCGGATCGGCCGCGTGGAACCCTTCGAGGAGCATCTCGCTGTAACACAACACCACGGCCAGGCAGTTGTTGAAATCGTGGGCGATCCCGCCTGTCACACGGCCGACGGCCTCCAGCCGTTGTGCCGCCCGTAGCTGCTCCTCGGCTTTCTCTCGCTCGCGCTCCACCCGGGCGGCCTGGAGGACTAGGGCTGTCGAGGCCGCGAGATTCTCCAGGACCCCGGCTTCCTCCTCGCCGAATCCACCGGCCCGGTTCGCCACGGCGAGCAAACCGATGGTTTCGTCACCCGAGACGACCGGAACGCCCAGGTAGCAGTCCAACGCCATGTGGCCTTCCGGCGCACGCATGACAGCCATCGCCTCGGCGTCGAATTCATTGACGATGATGGCGTGGCCCTCTCTGAGCGGAGCGTGGAGCAGCGTATGGCCTGCCTCGATGGCGAATCCCTGATTCTCATCCCGTGAGGGGTCGGCCTTTGCATGTGACGCCCCGTCTTCCATGGACGCACACGCCACTCGGCTGGCCGCCAATATGCTGATCTGCTCGTCTTCGACGCGGGCGAGAAGCCCGACCTCCGCTCCGGTGAGTTCCGTGGCCTTCTCCACGATCAACTCGGCGGTGCTATGCAGGCTCCTGGTATCTAGGAAGTGGAGGCTGGCTTCGGATACCGCGGCGTTGATCTGCAACAACCGCTGGTTCTCACGGGTCAACCTTCGCTTGTCCAGCTGATCACTGACGACCGAAAACAGCTCTTCGATGTTCAGCGGTTTGGTGAGATAGGCCGTTGCACCCAAGTTGAGCGCTTCGACGGCATTCTCCACCGTGGCGAAGGCCGTGACCATGATCAGGACCATGTCGTGGCGGATACCCAGCAGCGTTGGGATGAGATCCACGCCCTCGGAGTCGGGAAGCCGGATGTCCACCAGCGCCAGATCGAACGGTTTGGACATGACCATGTCCACGGCCTCTTCTCCCGAAGCGGCCTCCTCGACCTGATAACCACGCGATTCCAGGATGTTAGCAAGAGAACGGCGTAGAGCGTCGTCGTCGTCGACAATCAGCAGTCTACTGCTCACCGGCATTCCTTTGCCTCGCGTACCCAGTCCGAAAACCTTCCCCCCGGTTCCGTTGTTGGCAACGATCCCGTCACCCGCGACTCCTCCCGGTTCAACTGAGGAGTTTCCTTGCCTGAAATTCCGTATCCCTCATGACCAGTACACCATGTCCGGGGGGTAGAACACCACTCAATACGCAATCTTTGCGACTCCATCTGGAGGGCGGAAACTCGCTATTGGGCTGCGTGGGATGGCGGCCGCGCGGAGGGCCCGCGGCCCCCCGCCGGGCGCCTACGGTTCGGGAGCCTCGGCCCCCTCGGCTGCATCCGTCTGGACCCCCTGGCCGGCAGCCAGCCGATAGGTGAACGCTTCCCAGAGGCCCAGGGCCCAGAGGCGCTCGTCGCAGCCCATCCTCGGGAAGTCGAAACGGGCCGGTTCCTCGGCGGTCTGCCAGATGGGCAGGGAGAAGCGCGTCATGCCGCGGGTGTCGGCAACCTCGACGATCGACAGGCCACTCAAAGGTCCCGCGTCGAATCCGAAGACGACTCGACCCCGCTCGTCGGTGGCGCCGCCGTCCGTCACGCGGGCCCCGCCGCCCTTGGCGCGGGCGGACAGCTCCAGGCCGGTGACCGGCAGCCCGTGATGATCCAGGGCCATAGCCACGATGGTGGTGTGTCCCCCGGCCCGTACCTGTTCATCCACGGCCCACGCCACCAGGCTATGAGCCGGCCGGTCCAGGGCGAGCATCGTGGCCCCGGCCAGGTAGGCGCGGGGCGTGTCGAAGTTGGCTTCGTGGGTCGCCGTGAACTCGCCGGCCCCCGCCGGGGTGACGGCCAGCGCCCCGGACGCCGCGTAGACGGCGGCCCCGTAGGCCTCGCCCGAAGCCCCCGGCGGCGGGGTGAGCTGCCCCTTGAGGGTTGCGGTGGCCTCGCCCGGCCCGAGACTGGACGGTTCCACCTGCGCCACGTATGCCGACGGCAGGGCCGGCACCACCTCGAAGGTGATGGTATCGCTGCTCGGCTCGTGACCGGTGATGGTGGCCGTCAGGGTGACCTCGGTGGGTCCATCGACGGCCGGCGGCGTGTACTGGGCCACGTACAGCCCGTCGGTTCCCCCCTTCGGGAGGGCCACCGTGCCGGCGCTTGCCGCAACGGCCACCGGCGCGCTGTCCGACGGCTGGCCAGCAGCATCGGTGATGTACAGGAAGATGGGATAGGAGGTGCTGCCGTCGCCGGGGACGTACTCGGCGGTGGCGGCCATGACCAGCTGGTTGTACATCGGCAGCCCGAGGTCGACATTCTGGAAGACGGCCGGGCTTCCCTCCACCTGGACCGCGGCCACGGCAGTGGTCGTGCCGGGCGGAACCAGGATCGGGATCTTGGCCATCCCCACCTCATCGGAGGTGGTCGGACCGTAGCGCTTGTCACCCACGTCGAGGGCCACGGCCAGGTTGGCCTGCCCCGTATCCAGCTCCCAGTCCAGGTTGCCCACCAGCGGGACGGCCACGAAGTCCACCAGTTCGTGGGGAAACTCCCGGTCGATGACATGGATGTAGTCCAGCTCGGGCGTCGATTCCCCTTCCGGCATCGTGTACCGCGCCTTGTACAGACCGCCGCCCTTCCCCTGCAGACGATCCACCGTGCCGAGGAGGGCTGTCACCTGCAGTTCACGGCGGTCCACCGGCAGGTCGTCGATGGATGTCACCCGGATCCGCAGCTCCATCTCCCGGTCCTGTTTCTTGATCATCGAGTCAGAGTCGGCGACCAGATCCAGCGAAGCGGGCGCCGGCGGGCGCATCGGCAGGTTCGTCTCGAGGGAGGCCTTGCCCTTGCCCACCTTGACCCGGACGGACAGCGGCACCTGGGGGATCTGGGAGCTGACGGGGGCCTTGTAGATGACGGTCCACACGCCGGGATGAGGATTTTCCCATCCCGAGAGCTTGCCAAGCTCGACATTCGTGCCGTTGAACTTGGCCTCCTCGGCCAGCCTGCCAGACTGGTCCAGGACCACGAACATCAGCCGCTGCTCCGAGCCGTCCGTGGTGATCAACCCCGGCGGCACGAAGAAAACCTCCACCGGCCGGCTGTCCCCCGCAGCGCCAGCGCCCAAAACCGTGATCAGAAGACCCGCGGCGACAAGGGACCAGATCCACTTGGTATCAAAAGAACGCACCTCTACACCTCCTGGCCCGGGATTGTCGCTCATGTGGTTTGGTTCGTGGTCATGGGCAAGTCAAAACATGTCCGGGCGCGTGAGGCGTCGAGGCGCCGACTGATCCGCGGTGACCACACCCTGCTCTGCGGAAGCGGCACCAGCCTCTCTGTCCTCGCGTTGCTCCAGCGCTGGTGAGCCCCGGTAATCGCCCGGTAACCCACGTCCGATCCATGGCCAGGGATGCCGTGCGATACTTTCGATGAGTTGGTTCTTCCGAGGGGAGGCGCGACGTGTGGTGTGCGAACCCGAGCGTTATTGGCCAGCTCACGCCGTGGCTGGTTGTGGGGTGGGTTCTGTCGTTGTCGATCCCATGCCATGCCGCCGACCCGCCCGACGGGCAGCTGGAAGCAAAGCTCGACGCCTGCGGGGCAGAGGCATTGTCACCGTTCCCCTGGCCGGTCCCCGAATGTGGTCAGCCCGGGTTCGGCTGCCCACTGCACGGCCCCCGGCAATGGCTCGATGAGCAGGAGGGAAAGGTCATGACAACCTGGACCTACCAAGGGGGACAGGGTCGGCACCACGGCAGGTACACCACGTTCTGGCGAATCGAAGTGGATCCCTGCCGTGCGCTGGGCATCCAGGAACAAACCGGTAGCGGCCGGCCATCGGGCCTCTACTCGTTCATCGCAGCGGCAGGAAACGCGCCGACGCTCGCGGAAAAAGAGGTGCTGCTGCACCAGGTAGGATTTCAGCCGTTCGAGCCCGGCGCGGCACGCCACGCGATGGCCGAGGCCGGATGGCGCAAGGAGGGCGACGGGGCCCCCAGAGTCGTGGAGGCGGCGGGCCTCGAGCTCACGGTCCAGGCCCTGCCACCGGTGGTCTGGTACGACGGCCCACCGGTGCCCCAGGAGAGTGCCTGGCGCTCCGTCGACGAATACGAACCCCCCTTCGTCGAGGATGATACCTGGCAGACCTGGCCCGGCCACGAGGAGTTCGCGGGACCGGCCTTCATCGTTCACCGCCGTCTGGTGGACGCCCGCGCGGCGCGCTTCACCATCTGGGCCATTCGCGCGCGAGCGATCAGCCGTACGCTGGTGTTCGAGAGTCTCGGCGACGGCGATACCACGCGCCGCCATGCGGTCATCGATTATCTCGAGGATGTGGAGCCGTACCCGGTCATCGCAGGCCGCGCCGATACGTCGTTGCAACCCCCGCAGTCCGTGTACCCACCCGACGCCCTCGATCGCGATAAGTCCGAAGAGACGATCGCTCCGATCCAGGGCATGTACCTCTTCGCGCTCTCCAATGAAAACGGATGGATCAACTACTTCGACGATCTGCTGGCCTTATCCCCCGACGGTCGGGCCTGGAGAATCAAACTCGACGACTACGAGGCGTGGTCCCTCAGCAGCTCGTCCTTCACGGACGAGGGGCTCGACCTGGTCCCCTGGAATCCCAACGGCGAGGACACGGATCCCCCGACCCACATCCCCTGGGCGACGTTGCTGCCCCTCCTCCGAGACGAAGAGGAAAGCCCGTAACCACTCCCTCATCCGGCACCTGCGTCAGGAGGAACACCGCAACAGCGGACCGTGCCGCTGCCACGAGCCTTCGGATGGCCATGGATCTGTGGTTCAGCGACAGGGGCTACAGGGAAGGCCGAGTGCGGACGCCAACGAGAGGCGATACAGGATTTGCCCTCCAGTCGTCGTCCGTCCCGGACTCCTCTTTCCGGGCCTCTCCTGTATCGCTATGGCTGTGGAGGACCGCCTACGGCGGTGCCGACGAAGGAGGCCTGACGCAGCAGCGCGGCGCCCCGGGCGTCCGAAGCGTGGTCAGCTGCAAGGCCTGAGGCGGAGTCGTAGCATAGCTACGGCGACAACTAGGGCCGCAGCAGATGGCCGCGATTCGGGCGCCTGGGTCGTCGCGATGCAAGGAAGGCCGAGTGAGGAGGCTGGTGGGCGATACAGGATTTGAACCTGTGACTTCTACCGTGTGAAGGTAGCACTCTCCCACTGAGTTAATCGCCCAACCGGGCGACATTTCTAGTCGATTTGGTCCCTGAAAGCAAGTCGATCTGATCGGCGGCTGACCACAACAGAAAAAAAAGTGATCAGATCGCGCTGAAATCCCCTTCCCATGCGGGTTTGCATGCCATAGGATGCCTTCATTGACAACGGATAGCAGGGATTGACAAGCACAAGTTGCATTCGAGCACTCCGGTGAAGCCACTGTCGTGGTATCCGGGGCACCTGTGCACCGAGCAACTGGCAGATCGCCCTCTTCCATTCAACCGGTTACCAACCACGAGGAGGATGACATGACCAAGACTGAACTGATCGGGGCCGTTGCTGAGAAGGCTGGCCTGAGCAAGACCGATGCCGACGCCGCCATCAAGGCGTTCACCGATTCCGTGACGGCCGCTCTGGCCGACTCCGACAAGGTCACGCTGGTGGGGTTCGGCACGTTCTCCCTGGGCCATCGCGCTGCGCGTACTGGCCGTAACCCCAAGACCGGTGCCGAGCTGCAGATCGCCGCTCGTAACACCGCCAAGTTCAAGGCTGCCAAGCAGCTCAAGGGCGCCCTCTAAGCAGGCTGCTCGATCATCTGCCGCCCGGGCCCACCAGCCCGGGATGGCGACATTGGAGGCTCCCGTAACGGGGGCCTCCTTTTTTTTCTTTTTTTTAGGGAGGGAATGGGAGTTTCTTATGTTCTTATGAGCGTCCCTTTTTCTCTTAGTGAGGCCTTGGAACCCGACCGGAACCTCGTTCATTCTTCTCGTCTGGGAGATTTCTATTCCCGCGCTGAAAGCGCGCTTCGCGCCTTCGCGCACGCTGGACGCGTGTCTTTGCGGCCTTCAGCCGTCCCGGACGGACGGCCCTCTCTTCTCTTCTCAGACCCGCTCGAGCTTGGAGAAGAAGTAGTCGGTCTCGATGATCCCGTTCTCGACGGAATCAGAGCCGTGGCAGGCGTTGTTCTGGATGTTGGTGCCGTACAGGTTACGCAGGGTGCCCTCGTCGGCCTTCTCCGAGTCGGTGGCTCCCATCAGGTCGCGGTAACGCTGGATGGCGTTCTCGGCCTGGAGGACGAGCACGAACACGGGGCCGCTGGTCATGAACTCCACCAGCTCGCCGAAGAACGGCCGCTCGCTGTGGACCGCATAGAACCCCTCGGCCAGGCCCTGGGTCATGTGGATCTTCTTGCACGCGGCGATGCGGAAGCCCTCGTCTTCGAGGCGCTGGATGATCTTGCCCGCCACACCGGCCTTCACCGCGTCGGGCTTGATGATGCTGCAGGTGGTCTCGATGGTCATTGGATTCATCTCCTGTCGATAAAAAAGGTCCGGGCACCACCGGAGTGGTACCCGGACCGTCATTACATCGGACGGGCTAGCCCTCGAGGGCCGCCTCCATCACCTCGCCGATCTCGGCGGGGGAGCGGGCGATGTGGACACCAGCCTCGGCCAGCGCGGCGAACTTCTCCTCCGCGGTGCCCTTGCCACCGGCGATGATCGCACCGGCATGGCCCATGCGGCGTCCCGGAGGAGCCGTCGCGCCGGCGATGAAGCCGACCACGGGCTTGTCCATGTTGTCCGCGATCCACGCGGCGCACTCTTCCTCGGCCGAACCGCCGATCTCTCCGATCATGACGACGGCGTCCGTGTCCGGGTCGGCGGCGAACAGCTTCATGGCGTCCAGGTGGGTCGTCCCGATGATGGGGTCGCCACCGATGCCCAGGCAGGTGGACTGGCCGATGCCACGCTGGCTCAGCTGATCCACGGCCTCGTACGTCAGCGTACCGCTGCGGGAGATGACCCCAACGCGCCCCTCCTTGCAGATCTGGCCGGGGAGGATACCCAGCTTGGTCTGCCCGGGGGTGATGATGCCGGGGCAGTTGGGGCCGATGAGGGTCGTGTCACGCTCGGCCACATAGGCCTTGGCCCGCAGCATGTCGAAGGTGGGAATACCCTCGGTGATGGTGACGATCAGGCCCAGGCCGTTGCAGGCCGCTTCGATGATGGCGTCGCCGGCGAACGGCGGCGGCACGAAGATGACCGTGGCGTTGGCGTCCGTCTCATCGACGGCCTGCTGCACGGTGTTGAAGACCGGCACGCCCTTGTATTCGGTGCCGCCCTTGCCGGGGCGGATGCCACCGACGACCTTGGCGCCGTACTCGCGCATCAGGTCGCAATGGAACTGACCGACCTTGCCCAGGCCCTGGATGATGATACGGGTGTCGTTGTTAGCTAGGATCGACATCGGTCACACCCCTTCCACGGCCGCGATGGCCTTCTCGGCGGCTTCCTTCATGTGCTCGGCGGTGATCACCGGCAGGCCACTCTCGGCGATCATCGCCCGGGCCTCGGGAGCCTTGGTCCCCTGCAGTCTGACGACCAGCGGGACCTCGATGCCGGCGTCCTTGATCGCGGTGAGGACGCCATCGGCGATCCAGTCACAGCGGACGCTGCCGCCAAAGATGTTGACCATCACGCACTTCACGTTGG
>CAZDDH010000120.1:20872-25257 GCA_964504165.1 uncultured Rickettsiales bacterium | reverse complement strand
TGCCCGATCTCTTCTCCCCTCCTCGTCGCGAGGCTCCGGCCTCGTGACGTCTTTCCGCGAGGCTCCAGCCTCGTCTTCCTGGTCATCGTGAAGCCACGGTCGTAGACGGAAGCACGCAGAGCGTGCGGGGGAACGTACCGAGGCCGGAGCCTCGGCACGAGGAAAAAGAAGGGAAAGAGATCGGGCAGGGGCAGGGGCAAGGGATGCGGTCGGGGCGACCGCATAAAAAAACCCCGGGGGAACAATTCCCCCGGGGCTCGGGCGGCGCGGGCGCGCGTCGTGGAGGGGATGGACCGCGCCGTCCGACGAACTCTACGTGGCCCGGCTGGTCCGGCTTTGCCCTCTGGCCACGGTTTGTATTTCTAAGACCACCCGGTTTCTGTTTGGTTCCCGGTAGGTTCGAAAAAGATGGACGGCCGGGCTTTGGGCTTATTCGAAGAAAAATGGTGATAGAGTTCGATCGATGGGATTTACCCTGCGCTATATCGGTGGTCTGGTGTTCTTCGCCGCGGTGATCGCTGGGTTGGACGGGCTTACTTTTTGGCTGCTGCCCCGTTGAGTCTCGCCAGGATCCGTCGTTTCACCGCCCCAGCCCCCGGATCGTTGCGGAAGGCGACGAGGATCAGCGCCCAGGCCACCGCACCCGCCACTACGGTCTCCACGAGCCCCAGCTGATTGAGTGTCAGCGCGTCGATGGGGATGGGGCGGCCCCGTTCGAGGGCCGCGGTGCCGAGGGCTGCCCGCCCGGCGCAGGAGACCAGGTAGGGGAGCAGGGCGGCGGTCCCACAGACCACCACCGTCCAGAGCTTGAGGAGTGCCGATGCCGCGGGGTACCCGGCCAGGTATCCGCGCACGAACCGGTCGCGGACCATCTTGGCTGACCCGTGCTCCAGGCTGCGCCGCATGGCGACATCCATCAGCTGGCCGGGGCGTCCGCCGATGCGAGCCAGGTGGTACCTGGCCTGCTCCACGTCGTGGCGGGCGACGGCGTCGGCGAGCAGCATCAGCGGCCTGTGCCGCTTGACGTGGATCAGCGTCAGGACCAGTGCCGTCCCGGCCAGCAACAGGACGTTGGCCGCAGCCAGCCCCACCAGCATCCAGGCCCACGTGGTCTGTCCGATGTCGATCATCGGAGCTCCTTGCCGGCATGGTGAAGCAGGCTGGCCGCGGCCGAGCCACGTCGGCCTCCTTCCAGCGCGTGCAAGTGCAGCGCCAGGGTCACCACCGAAAGGCACAGCGGCAGTACGGCGGTGAACATGGCGAATCCCATGGCGGTCGTGTGGCAGGCCTCCTGGGGGTGGCGGCCGGTCTCACCGACGGCCAGCTGGACACATAGCAGGACGGCCGGCAGCAGCGGCAGAGCCGCCAGCAATGCCGCGGCGGGCAGCAGGGTCAGCCAGCCGGTGAAGCTGCGTTTGCCGGCCACGCGGCTGATTCGTCGGAACAGCCCCCCGGCCATCTCTGCATCCCCGCCGTCCAGGGCGTCGATGAGGGCCTCGAAATCCGTGCCAGGCAGGGGTTGGGGCGACAGCAGCCGCGCCTGCCCCAGCAGTCCGTCCGCAGCGAGCTGGTGGAGTTTTGCCAGCCGGTTGTGCCAGCGCACACTGACAGCGGCCATCACCACCAGCAACAACACCAGTGGCAACGCGGCGGCGAGACCCAGGACCAGCGACATCTCGACCGTTGGATGCCTCCGTTCAACCGATGGTGCGACCGATGCGCAAGCCCAGGTAGTGCGTCCGGTCGGAGGGGCGGGCACGCCGGTGCCGGCACGAAACCCGCAGGTCGAACAACATGCTGTACCACGAGCCGCCGCGGCAGATCCGCCCGGTCCCTGAATGCAGACCCGCCGGATTGCGAACGGTGCCATCGGTGGCGTACGGGCTGTACACGTCCCAGACCCACTCCCAGACGTTGCCGCTCATGTCGTACAGGCCCCAGGCGTTGGGCTTCTTGGAGCGGACGGGCTGGGGCTGGCCTTCGGCGTTGTCCCAGTGCCAGGCCACCTCGTCTGCGTCATTGGAACCGGCGAATCGGGTCGTACTGCCCGCCCGGGCCGCGTACTCCCACTCCGCCTCGGTGAGCATGCGGAAACCGGCGGCCTTGCGGTCCCAGATCAATCGCCCGCCCTCTTTGCGATAGGCGGGCTGCAGGCCCTCCAGCGCCGAGAGACGGTTGCAGAATTCCAGGGCGTCCATCCAGCTGATGTTCTCCACGGGCAGATCATCGGCCGTGACGTGGCTCGGATTTTCACCCATGGCGGCTTTCCACTGGGCCTGCGTCACGGGGGTGATGGCGACCAGAAAGGGGTGGGCCAGCTGCACCTTGTGGCGCGTCTCGTCGTCGTGGCGGCCCTTTTCCCCCTCGGGACTCCCCATCCAGAAGGTCCCGGGTTCGAGCTCCACCATCAGCACGCCATGCCCGTGCGCCACCAGGGTCCGGCCCTCGCCATCCTCGCCGTCGTCGACGGCCAGGTCCATCAGTTCGAGCTCCTGGGTCAGCCCGATCCTGTGGGCCGCGGCCTGGCCCGGGGGGACCTCCAGCGACAGCTCGGCATTCCCCTCCTCGAACGCTTTTTCGATGTCCAGCTCCATGGTCTCGCCCGTGGAAGGGCTCGCCGCGTCGCCGGTGGAAACGACGATGGCTTCGCTCAGCGGGGCCTCCTCTTTGGGCGGTGGCTGGGCGGTGAACCAGCCCTCTAGCCACTGTTCGATGGGCGGGGCCGGTGGCAACTGGGGGATGACGTCGCGAAGGGCCTGGCCCATCTCGGCCGCAGACGCGAAGCGATCGTCCGCTGCCGGCTGCAGGGCCCGTTGCAGGACGGGCGCCAGCGCTGGGACGCTCTGCTGGACCTGGGGCATGATGCCGGAGATGTCCGCGTTGACGACCTTGGTCAGCACGGCGGGCAAGGTCTTGTCGTCGAACACGATGCGCCCCGTGGCCAGCTCGGCGATGATGGATCCGGCGGCGAACAGGTCGGAGCGCTGGTCCAGCGCCTCGCCACGCACCTGCTCGGGGCTCATGTACACCGGTGTCCCCTTGGTGATCCCGGCCAGCGTGGTGTGGAACAGGTTCGTCGCCGCCTTGGCGATGCCGAAATCCATGATCTTGAGCAAGCCGCGGTCCGAGAGCATCAGGTTGGATGGCTTGATGTCCCGGTGCACCAGCTTCATCGGGCGCCCATCCTCGTCCCCGGCGGCGTGCGCGTAGGCCAACCCCTCGCAGAGCTGGCAGCCGATGTCCACCACGATGCGGGGCGGGACGGGCTGCTTGATCTCGCGGCCCTGGAGCAGGATCTCCGAGAGCATGTGCCCCTGTACGAATTCCATGGCGATGTAGAAGACGTCGTCTTCCTGATCGAATTCGTAGATTTCCACGAGGTTGCGGTGATGGAGCAGGCCCCCCATGCGGGCTTCGTTGATCAGCGCCTTGACCACCTTCTCGTCCGCGGCCACGTCCGGAAGGATTTGCTTGATGGCCACCTGCTTACGGAAACCCATCGGCCCCGAACGGAGTGCCCGATAGACGCGCGCCATGCCGCCCTTGCCGACGATATCCATCAGCACATAGCGGCCAAATTTCTCTCCGACTTCCGGCATGGCACACAGGGTACCAACAACTACCTTGCAGAACCAATCGGGGGTCGCTATTCGTGGAACACCTGAGCCTGGAAGACCTCGAACTCCGCCCCCTCTTTCCATCCGTCGCTCGGCAAGCCCGCCTTGCGGGACAGGGTGGAGAGGGTCTGCTCCAGGTCCCACCCTTGCTCCGGGGCCACCTGGGGCAGGTAGACCGCCCGGTTGAACCCCTTGATCAGGTAGACGCCGTCGCGGCCGAGCACGATATCGTCGTAGCTGGCCACGGCCCGGGGAGGGGTGAGGGCGGATACCTCGATGTGGATCCGGTCCAGGTCGCCCGCGGACAGGGGCTGGAAGCGTGGATCGTGGATGGCCGCGTCCACCGCTCGCTCGCGGACCGCGTTGGGGAGGGGCTGGTTGGGGGGGATCTCGCCGATACAGCCCCTCAGGTTGCCGTCGATGGTCAGGGTGACGAAGACCCCCGAGTCCTTTTTGAGCTCCTCGGTGAGGTCGTAGTCGGCCAGGTCCGGTTGCGGCTTGCCGGTCAGCTCTGCCGTGATGGCGTCCCGCGCCAGGCGTAGAAGGGTTTGCTGCTCGGCGCGATCCAGCCGGTGGGTGGTATCGTCGGCGCCGTGCCCGTCCCAGGGATCGCCGGTGGCCAGCGCGGCGACGTAGCTGACGGTGTTCTCCCAGTCCCCGGTCAGCTCCCCCGAACGGGCGTAGTGCCGCAGCGAGACCTCGGCCGCTTCCGGCAGCATGGCCGCCAGGATCGCCACCGGTCGCGGGGGCCCCCGGGGGGGGGGCCGC
>CAZDDH010000120.1:0-20862 GCA_964504165.1 uncultured Rickettsiales bacterium | reverse complement strand
GGTGGGTGACCTGGGCCGCTGCGGGCAGCTGGGCCGCCAGGAGCGCCCCGGGGCGCGCGCCACTGTTGGGGGCGCCCGTCTCTGCGCAGTACTGGATGAACCGTTCCTCGTCCAGGGCCACCAGCGCCTCGAACGCACCCATGTCCAGCTGTTCCAGGCCCGCGGCCAGATCGTCGTACTGGGGTGCGAAGCCGAAGCGGGGCCCCCAGTGGGTGAAATCGGTGGACGCCACGACCAGATCGCCGGGGCCCACCTCGGCGCGCAAGACCTCTGCCGCGTGGCGTACCTGGGCCAAGGTCACGTCGCCGACGACGATGGGGACGATGCGTGACCCCATCGCCACGACCTGCACGAACGGGACCTGCATTTCAACCGAGTGTTCCCGGGTGTCCACGCCTTCGACGACGGCGAACAGGTCGTCTTGGGTCAGGCGCAGGACGGCCGCCTCGTCGATGGGGACACGGCCCAGGGGGGTCTCGTAGTGGGTCCAGTTGCCGATCCCCAACCCCTCGAGGCCGACGTGGTGGGAAGGGCCAAGGATGAAGATGCGGTCGTAGCGTTCCTTCTCCAGGGTCTTGTAGGCGTGGGCCGCAGTCGGCCCCGAGTAGGCGAAGCCGGCGTGGGGGCAGACGAGCGCCAGCGGCCGGGAACCCACGTACGGTGCGACGTCGGCCAGGGCACCGTGGACCTGGCCGTGGAGTTTTTCGCGCTTGCCCTCGTACCAGCCGCCGGCCAGCGGGCTGGGCCGGACCCGCTGGACGCGGGACTCGCCGCTCCCTGCGGCCGTCGTGGGGGCAGCCTCGGGCGGGGAAGCCAGGGCCCGGTCTTGGCGGGATGGGCACGCCAATCCCACGGCGATCAGGCTCGCCAGCAGTCCAGCCAGCGCGAGGGACAAAACAGGATGGATGGTACGTGAATGGGGGCGAAGCGGGTCGTTGAACCGGGGATTCATGGCCTTTTCATCGCTTGCGACGAGCGCCGCGAGTCCTGAACTTCGTACGTTTGGTTGTTTTGCGGACCGGAAGGGCGCCGGCGGCCAGATCGAGGAAGGCGCCCAGGAAGAATACCGAGCAGACGAATGCCGCCGCCACGACGACGTACTGGGGTACCAGGACGTTCCAGTACTCGCGGATGCTCTCCCCGGTCCAGACCCGATCCACGCCCCCCAGGTTCTGGATCAGCTCGTTGTCCGAGACGCCCTCCTTGCGTACGTATTGGATGGAGCGCGCGTCCGGTGTGTACACCTCACCGCGTACCTCTCGCCTGTAGTCGAACAGCTCGCCCGGGGGTGCATCGACCTCCACGGTCAGCGTGATGAACGTCCCGGCATAGACCGGAGTCATGACGAACAGGACACCCAGCGTGACCAGGCCAAAAACGGCCACCACCGTGTCCCGTTCCAGGATTTCGCGGATGATCATCCCCAGCAGGATCACGGCCAGTGACGAGATGGCCACCAGGGCGCCGAGGTACCACGGCGAGACCAGGGAAGACTGGGGCGCGATGACACCGAACGCACCGCTGGCTAGGCCCAGGAACCAGGCGATGAGTCCGAGAAATCTGCCGAAGAATCCCGTCATTTCCAGGTGTTCCAATCCTTCTGGACACCCCGAAGGATACCGGAAGTTAGAGGAAAACGGTGATCGCTGGGGTCATTCTAGGGAAGGCGGGTTCTGGGTTTCAAATGCGCGAGGCCAGTTTCAGGCGCGTGTATAGGTCTCCCAGGGCCGGCACTCCAGCTTCTCGATGGGGAACTCGTCCATGGCCGAGACGAGGAGGTTGGCCACCTGGAGATTGGTGATCAGCGGGATGCCGTAATCCACGGCGTGCCGGCGGATCAGGTAGTCGTTGTCCAGCTCGTCGTCGGCCAGGTTCTTGGGGATGTTGACCACCAGATCGACCCGACGCTCCTTGAGCAGCTCCAGGGCATTGGTCCCCTTGTCATCCATGGGCCAGGCGACCTCCTGGCACGAGACGCCGTGATCGGTGAGGAAGCGTGTCGTGCCCTCGGTGCTGTAGATGTCGAGCCCGCGCCGCTGCAGCGATCGAGCGCTGGCCAGGAATCCGGCCTTACTCTCTACCGGGCCGGTGGACAGCAGCACCGCCCTGCGGGGCAGCTTGTTGCCGGCCGAGATGTACGCCTTGAGGTAGGCGTCGCCCACGTCGGTCCCCAGGCAGGCCACTTCGCCGGTGGAGGCCATCTCCACGCCCAGCATGGGGTCGGCCCCGGCCAGACGGGTGAAGCTGAACTGAGGGGCCTTGACCCCTACGTAGTCCAGGTCGAACAGGGAGCGGCCCGGAGGCTCGATGGGAGCCCCCAGGATGGCGCGGGTGGCCAGCTCCGAGAAATCCACGGAGTAGACCTTGGAGACGAACGGGAAGCTGCGGGAGGCGCGTAGGTTGCACTCGATGACCCGCACCCGATTCTCTCTGGCCAGGAACTGCATGTTGAACGGCCCGCTGATCTGCAGCGCCTCGGCTACCTGGCGGGCGATGCGCTTGATGCGCCGGATGGTCTCCAGGTAGAGCTTCTGGGGCGGGAGCACCATGGTGGCGTCCCCGGAGTGGACGCCGGCATTCTCCACGTGCTCGCTGATGGCGTAGGCCACCAGCTGGCCATCGGCGGCCACGGCATCGATCTCGATCTCCTTGGCGCCGGTGACGTACTGGCTCATCACCACCGGATGGTCGCCGGAGACGACGGCGGCCCGCTCCAGGATGCCGCGCAACTCCGACTCCCGGAAGGCGACGGCCATGGCCGCACCGCTGAGCACGTAGCTGGGCCGCACCAGCAGCGGGTAGCCCATCTCGGCGGCCTGGCGGCACGCCTCGTCCGCGTCGGTGACCTCGCGCCAGCCGGGCTGATCGATGCCCAGGGAATCCAGCAGGGCCGAGAACTTGTGGCGGTCCTCGGCGCGATCGATGTCCCGCGGCGAGGTCCCCAGCACCGGCACGCCCTCGGCGAACAGCCGGGGTGCCAGGTTGTTGGGCACCTGACCCCCCATGCTGACCACGAATCCCTCGGGGTGCTCCTTGTCGTGGATGTCGAGGATGCGCTCCAGGGTCAGCTCCTCGAAGTAGAGCCGGTCGCAGGCGTCGAAGTCGGTGCTGACCGTCTCGGGGTTGTGGTTGATCATCACCGTCTTACGCTCCATCGAGCGCAGGGTGTCCAGGGCCCCGACGCAGCACCAGTCGAACTCCACCGAGCTACCGATGCGGTACGCACCGCTGCCCAGCACCACCACGGGGCGCTCCGGGGCCGGGCTGGTGGGATCGGCGAACTCGACGTCGTCCTCCGTGCCGTTGTACGTCAGGTACAGGTAGTTGGTCTCGGCGGGGAACTCGCCACCGGTGGTGTCGATCTGCTTGACCGCCGGCAGGATGCCGTACCGTTTGCGCAGCTCACGCACGGTCATCATCTTGTCGTGCGGGTCGGACTGCAGGTAGTTCATCACCGCGCGGGCGATCTGGAAGTCGGAGAAGCCCAGCTTCTTGGCGGTGTGCAGCAGATCGCGGGGGAGGTCCTTGTCGCTGTACCTGGTCAACTCGTCGTAGGTGTCGACGATGCCCTTCATGCGGTGGAGGAACCAGCGATCGATGCGGGTCAGCTCGTGGAGCTGTTCCACGCTGTACCCCCGGTCCAGGGCCTCGGCCAGGGCAAGCACGCGCAGGTCGGTGGGCCGTTGCAGGGCGTCGTCCAGGTCGTCGAAGGCCATCTCCCGGTTGGCCACCAGGCCGTGGAAGCCGCCGCCTACCATGCGCAGCGCCTTCTGTAGTGCTTCTTCGAAGCAACGGCCGATGGCCATCACCTCGCCCACGCTCTTCATGGCGCTGCCGATGCGGCGGGAGACGTGGCGGAACTTGGCCAGATCCCACCGCGGCATCTTGATCACCACGTAGTCCAGCGACGGCTCGAAGCAGGCGCAGGTGGTGCGTGTGACGGCGTTGGGGATCTCCGGTAGCGAACGCCCCAGGGCGATGCGAGCGGCTACAGCCGCCAGCGGGTAGCCGGTGGCCTTGGAGGCCAGGGCCGAGCTGCGGGAGAGCCGGGCGTTGACCTCGATGACGGCAAAATCGTCCGAGTGGGGGTCGAGGGCGTACTGCACGTTGCACTCGCCGACGATGCCCAGGTGGCGGACGATGGCGATGGCCCGCTCCCGCAAGCGGTGGTAGTCGCGGTTACTTAGGGTCAAGCTGGGGGCCACCACCACCGACTCACCGGTGTGGATCCCCAGGGGATCGAGGTTCTCCATGTTGCACACGGTCACGCAGTTGTCGTGCCCGTCGCGGACGACCTCGTATTCGACCTCCTTCCAGCCGCGCAGGGAGCGCTCCACCAGCAGCTGGGGGCTGGCGGCGAAGGCCTTGGCCGCCGCCTCGTACATCTGATCCGGGCTGTCGACGAAGGTCGAGCCCATGCCGCCGAGGGTGTAGGCGGCGCGGACGATGACCGGGTAGCCGATCTCACCGGCGGCCTGCAGCGCCTCCTCGGGGCTGGAGGTGGCCACGGACGGGGGTACCGGGGCGCCGATGGCCGCCATCGCCTGGGCGAACAGGTCCCGGTCCTCGGTGGTCTCGATGGAGGCTACCGGTGTACCCAGCACGCGGACATTGTGCTGGGCCAGAACGCCGGAATTCTGGAGCTCCACGCCACAGTTGAGAGCGGTCTGCCCGCCGAAGCTGAGCAGGATGCCGTCCGGCTTCTCTTGTTTGATGATGCGGGTGACGAAATCGGGGGTCACCGGCACGAAATAGATCTGGTCTGCCAGCCCTTCCGATGTCTGGATGGTGGCGATGTTGGGGTTGACCAGGATGACCCGCACGCCCTCTTCTTTGAGGGCCTTGATGGCCTGGGAGCCGGAGTAGTCGAATTCACCGGCCTGGCCGATGGACAGGCCGCCGGAACCCAGCAACAGGACAGTCTCAACGGTGTTCATCGCAGCACCTCCCGGCCGTCTCGATGGGCCCGGGCTTGCTCCAGGAAATCGTCGAACAGGAAGGCGGTGTCCACGGGGCCGCAGGCGGCCTCGGGATGGAACTGCACCGCCGAGAAGGGCAGCGTCTTGTGCCGGATCCCCTCCACGGTCCCGTCGTTCGCATTGAGGAACCACACACGCCAGTCCGTGGGCAGGGTCCGGGCATCCACCGCGTAGCCGTGGTTCTGGCTGGTGATGTAGCACCGCTGGCTGGCCGTATCGATGGCCGGCTGGTTCTGGCTGCGGTGGCCGAAGCGCAGCTTGAAGGTCTCGGCCCCGGCGGCCAGGCCGAGCAGCTGGCAACCCAGGCAGATGCCGAAGATCGGCGTGGGTGCGCCGCCGGTAGCGGCCGGCTGGATCAGCCCGCGCAGCTGGTTGATGGTCACGTCACAGCGGGTGGGGTCGCCGGGGCCGTTGGACAGCACGATGCCATCGCAGTCCATGGACGACAGGTCGTGGTCCCACGGTACGACCGTCACGCGGGCGCCGCGGCGCAGCAAGCAGCGCAAGATGTTGTTTTTGACGCCGCAGTCCACCACCGCGATATGGGGCGAGCCCTCGTCGCCGAAGGCGCGGACCTCCGGGTGGGAGACGTGGGCCACCAGGTTTTCGGCGGCCGGGTCGATCCAGTCGGGATCGTCGCCGACGATCAGCTTGCCGAGCACCGTTCCGTGCTCGCGCAGGCGGCGGGTCAGGGCGCGGGTGTCGGTATCATAGATACCCGGTATGCCCGATGCTTTGAGCCAGTCCGACAGGGAGCGGACCGCCTCCCAGTGGCTGTAGGCCGGCGAGTAGTCGGCCACCACCAGGCCAGCCACCTGGATCCTCCCGGATTCCATCAGCTCCGGTAGACCGAACTCGCCGACGGCGTCGGACGGTACTCCGTAGTTGCCAATGGAGGGGAACGTCAGAACCAGGATCTGACTGCGATAGGAGGGATCGGTAAGGGATTCTGGATAGCCGACCATGCCGGTGGTGAACACCACTTCGCCGGCTGAGGAGACGGGTGCCCCGAAGTTCAGTCCTTCGAAGGTTGTCCCGTCTTCCAGGACAAGGGTCGCGAGCTGTTTTGTTTTCAAAGGGGTGCTCCAGGTTTTGCGGAGATTCCCTCAAACCCATCGCGGAGGCAAGCATAAGTTTCAGATCGATGGATTCTCCCGGATTGGCATGAATGGAACCTCCACATGAGGGGTTGGAGTGAATAAACATTCTGTTCGCGGGAACCGCTCCCGGCGTGCATGATGAGATTCTCAAACGAGGGGACATTCAATGATCGAAATTCTCGTGGTGATCGGCCTCGCATCCAAGCTGTCGGCCATGGCCAAGGCCAAGGGCCGTAGCGGGCTGTGGGGCGGCCTGGGGCCATTGTTCTGGTTTGCTGGCGAGTTCATGGGCGCCTGCTGCGGCGGTGTGGGTGTGGGGCTCACGAGCACCTCGGTCGAGATGACCGGCGGTGAGAACGTGATGATCTATATCCTGGCGCTGCTCTGTGCCGGTGTCGGCGCCGGGCTAGCTTGGGCCGTCGTGCACTTCCTGCCCGCCGACGAGAACGCGGACACCTTCGTGGCCGGCCCCATGGGGGACGTGAACTGCCCCAGCTGCGGGTCGGTTCAGACCGAGATGATGGGGGACGTCATCGTCTGCAACGCCTGTGGCATGCAGTCACCCAAGGCGTAGCGCGGGTATCGTTCCGAGAACCACAGCCACTCAGATCAGGTTGTCGGGGCGGGGAGCCGCCGGCTGGGCGGGCTTGAACATCACGAATCCCACCAGGATCACCAGCCAGATCAGCAACTCCACGAAGGAGAACAGGATCGGCACGAGCATCGGCAGGTTGTAGCTGATGTCGTAGAGCATCTCCCACGCGCCCGTGGCGTAGAACGCCATCCGCACCAGGTTGAGCAGGATCATGGCCCCCGTTCCCAGGGCGATGGCAAGCTTGCTGGGCCAGGGTTTGATGAAGATCAGCGCGGCGAGGACCACCAACATGCGCACCAGGGCGAAGAACACGGCAAAGAGGCTCATGGCTGTGCCCCTCCCTTCGCCGCGGAGATCCCCAAGATGGCCAACCCGATGGCCATCATCAGCGTGGTGATCACGATGAACGCCTTGAAGAGCAGGTCCACGGCGTGGAACCACGAATAGCTCCACAGGTGGGCCAGCTCGGTGACGATGTACACGAAATCGAGGAAGGCGTAGCCCAGGAACGCCACCGCCGCCAGGTAGGCGGCTGGCTTGAAGCGGAACCGCACCAGGATCGCGATGGCGCACAACGCCTCGACGAGGGCGATGAGCAGGCGCACGCCCTGCCCCATGAAACCGAAAAGATCGTATGACTCCATGGGATTGAATTATCAGAACCGCCCGAGCCGGTCGAGGTAGGATTCCTGGCATGCGCGCAATGCAACTGAAGGAAATCGGCCCCGTCGATGATCAGGATCGGCTGCAGAACGTCGATCTGCCCGACCCCGTGGCAGGGCCCGGCCAGGTCCGCATCCAGGTCTCCGTGTGCGGCGTGTGCCACACGGATCTCCACGAGATCGAAGGGGAACTGGAGCTGCCGCGCCTGCCGCTGGTGCCGGGGCACCAGGCGGTGGGGGTGGTGGATCAGGTCGGGGAGGGGGTCGCCACTGGGATGATGGGCCAGCGGGTGGGTGTGGCCTGGCTGCACGAGACGTGTGACGACTGCCGCTTCTGCCGTGCGGGGGACGAAAATCTTTGCCGCGACGCGCGCTTCACCGGATTCGATGCGGACGGCGGCTATGCGGAGTTCATGCTGGCCCCGGTAGACTTTGTCTACCCGTTACCCGAGGGCTTCCCGGACCTACAGGCCGCCCCTCTGCTGTGCGCGGGCATCATCGGGTACCGGGCGCTGAACTGTAGCGCCATCCGCCCGGGAGGGACGCTGGGGCTCTATGGATTCGGGGCCTCTGCCCACGTGGCGATCCAGGTGGCGCGCCATCGGGGGTGCCGCTGCTTCGTGTTCACCCGCAGCGCCGGTCATCAAGCGCTGGCCCGGGAGCTGGGAGCCGACTGGGTGGGTTCGGCACAGGAAGCCCCCCCGTCCAAGCTGGACGCGGCCATCAACTTCGCCCCGGCCGGCTCGCTGGTGCGCCACGCTCTCGAACACATGGAGCGCGGCGGCACGGTGGCGTTGGCCGGGATCTACGTGGACCGTATCCCCGAGCTGGACTACGGCACGCACCTTTACTACGAGAAGCGCATCTGTTCGGTCACCGCCTCCACCCGTGAGGATGGCCACGCGCTGATGCGGCTGGCTGCCGAGATCCCCATCTACACCCAGGTGGCCACCTATCCCCTCGAGCGCATCAACGACGCGCTGCGCGACGTGAAGCACAGCCGCGTGGACGGCGCCGCGGTCATCCAGGTGGAGCGTTGATGTGGGAATCCGGCTGACCCTGCACGCCGTCGACCGTCTGCCGCTGGCCCGGTTTCTGGAGCAGCCGGTGGCCGATGTGGCCCGCTTCTACGCCCGGGAGGGATCCGATCCCGGCCGGGCTCTCCATATCGTGGGCCAACAGATGTGCCACGCCATCCCCGGCGATCGGCCAGCCGAGGTCCAGCGGCTGCCCGACGATCCGGTGCTCGCCATGCCCATGGGGGACTACCTGAACGCCGGGACCACGGGGGGGCTGGCCAACCTGCTGGGCTGCCTGTCCACCTGCCGGGCGGCGGGGTTCGTCGAGGAGCTGAGCCGGGGCTACCGGCGCTGGTGGATCGGAAGCGTCCTCGACGCCGGCCAGCAGTCCCGCTGTTTCCCGCGGGACGAGTTCACCGCTGTGGCCTGCCTGTTCGAGCGGCTGCTGGGCCCCCATGACTGTGGATTCAAGATGCCCTGGTGTCCCGCCGCCGGGCCCTCTCTGCTGCCGGTGCAGCCGGGAGCCGATGCCGACCTGTGGATGGCTTGCTGGGATGACCTGGAGTGGCGGCGGGTCGTCGAATTCGTCGATATCCTTCTTGCCATCCCCAACCGGCGTTTCCATGCCCCGCCCGGCCCGGTAGGTGCCGGCCCTTCCACCGATCGGGAATGGGACGACTGGGCCCGGCAGATGCTGGACGCCGTGATGGTGACGGACCGGCTGGGATTTGGCGAACCCCTGCTGGTGAGCTTCATCGGATGACGGATGGCAGCGATCGGGGCCTGCGGGTTGGGGGCGTGGTGGCCGTCGTCCCCAACGCACCGGGCTGGTGCCGCCCGGGCGCCCGCGGCGAACTCGTCGGGTGGCGGGCGCTGGAGGACGAAGGGCGCAGCTGTACCCGGTGTGGCTCGATGGATGTGACGCTGTGGCTGGTTCGGTTCGGGGACGGGGAGGTGCTGGAGGTCGATGGGCGGCTGCTGGAGCCCGCCGACGAGGGTGGCCGCTGCGTATGACGCTGTTTTGGGCCTCAGCAGGCAGCTTGTAGTTATTCGGTCACGGAACACGGTCTACGACCACGATCTCGTTCTCCCAAGGAGAAGACGGAGATGGGGCTGGAGCCCCGGGAGGGAACGTCACGAGGCCGGAGCCTCGCGACGAGGAACGTCTTTTCGTCCAACGTCGGACGGAGGACGATCGGGATCGAAATCGGAATCGGGAAGACCGTGACCGTGAACGGTAGATCCGAGAAACGTCGTACTACTCGAACGCCTCCTTGAGCTTGGACCCCTTGTAGTAGTACCGCAGGATCTCCTTGTGCCCCGCGCCCGCCACGGACATGCCCTGGGCTCCATACTGGCACATGCCCACGCCGTGGCCGTAGCCGCTCCCCGTGAAGGTGAGCCCCTCGTCGCTGGGCACCACCTCGAAGCGGTGGGAGCGCAGCACGGAGGTCCCCATCAGCTTGCGGAAATCGTCCCCGGTCAGGACCTTGGAGCCGGACTCGGTGCTGAGCCTCACGTTGCGCACGCGGCCGGTGGGGGTCCGCCCCAGGACGGTCAGCGCGGTGACGATGCCCAGGCCCGGCTCCTTCTTGCTGAGCGCCGCGGTCATCTCCTCGATGGTCAGCGAGCGTTCCCAGCTGCGTCTGGGGGCGTCCACGCAGTAGTCACATGGCACGCTCCAGTCCTGATGGATGCCGCGCTCGGGCCACACGTAGGCCCCCACGGAGGTATGGCCGCCGCAGGTCGAGGAGTAGTACGCCGTCACCAGGCCGTCGTCCTGGACCAGGATCTGGCCCCGGGTGGCCGCCACGGCTGCTGCGCTGCGATCGTCGACGCCGCCCGGCCGGAAGACCTGGTCCTTGATAGTGTCCGCCACGGCAAAGACGCCGTCCTGTTCGTGCATCCGCGCCATGGCGTAGGAGCGGGCTGCCACCACCTGTGCCTTCTTGGCCTCCAGGTTCCAGCTCTGGGGCATCTCCTTGGAAACGACCCCCTCCAGGTAGGTCTCCAGCGGCAGCTCACAGACGGGGCGGATGCGGTTGCCCTCGTGGTACAGCAGCAGGGAGCCGGGGTAGCCGCTGTCGCCGTGGATGTGGACCAGGCCCTTGGCGGTGAAGCGGCTGCCGTCGGGGACCTCCCGGCCGTCCACGAGCTTCATCCCCTCCTGTGTCCACCGGACCTCCAGGGCCCCGTCGCTGATGGCGCCGTCGAATCTCAGTTCTTCCCCTTCGAGGGTGATGGAGGGCCCCATCCGCTTGAGACCGACCTTGATCATCGGCTCCGCATCCAGGTTGGGGATGGGGATCACCTCGGGGGCCGGGGGAATGGCGGAATCGAGGCCGGTCTCCTCCTCGAGGGCAGCAACCGTGGCTCGCAGATCACGATTCTCTCGCTCCAGCAAGATCTGGTGGGCCGCGGAGTCCGGATCCGGCTTGGGAGCCAGCAGCCAGCTCACCCCCGAACCCACCCCCAGGCACGACAGGGCGAGGACCATGGCCAAGGCGGCGACGCGCCAGGGGATGATGCGATAGACGCGCGGGTTTCCGGCCGCGTCCGTGACCTGAACCTGCAGGCGAATGAAACCAGGGCCCCTGGAGTCGTGAGGTCTATGGGCCAAGGCGGTCTACCTCTTGCCCCTCCCGAAAAACCGTCCGATGCCGCGGTTCTTTTCGGGCTCTTTGCGCGCTGACATCACGTCGCCGACCCGGGACGCCACATGGGCTCCACTGGGCGGCGCCTCCTGGTGCTCCTTGGGCTCTGTTGGGGGCGATGGTTCCGGCCAGGGGGGTGTCTCCTCCACAGGGGCTGCCGCCTCCTTGACCCGCCGGGTCAGGCGTTGCACGTCCTGTTTGAGCCTCTCGATTTGCCCGTCGCGTTCGGCCACGGCGGCGCAGGCCTGGTCCGCCGCCTGAGCGGCTTGACGGGCCTGCTGGAGTTCGGCCTCCAGCTGCTGCGCCCGGGCGGACAGCTCGTCCCGCTGTGTACCGAGCTGGGTGACCGACGCGGCCTGCTGGTGGAGCTCGGCCTCCGCGTTCGCCTGGCGACCGCGGGCCTTCTCCAGATCCTCGTGTAGTCGCTGGCGCTCTCCGTCCATGGCCCGTAGCCGAGCCCGAGCTTCGTCCAGTGCCTGCTCCAGATCCCGGCTGGTGTCCGCCTCGGCGGTGCGCTCCTGTACGTGGGCCCGCTGAGCGGCCACGGCCTCCTGGAGTTGATGGCGAAGACCGTCGCGTTCCTCGATGGCCTGCGTCCGTTCTTCCTGCGCCCGGGTGAGGTCGGCGCGCATCCGATCCCGCTCTCCCGTGGCGTCGTGCAGTTGTTGCTGGCCGTCCTCGAGCTCCTGCGTCTTGTCCGCCAGCTGCTGGGCGCTCGCAGCGAGCTCTTGCCGGCTCTCGTCCAGCTGTTGATGGCTCTGAGCCAGCTGGGCCCGACTGTCGTCGAGCCCTTGCCGGGCTTCATCCCGCTGTTGCTGCGCCGTGGCGAGCTGGTCCTCGCTGGCGGACAGCTGCTCTTCGAGCCGTTGCAGTTTCTTGTTGATCTGGGCTGCCGCGATGCCCCCATCGCCGGCCCGGCGCACCGCTTCGAGCCGGGCGACATCGTCCTCGAGCCGCTTCAGATCCGCGGTTTGGGTGTCGTGAGCGGCACGGCTGTGCTCGAATTTCTCCCGCATCTCCTCCAGCGCCGCGTCACGCTCACCCCGCAGGGTGCGCTCGGTCTCCAGCGCCTGTTGGGCTTCCTGCAGCTCCTCGCGGAGGGCGTCCGCCTGCGCCCGGGCGGACTCGCTGGACTGTTGCGCTTCGGACAGACGGCCCTCGAGGCCCGTACTTTGCTCGCTGGCCTGGGCCAGCTTCTGGCGAGCTGCATCGAGCTCGGCCTCCAGCTGATGACCGGCTTCACGGGCCTGCCGCGTCTCGTTGCGCGCTTCGTCCAGGTCCGCCGCTGCGGCCTGTAACCCGGCCGTCGCCTGCTCCAGCTCGGCGGCCGTATTGGTCAGCGTCTGCTGGTGTTGAGACAGCTGTTCCCGGCTCTCCTGTTGGGACGTCTCCAGGCGCTGCTGAAGGCTCTGTTGGATCCGCTCGAGTTCGGCGATGCTCTGCTCGGCGACGAGGCCGGCGGCCCGCGCTTCCTCCAACGACTGCTCCAGCGCACGCCGCTGTTCATCCGTCTGCTGCAGCTGGCGTTCACGTTGCCCGAGGGACTCGCGGGAGCGGGCCTGTGTCTGGCCCAGCTCGTCCTCTCGTTGGTGCAGCTGTTCGAGGGCCCGATCTCGTTCCTGGCTCAGTTCGTCCTCTCGTTGACGTAGCTGCTCGAGGGCCCGATCCCGTTCCTGGGTGATCTCGCCTACCCGTTCCTCGGCGGCCTGCCGGGCTTGCTGGGTCCCGGTCAGCTGCTGCCGGAGATCGTCGGCCTCCTGCTGCACCTCCTGCGATGCCTCCCGGGAGCGGGTCAGCTCTTCGGCCAGATGGATCAACTCGCCGCTGTCCGGTGGCGGTGGTGCGACCGGCGGGGCTACCGGTGGGGACGGCGGCTCGTCACGATCCGCGTCCTGCATCCGGTCCTCGAGCTGCGCCACTCGTTCGTTGATCCCTGTGGTCGAGTTGGCTAGCTCCCGACGCGTCTTTTGCAGCTCGTCGGCCACCGATTCGAAGGCCTGGCCCAGCTCGTGGGCGATGGCCGCGACGTCGTCCACCCGATCCGGAGCCCCCTTGGGGGCCGGGGCCATCGCGTCATCCTCCTGGGGCACCTCTTCGCCGACGATGGACAGCAGGCGGGTCAGCAGGGTCGCGGTACGGGCGGGTGGAGTGGAATTGCCGGCGGACATGGCCGGGAGCATAGCAGGGGGTGGGGCTTTGGTCGATCGGGTCGCTGTGCGTCCGTGTTCGGGCTGGTACACTGGCCTCCCGATGACGGACAGAAGAAGATCGAGGAGGGACGAGATGAAGCACCGATGGCTGGGTTTGTGGATGGTGATTGCCTTGATAGCGGGTGGGTTGGCCGTGATCAGCTGTGTGCGTGAGACGGAGCCGGAGGCGGACTGCGCGGACGCCAAGGACAATGACCTGGACGGCCTGTGGGACTGCGACGATCCGGACTGCGCGGGCAAAGGGGATTGCCCCGATGCCGGCGATGACGATGACGTGTCCGATGACGACACCTCGGACGACGACAGCGCGGATGACGACGACGACACCAGCGATGACGACAGCGCGGACGATGACGACGATGTGTCGGACGACGACAGCGCGGACGACGACGACGACATCAGCGGCGACGACGACGACGCCAGCGACGACGACAGCGCTGGGGACGACGACAGCGGCGAGGAACCTGTGGATAGCTAGGAGAGGGGCCGCCGTCCCGGGGCCGCCGTCCGGGCGGCCTTGAGGTCACAGAGACGCGCGTCCAGCGCTCGCAGAGGCCGCAGAGTTGGAGAGTCTTGGGGGATCGGCGGGTCTGGTTGGCTTTCGCCCGACAGCTGTTTGAGCGGATGTTTCCCCAAAAAAGCTCTTCCTCCCAATCTTCACGTCCTCCGCGTCCCCCTCCGCGTCCTCCGCGTTTTTTTCTTCTCCCCCTCTCCCGCTGCTCACCGTGCCAGATCTAGGGGATCACGTACTCCGCCACGACCCCATTGACCAGATTGCGCCAGGTCTCATACGACTCGTCCGAGGCCCCCTCGCAGGACTCGGCGTCGCCGTCACACACGACGTTGCCGTGGTCGGCGGTGGTCGGGTACCACGAGTACAGCGGTAGGTCGGCGGCCTCGTAGAGCAGCTCGGAGTTGTAGACCCCGATGTAGTCGTCCTCGATGCCGTGCATCAGGACCTTGGGCGCATCGATCTCGGCGATGCGGCCCACGTTGTCTAGCTCCATCTCGATGACGTATCCAGAAGGCACCGCCATGTTCATCGAGTCCTCGACCAGCGCCTGCGAGCAGGCCATCGGCGCCTCCAGGAACATGGCCGCCGGCTCCTCGATTTCCGCGGCCAAGTAGGTCGTCGGCGCCGTCCCCAGCGACCAGCCGTAGTAGGCCACCCCCAACGAGATGGCCGTATCGCCATCCGCGCTGGCGGTGCGTTCGATGACGTGGTCGTGGGCCGCGACGGCCGCCGCGTACACGCCGTCTTCCGACGGATCGCCGGTGCTCATGCCGTACCCGGGATAGTCGTAGATGAAGACCTCGTAGCCCTCTTCCCACAGCAGTTGCACCCGGTCCCAGTAGTGATCGATGTTTTGCCCGTTACCGTGGCTGTACAGGAACGTCGCCGGAGCTTCGCCATCGACGTGGGCCCAGATCCCCTCGATGGTGTTGCCGTCCGAACTCTCCAGGGAGATCTGTTCCAGCAGATCCTCGGGGATCTGATTGTCGGGTAGCTCGTAGGCGTCCAGTTCGACGCCCGGGAAGAACATGAAATCCAGCTTCATGCACCCGCCGGTGGCCGTGACAGCCACGAGCAGGCCGAAGACCGTGAACCCACGTGCCCTGCTCATGGTGCACCTCCCTGCTGCTTCTTGGCGCGCCTCTCCGAGCCATCACCCAGGTAGAAGTTGAACCCTCCGCTGACGCACAGGGAGCCCCGGTTGCCCAGGTAGTTGACCACCATGTCTTCGGTGTCCTTCCAGGGATCGGCCCATTTGATCTCCAGCCCCAACCCGAACCGCTGCCGCTTACCCAGCCGGACCTCCCCGCCGATCAGCGGGGCCAGGTGGACCGGAGAATTCTGCACGTACTCGGCGGGCGCGGGGGAGAGCATCAGGTGGGTGCCCAGGTAGAGCAGATGCCGCGGGTGGACCTTCCAGCTGACGACCCATTGGGCATCCACCGCCGCCCAGACGTCGTCCTTGGAGAGGGTGGTGATGAGGCTCGCAGCGGCGCTCATCCCCGGCCGCCCTTTGTTCTGCTCGAGGAAGTACCACGAGCCGCCCATCTGGAAAGCGCCGACGCCCATCACCACCGGTAGCACCTGCCACTCGGCGAACAGGTCGGTGCGTTCGCCGACGCCATGTTTGACGCCGATGGTCGGCATGGGCACGGGGACCGTTGCCCCGCCCACCTCGGCGATGGGCCCGCCGAAGCTCACATTCACCGAGGTATTGCCCTTGCCCAGCGGCCGGGCCGTGTGGGCCGTTCCACAGCCGGTGAGGGCCGCCAGACCCAGCACCGCGAGGAGCAGAAGATGTCGGACTCGCATGATGATCACCTGTTCGCGTTGGAACGGACGGTATGCCAGCCCGGCCCACGGAGCAAGGGTCCTCCCATGGATCAATCCTCGCTGCTGGGCCCCAGGATGAGCTCCGTGTCCTGGCTCATGGATTCCCTTTCTCCGGCATCTTCGCTGCTGAACATGGGATCGTCGTAGGAATCACCCACGTGTTGCTCCAGCCGTCCCGAGAGCTCCTTGGCAGACGAGTAACGAGCGTCCAGGTCCTTCTGGAGGAGCCTGAGCACGAGCTTCTCCAGATAGGCGGGGGTATCGGAGCGGAAGGTCCTCGGTGACGGGGCGGGAGCCGACAGCTGGTGGTACAGCAGCGTCTGGCGATCCCGGGCCACGAACGGTGTCCGTCCGGTCAGCATCTCGAAGATCATCACTCCCAGGGCGTACATGTCCGAACCGGGGCCCAGCGCTTCACCGCGGCAACGCTCCGGGGGCATGTACGCCATCGTGCCGCGGACGGTGACGTTCTTCACGCCCCCGTCCCGCTCGGCCTCCTCGACGAAACGGGCGATGCCGAAATCCAGGATTTTCACGTCCGGGATGGCCCCGCGGTTGCCGGTGGGCCCGCCGCAGAGCATGACGTTGGACGGCTTGAGGTCCAGGTGCAAGATCCCCGTCTCGTGGGCGGTGGCCAGCCCGTTGCAGATCTGGATCGCGATCTGCTCGACAGCGCTGATGGAGAGGTGGGCACGCAGCCGCAGCAGCTTGCGCAGGTCCAACCCCTCGACCAGCTCCATGCACAGGTATGGGCTCTTCCAGCTCGTGAAACCAAAATCGTGGATCTCGACGATCTGCGGGCTCTGGATGCGGGCCAGGATGCGCGCTTCCTTGATGAAGCTGGAGAAGGGGGACGAGCCCTTGATCTTGGACTGGGGCAGGAGCTTGATGGCCAGCGGCCGGTCCAGGTAGATGTGCCGTGCCTGATAGACCTCCCCCATGCCACCGCGGCCCAGCATCTTGATCAGCTCGTACTTGTCGTCGATGACCTGCCCCATCAGCTCTTCGGGGTGGATGCGCTCGTTGAGGGTCGGGTCGTCGTCGGAGCTGTCTTCGTCCAGCGATTCTTCCTCGCCGTTCACGCCGATGCGGGCGATGGTCGCCAGGTTTTCGATCTCGTCGCCGAGGGTCTCCAGATTGAACGGCCGCGTGAGGTACCCGGTGATCCCCGCAGTCACGGCCGCGGACACCGAGGCGATGTCCCGTGGAACCCCCAGCAGGACGAACAGCATGGTGTGGTGCCGCGGGCTGCGCTTGACCTGTTTGACCAGCTCGAAGGCCCCCAGGCCGCCAGCACGCTCCACCATCAGGATCCCGTCGAACGAGGCCCGGGAGAGGTGCTCGAGAGCCTTCGTGCCCGTAGAGACACCTTCCACGGTATGGCCACACGCGGACAACGCCGCGATACCCACGTGGAGGTTGTGCGCGTCATCCTCGATGATGAGGAGCCTCACGGAGCCCGCCTTCCCCTGTCCGGCCGCCGTCCCGGGCGTGCCGTACCTTTATATTGTGCTACAAGCGTCACCCGATTTATAGCCATCGCAGGCCAAGGGCGGGTCGGTCTGCAGCCCGAAGACCGTCTTCGCGCTTGAGCACCCGCCCCCGCAGGGCTACCCTGCGTCGCGTGAGATACCAAGGCCCAGTCTTCCGTCCGCCCTCCGAGGCGGCCAGCTACATCCTGCAAGTGGTCTACGGGTGCAGCTGGAACCAGTGCACGTTCTGCCACATGTACCCCGGCATCCCCTTCAAGCTGCGCCCGCTGGAGGAGATCCTCGAGGATATCGCCGAGGCCGGTCGGGTGATGCCCGATTGCCGGCGCGTCTTCCTCGGTGACGGGGACGCCATGGTCCTGGGCGAGAATCGCCTGATGCAGGTCCTCGAGTTGCTGGGTGAGACATTCCCGGATCTGGAACGGGTCGGCATCTACACGGACGCCAAGGGCATCCTTCGCAAGTCGGATGCCTCCTTGAAGCGGCTACTCAAGGCCAAGCTGGGCATCGTCTACATGGGCCTGGAGTCCGGTAGCGAGCAGGTCCTGCGCCGGATGAACAAGGAGGCCACGGCCGCCGAGATGACCGAGGCGATGCAGCGCGCCAAGCGCATCGGCTTCAAGACCTCCGTCATCGCCCTCATCGGCGCTGGCGGCACCGAATTCACCGAGGAACACGCGGTGGAGACGGCCCGTGTCGCCACGGCGATGGCGCCGGACTATTTTTCGCTGTTGACGCTGATGGTCCTGGACGGCACGCCGCTGGCCAGGCAGCTCGCGGACGGGGAGTACGAGCCCCTGGAGCCCCTGGCCACCTTGCGCGAGATGCGGACCATCCTCGCGGGGCTCGAGACGGATGAACGCATCGTTTTCCGCACCAACCACGCCAGCACCTATCTGCCCCTCTCCGGGACCTTGCCTGCCGACCGCAAGGCCATGCTGGATCGCCTCGACTGGGCCATTGACAATCAGATTCTCAGGCCCGAGATGTTCAGGGCACTGTAGACGCGGGTAGGCCGCTGAAGCGGAGGAAATTTTGGACGAACGAACCCTCGAAGATGTCGTGATGGAAGCCCTCTCGCGGGTCAAGGACCCCGAGCTGGGCCGGGATCTGGTGACCCTGGGCATGATCGGCAAGCTGGCCGTGTCGCCGGCCAAGGTCGAGGTGGAGGTGATCCTCACCACGCCCGCCTGCCCGCTCAAGGATCACATCGGCAACGATGTGCGCGCGGCGGTGGGTGAGGCCGTGCCCGGGGCCGAGGTGCTGGTGACGTTCGGGGCCAAGGTCCGGGACGCGCGCCATCCGGTGGGAGACCCGGTGGGGGATGCCCCGCCCGTGCTACCCAAGGTCAAGAACGTGGTGCTGGTGGCCTCGGGCAAAGGTGGGGTAGGCAAATCCACCGTGGCCACCAACATGGCGGTGGCGCTGGCGGCGGACGGGGCCAAGGTGGGGCTGATGGACGCCGACATCCTGGGGCCGTCCATCCCCATCATGCTGGGCATGCCCCAGTTCCCGGTGAAGCCCAATGACGACGGCAAGACGTTCGATCCGGCCGAGGCTCACGGCATCTCGTTCCTGAGCATGGGGTTCTTCGTGCCGGACGGCGAAGCGGTGATCTGGCGCGGTGGCATGCAGGCCGGCGCCATCATGCAGTTCGCTCGCGACTGCCGGTGGGGGGAGCTGGACTACCTGCTCATCGACCTGCCGCCCGGAACAGGCGATGTGCAGCTGACCATCGCGCAGCAGCTCAAGGTCACCGGGGCGGTGGTGGTCAGTACGCCTCAGGACGTGGCACTGGCCGATGTGGTCCGGGCCCGGGCCATGTTCGCCAAGGTGAACATCCCCATCCTCGGCGTGGTCGAGAACATGTCGTACTTCATCTGCGACGAGTGCTCCAAGCGCCACGAGCTGTTCGGCTCGGGCGGGGCGCGGGACAAGGCCGCCGAGCAGGGGCTGCATTTCTTCGGGTCGCTCCCGCTGGTGGGGAGCATCCGGGACTCGGGGGATCGGGGCCTGCCGCAGGTGCTCGCCGATCCGGAATCCGAGACGGCCCAGATCTTCATCGCCATGGCCCGGCAGCTGGCTGGGCGGGTGAGCATGGAAGCCCATGATCATCCCGGCCAGGGAGGCGAGGACACGGGGCCGTGAGCGACAAGGCCCGGTGGGATCTACGCGCGGCGCTGCTGATCCTGGCGGTCAAACTCGCAGCAGATCTGGTGCTGGGGCTGGCCGCCGCCGCCATCCTGGGCCCGGACATGCCCGTATGGACAATGGTGAGCCTCTCCACGCTCATCTGGATCCCCGTGCTCCTCATCATCGGCGCGATGGCGCGCCAGAGGGAAGCGGGGCGCCTCCGCTGGGGCACCACCGCGGGGTGGAGCAAGCCCTTGGTGGCCGGCATCGGGGTGGCGGCCATCGTCCAGTCCGTCCTGCTCTCTTTCCTCGCCGGCGACGTGACCACACCCTTGCAAGAGGCGATGCGCACCCACGTGGATCTGGTCGCGGTGGCGGTCTTCGCGCTGCTCATCGCACCGCTGGTCGAGGAGCTGTTCTTCCGCGGATACCTGTACGGAGCGCTGGAGAACGCCTTCGGCCGAACCCTGGCCGTGATCGTGGTTGGGTTGGTCTTCGGGATGTTCCACGGCGTCCAGTATGCCGGTGCGCCGACGGCGCTCCTCGCGGTGACCGTGATGGGGCTCGCCACGACCTGGGTGCGGGCCATCACCGGGGGGTTGTGGCCCTGCATCGTGCTCCACCTGCTGTACAACCTGGTGGGCGTCTCTTTGCTCGTGCTGACCTTCGTTCCCGCGTGATCACGCGCGTTTACAACTAGTGACGGGCTCGTTTGCGGATGCTACCCTTTCTTTTGAGGGAGGTAGCTCATGTCCATTCGAAGTTTGATGGTCTTTGTGGCGTTGGCGTTGTTCACCTTTGGCTGTGAAGACAACGTGGACCCGATGGATGACGACGATGCCGTCGCCGACGATGACGACGCGGCAGACAGCTACGAAGGGGACGAACCCGGCGAATGCAGCGACGGCGCCGACAACGACCAGGACGGCCTGTTCGATTGCGACGACGAGGGGTGTGCCGGCTCTCCCGACTGCGCCGGCGACGACGACGATGATGATGACGATAGCAGCGATGACGACACCGGCGACGACGACACCGGCGACGACGACACCGGGGACGACGAGACCGGCGACGACGACACGGGCGACGACGACACCGGGGACGACGACACCCCCGACGACCACACCGGGGATGACGACACCGGGGATGACGACACCGGGGATGACGATACCGGGGACGATGACACCGCTCCCGTGGACGCCGATGGGGACGGCTGGGACGAGTCCGTGGACTGCGACGACAACGACGCGGCGCTGAACCTGGACGACGCGGACGGCGACGGCTTCAGCACCTGCGACGGCGACTGCAACGACGGCAATGGAGCGGTCAATCCGTTGGCTACCGACGTGGTGGGGGATGGTACGGACCAGAATTGCGACGGCATGGATGGGACGGACGCCGACGGGGACGGCCACGCGGCGGACTGGTCCGGCGGGGATGACTGTGACGACACCGACGCCGCCATCTATCCCGGCGCCCCGGAAGCCTGTGACGGCATCGATTCGGAGTGCGACGGTGATGTGACCGACGAGGCGGACGACGACGGCGACGGCTACCGGCTATGTGACGGGGACTGCGACGACACCAACCCGTTCATCAACCAGGCCGACTCCGACATCTAAGATGTCAACAACACAAACTGCAACTGCAACTCCAAAGACCCACTAGACTAC
>CAZDDH010000119.1:0-25388 GCA_964504165.1 uncultured Rickettsiales bacterium | reverse complement strand
TGGTGCCGTATGCGGACGCGAATCCCGAAGTTCTGTCTATGTACAAGTATGGCACCCTGGACAGGATTCGAACCTGCGATCACCCGGCTGAGAACCGGGGGCCGTACCGCTTGGCTACCAGGGCCCTCGAACACAATATTGCCTCTCTCTCCTGCGCCCCTTCAGGCGCTGGTGAGCAGGCTGGAGAGGTGCAGACGTACCTAGGTGGATTCGCTATCGGAGCGATATGAGGAAGAATCTGAGAGATGGGGCAAGGCGTTCATTTGGATCCAACGTAATTCAGGTTCAGGAATGTGTCAAACAAAAATCGAATACCGCCGGTTCACGGCCGTTTATTTCATGTGACAATCCCTGACCGGGACAAGCTATGGATAGAAACGAACGTCGTCGATCCAGATATCGAACGTCTCCCCCTCGGCGGTGTCGAACAGGACGCTCATCGCGGTCGTCGGGTCGAAAGGTGCGGACTGCCCCCACCCCTCCTGCAGGGCCTGGGCGAACGGCAGGGTGTACTGCTGCCAGCTGTTGGTGAAGCTGAACGGCATGCCGTGGGCGTCGTCACACTCCTGGCCCGGGTTGGGCCCGGGGACGCAGGTCCCGCCGTAGTCCACGTGCACCACCGCCTCCACTGCGATGCTGATACGAACGCCGGTATTGCCCTTGGCCTGGAAGGTGATGCCGTCGTGGGCGGAGAGGTCGTACACCCCCTTGCTGACGCCGTCGTTGTTCAGGTCGAAGCCCATACCGGCGCCCCACACGGAAAACCCGCTGCCCTCGGTGCGGGACGCCCAGCTGCTCCCCGCCGGGCCGCCAGCCGTGGGCGCGAAGGTGACATTGGACGCCGGCGTCTGCTGCCCCCCCACCGAACCGTCGTTGTACGTGTACCAGGAGCCCATACGCCCATCGACCTCGGGGATGGAGTCGTCGCCGTCCTCGAGGTCGTCGATGAGGTGGCTATCGACGCTGGTGTCATCGTCCCCCGTGTCGTCATCGCCGGTGTCATCGTCGCCCGTGTCGTCGTCGCCCGTGTCGTCGTCGCCGGTGTCGTCGTCGCCCGTGTCGTCGTCGCCGGTGTCGTCGTCGCCCGTGTCGTCATCGCCCGTGTCGTCGTCCCCCACGTCGTCGTCCGCCGTGTCCTGATCCCCACCGCTGGTGGTGTAGCCCACCGCACACCCCACGCCCAATCCAAGGAACGGCAAGCCCAGCAGGGCCGATACCCACAAGACAAAAACGCGGTTGCTACAGCGGGTGTTCATCCGGATTCCAGACACGGCTCCCCTCCCCTCACCGGTCGGCGCAGAAGACGAACTCGGTCTGTTCCCCGGCGTCGAGGACGGCGTTCCACGCGACCCCCGTGAACCGCGTGTTCGGGGCGACGGGAGTAAACACGGCGTCCCAGATCTCGGTGATCGTCCCCTCGACGAGCAGCTCCACCTCCCACTCCACCTGATCGGCGGTGTAGTTGATCACCGTGCAATCCATGCAGTAGCCGTCCACCCAGTCGGCCGATACCTCCGTGGTGAACGACACTTCGCCGTCGGGGGGATCCTCGAACTCCGCGTCGGACGGCTCGCCCAGGTCCGGCGCATACCCCGGGCAAACGATGTCGACGATCTCGAGCCCGCGCACCAGGTGCCGGTTGGTCTCGCCGCCGGTGGCGCCGGTGAAGCCAATGTGGGCCGGGAAATCGAAGGCACCCTCCAGCTCCTCGTCGATGTAGATCGCACCGTCGATGGAGACGGTGACACGGGGTGCCTGGACCAAGACCTCCACCACGTGCCACCCGCTGTCCTCCAGCTCCAACACCGGCGCCCAGGCGGCCGGAGCCGCGATCTGGCCGTCGAAGACGAAGGCGATGTGGTCGTGAGTGGTGGGGTCGATGTCGTGGTTGTACCAGGTGTCCAGCTCCAGCGACCAGCCGGGCAGGGCGGGCCCCACCGGCATGTCGTCGCAGGAGGTGTCCCCGCCGAAGCCCAGGCCGCACCCGGAGCCGCCCAGGTAGCCGGTGGCTCGTTCGGTGTCCAGCGCCGTGAGGGACATGCCATCGGCGCCGTTGCCATCGCCGGCCTGGAACTCGAAGCGGACGTGTAGATCGTCGGCCCTCAGTTCCCGGTCGGTGAGGAAGGCGGAGCCGACCTCCCATTGCTCCAGATCGGTCAGCTCGACGGTGTCACCCTGGAGTTCCGCCGACCCCTCGATGCGCCAGTGGTCGTCGTCGAACTGCTCGATGGCGAAGACGGACTCCTGACAGACGCTGATCTCTCGCTCGTCCGTGTTACCGCACTCGTCGGTCACTTGCACAGCCAGGGTCTGCCCCCCGGTAGGACGTGGCCCGTCCCAGCTGGCGACGGCGTGGCCGGCGGCGTCCGGGGCAACGCCCGTGGCGATGGATGTCCCGTCCAGCAGCCACTGCACCTCGAGGGCCGTGGCCGTCGTCTCGGCGTCGGATACCCACACCTCCAGCTCGACGGAGTCCTGGTCGGCGAACACCGACGAAGAGCCGGGTTGGTGGTTGTCGATCTTCGGATCCGCGTCGTCCTGGCACGAAGCGTGGGTGTTGCCCTCCACCGGCTTCTCCAAATCGTAGTCCAGGCACCCCATCGTCAAGACGATGGCGCCACCGATACCCAGCCAGGTTGTGCGGAGCTTCATGTTCCCTCCTCCGTTGAACAGAGCCATCTATCTGGATGCTATCGCGGCTCCGGATATGGGGAATTACCTATGTAGCTGGATTGATGTACATTTTTGACACGAAGCCAACAAATCGTTCCCGGCGCTGTTTTAGCGACATGACGTTGGCCTTGGTTGGGACGTGATAGTCTGCGCATCGCATCCGGTTCGGGGCACGACACGGACGGGATCCAACATGAAATCAGTCGCTGTTCTTCTGATGCCAGTTTCGCGCCGTTTACTCCTGGCGCTTGCGCTGGTGACGCTGGCCACGCCCGTGCCCGCTGGCGCCTCGGAGACAAACCTCGTCGAGGCCGAAGAGGCGCCGATGTCCGACCCGGCCGCCTGGGAGGCCCTCGGGCTGAAACCCCACGAGCAGCGCCTGCTGGCTGGCCTCGGATTCCCCATCGCCATGGCCATGGTGGGCACGCCCATCGTGCCCGGCCCCCTGCAGACCGGACTGTTCTACGGGATGTGCTACGGCGCCGGCATGTGCCCGGATAGCGAAGCCACCTTCGCCTTCTACATGATCGAAAGTCCCCTCGTGGCCATCGGTTTCTCCGGCATGTTCGCCTGGGCCGAAGGTGAGGACCGGGGATGGCGCACCGGGCTGCGAGGTCTACCGCTGCTCCGCTGGCGGGAGGGGCTACAGCGCATGGCGATGGGGGTCACCTTGATGCTGACGGCATCGTTGATGACCTATGGTGACCCCGCCTGGAAGCCCATCGAAAACTACGGCTTCGTCGGCTGGTGCAGCGGGCTCCCCACGGCGGCGCTGGGAGTCCTACTCTTCATCGAGGGCCAGATCGCGATGGACCGCCAGTTGGGGCGTCGTCGGTCCATCTCACCGGCACCGATCATCTTCGGCCTGTCGATCTTCGTGCCCAAACTAATCGTCGGTATCCTGGCGCTGGCGGGTGGAATCTCGGTCTGCGAGATCGTCGATATCGAGGAGTACGAGAACGGTGCCGTCGGTTATCTCCACACGTGCTCCAGTGATCCCCTACCCCGTCTCGGCTGGCCATCGCTTGGGTTCGCGGCCGCCAGTGCCGCCCTCGTGATCCTCGAGCTGACGACCACCGGGCCCGCCGGATCCGACGCCACCCTTCATTCGTCACGCCGCGCGTCTGCTCGAACCGCTCCAGGCTTCACCCTGTGGCCCGCCCCCCAGCTGTACGAAGACAACGGCAGGCTCAACGTCGGGCTGGGTGTGGCGGGGCGCTGGTGAGGGGCTACGCGCAGGTCCCATCTTGCTGAGGCGTCAGCCCCCAGAAACAGCAGCAATCGGTGCCCGGGACCAGCGGTTGCTCCGGGGCCGGCGAGACGCCGCCACAGTCCCACAGACCGTCCTCGGCGGGGCACACGGCGTTGGGCGGCCAGTCCTCGTTGGGCTCCAGGCACTCCACGAAGCGGGCGACCGATAGCTGGCAGCTGCCCTGGATGGCTTCGTCGCCGCAGACCCAGTTGAACGTGGCGTCGTCCAGATCGAAGTGGGGATGGTTGTTCGACGCGCACCAGTCGCACTGGTTGTCCAGGGTCGGGCAGCCCATGCCGCAACAGTCCTCGAACAAGCCCGGGACCGGACCCACGCAGGCGCAGTTGGGGGTCATGTCCTCGGCGTTGATGCAGGGGCCGCACTCCTGGACCGCCGAGCCGTTGCACGTGCAGTACCCGCCACAGCGGTCCGTGGATGCGACGATGGCCGTGCCCCCCGGGCCGGTGACCTCGTAGCAGAGCCCGGACGGCTCTGTGTAGCCCAGGCCCCATTCGCCGGAGAGGTTGCCCGTGTCCGGATCGACGGTCTCCTCGCTGTTGCCCACCACCATCGGTGACGATGCGACGATGCCCACGCAAGCGGCCTCGCCGCCCGTGGCGTTGGCACACAGGGGGTACCCCATCGCGGCGCCGACCATGCTGGCGGTCACGTCCGGGGGATTGAGCTGCGATACGCCGTTGCAGCCGCCGGACAGCAGGGCGCAGTAACGCGTGGCCCATGCCTCGGGGTAGGTCGCCACCCCTTCGTAACCCGCGTTGAACACACACTCGCCGCCGATGCAGGTGCCCAGGTCCGGCGGGCAGGTCTCCGGGGCACAGACGGTCTCGGGCATACACAGCACGATGTCCGGGGTGACCTCGAGGACCGTGCCCGTGCCCTCGTACCCGCAGTTGGTGGGCTGGACGTCGTCGTCGTCATCCGGGGCGCTGTCGTCGTCGTCCGGGGCGCTGTCGTCGTCGTCCGGGCTGCTGTCGTCGTCTGGACCGGTGTCGTCATCCTCCAGGGAGTCATCGTCGCCGGCCCGTATGTCGGATTTGCAGCCAGGTGCCATAAGCAGGACCGCGATGGAAAGGTAGGTAACGAGTCTGAGGAGGTCTTTCATACTCCTCAATCTACCGGGGGTGCCGGCGCGCTGGCAGCCTCGAAGTCCGCGTCCTCCAGCCCGTGCAGGACGATCTTCTTGATGGACACGTTGAAGCTGGTCTGGTCGTGGGTCGAGGCGCTCTCGATGCTCAGGCCGGTGACGTTTGCCATATAGGCGTCGTCCACAAATCCCTGGGCAGCGATGACCGCCGGGCTCTCGTAGGGATCGGGACGGAAGTCCTTGATGCGGACGCGGGCCGTGCGCTCACCGCCCACGCCGGCTAGCAGCACCTGCATGGTGGCGTCCGAGCTGACCCCTTCATCGGGGATCAAACGCAGCCGGAACGGGGCCTCGGCCTCGTAGACCACGTCGATGTGGCTGACGCCGGCGAGGGCGCCGGTGTTGAAGTAGCTGGCGATGTCCACCCAGCAGTAGTCTCCCTGGGCCTCGTTGTTGGTGCCGATGGTGAAGGAGACGTCCACCGAGGCGTCGCCGGTGATGCTGTAGGTAGCGTCCGAGCCCAGGGCGTCCTTTTCCACGCTCCAGGTGCTCATCAGGTCGAACATCCGCGTGTTGGCCGGCTCGGCCAGCGCGTCCGCCGTCACCGGGGTGCCGTTCTTGTCGAACGGCGCCTTCATGTACTCCACCAGCTCCTTGTTGGACATGAAGTACACCTCGTTGCCGTAATTAGTGACCACCCACTGGACGAACTCGGTGTAGGCGTCCTTGCGGTCCTGGTAGGTGTTGTAGTCCAGCACGTCCACGTAATCCCAGTTGTTCTCCTGGCCCAAGATGACCTCGTTGTCGTAGCGCCACGAGAACTCGGCGGGGTGGCCGCCGATGGTCAGCGGGGCGCGGTTGCCGTTGTAGCGGGTGAGGAAGGTGTGCTTCATGATCTCCAGGAACTCGTCCTTGGTCAGCCGCGCATAGATGAAGGCGTTGAAATCGTAGCTGGTCATCTCCCGCACCTTGTCGCCGACCCACGACATGTCCTCGGAGGTGATCTCCGCCACCATGCGCGCGGCGATGGTCTCCTGCAGGCCGTTGTCCGGCACGTAGGCCATGTACACCGGGATCTCCCACAAATCGGTGGCGTATTCCCCCAGGTAGTCCTTCTCGCCGAAGTCCTGGGTCTGCCACACGCCGGGAGAGCCGTTGTCCAGGGAGTAGGGCCAGGTGATCCACTTGAATCCCTGGGCGTCAGCATCCGGATCGACGGCGACGGAGACGTACTCCCACTGGTGGCCGTCCTCCAGGTTGCAGTCATACAGATAGCCGAAGCTCTTGGCGGCCTTCAGCCCGGCGTCGTTGATCTCCAGGCGGGGGGCGCGCATGCCGAACAGCTCGTTGACGCCCAGGGTCGAGGTCAGGATCTGGTCGTTGGCGGTGATGACCGGGTCCAGCCAAGTGGCCTCGTCGATGATCGTGCCCGCGGAGGTCTCCCAGCCACCGGCAGCGCCGGTGTATTGCGCCGGAACCTGGTCCCAGGAGCTGTTGGTCTCCATGTGATCGAAGGTGTGGTTACCCAGCTCGAATCCCTCGTTGAGGAAGTCGATGCAGGCCTGGACCGTGTAGTCCGTCTCCGAGCCCCAGGGACCGCCCCCTTCGTTGTTGGGCAGGTAGGCGCCGTTGACATAGAAGGACACGTGGGCCGCCGAACCGTCCGGGTTGGTCAGCGGGCCGAACAGCTGCTGGATGAAGTTCATCCCGTTGTTGCTGGCCTGGGCCATGTCGTTGGCGTGGTCCCCGGTGAACATGCAGTCGTCGAAGCCGAAGACCAGGATCTGCGGCGCGTCCTGCGGGTCCAGGTCCCCCGGTGGCATGACGGACGGGAACAGGTTGTTCTCGGTGATATCGACGAAGGGGTCCACGTCGTCATCGCCGTTGTCGTCGTCGTCGTCGTCGCCGTTGTCGTCGTCATCGGCGGAGGTATCGTCGTCGTCCGGCTGTGGGTCGTCTTTGCACGCCATCGGCCCGGCGAACATCAGGGCCAGGGCGGCCAGCAAAATGAGGATTCGTTCGGTGAACACGGTCATGCGGCCTCCAGGCGATTACGAGGATATCAGACCTATGAATAGTGACCTCCGTGGAATCAACCTGATGGCTTTTTTTAATCAGTTCGGGGATCCGATTCCCGCGAGGGGGCGGTTCCCCGTGTAAACCACCGTTCCAGGAGCGATGATGGAGGCCGAGCAAGGAGGTCCGCCCCATGAATATCGAGATCATCAGCGGGCTGTCCGGCTCCGGCAAGACCGTCGCCCTGCAGGCCCTGGAGGACCTGGGCTATTACTGCATCGACAATCTCCCCGTCGTGCTGCTACCCGGATTCGTCCGGGAACTCGTGGAACGGGAGGACACCGCGGCCCAGGCGGCGGTGAGCATCGACTCGCGCAACCGTGCCTTCCTGGAAGCGGTCCCGGCCACCTTGCAACAGCTGGACGAGCTGGGCATCGCCTACCGCATCGTGTTCATCGAGGCCAACGAGGAGACGCTGGTGCGCCGCTACAGCACCACCCGCCGCCGCCACCCGCTCACCGACGGCAAGACGCCGCTGCTGGAGGCCATCCGCCAGGAGAAGGAGCTGCTGGCACCCCTCTCCGATGCTGCCCGACGCCACATCGACACCAGCACACTGACCCCCCACGAGCTGCGGGCGCTGATGCGCGACTCCGCCGCCGGGGCCACCGCCGCCGGGCCCACGTTGCTGTTCGAATCCTTCGGGTTCAAGCACGGTACCCCGCGCCACGCCGATTTCGTCTTCGACGTGCGCTGCCTACCCAACCCCTACTGGGATCGCAGCTTGCGCCCCCACACCGGCCTGGACGAGCCGGTGAAGAATTTCCTGGGTGATCGGGAGCCGGTGGAACGCATGTTCGGACACCTGCGGGAGTTCATCGCGGCGTGGCTACCCGATTTCCAGCGGGAGAACCGCAGCTACATCACCGTGGCCATCGGCTGCACGGGGGGCCAGCACCGGTCGGTGTACCTGGCCCAGCGGCTGGCGGTTCACTTCCGGGAACGTCAGGGCCAGGTGCAGGTGCGGCACCGTGATATGGAAGCTGCGGCGGGCTGAACGCCTACTTCTCGTCCCCCGACTTGTTGGTATCGATATACCCCATCGCCTCCAGCTGCTGGATGGTCTCGGGGGACAGCTGGGCGTTGCTGAGGGTGGCCTCGAGGCGGGGCTGCCTGGACAGCTGGTCGTCCAGGCTGGCGGCCAGCTTGCTGACGTAGGCCGGGCGCTGGGCCGCCAGATTACTCTGCTCCTCCGGGTCGGCTTCCAGGTCGTACAACTCGTGCTGCTGGGGGTCGTCCAGGTCGGCGATGAGCTTCAGGTTGCCGTCGTAGATCGCCCGGCGACGGATGCCGTCCATGCGGACCAGCTCGGCGGTGACCGGGAACTCCTGCACACGCTCACCGCCGTCCAGCAGGGGTAGGAAGGATTTGGCGGTGATGCTGCCGTCGGGGAACGCCGCCCCACCTATCTCGGCCAAGGTGGGCGCCAGATCCGCCTGGGAGATGCGGGCCTCGTGCTGCAGCGGCACCTTCCACACGTCCGGCCACGACACGAACATCGGCACGTGCAACGACTCCTCGTACAGGGCCATGCGGTGTCCCATGTTGCCGTGCTCACGGAACTCCTCGCCGTGGTCGGAGGTGATCACCACCACGTCCTCGTCCTCGATGCCCAGGTCGCCGTAGAGCAGCTGGACGTGGTTGTCCACCAGCCGGATCTCCGAGTCGTACAGCACTTCGACCTGGCTCAGGCCCACGTCGCCGGGCTCCATGTCGTCCCGCTTCATCAGATCGAGGATCGACAGGTTCTGCAGCGGCCGCGTGTCGGCCTTCACCGGGCTATCGAGCTTCTTGCGTTCCTTCTGATAGGCCTCGAAATCCTTGGCCCAGCGGTACACCACCGGGCTGTTCTTGCGGTACGGGTCGTGGGGATCGAAGTAGTGCACCCACACGAACACCGGCCGGTGGCGGTTGCGGATCTTGCGGGAGATGCGCTCCACCGACAGCTCCACCCGCGGCGCCCGCTTGAAGCCCACGCAGGTGTAGTCGTCGAAGCCCTGGCCAAAATTGGATTCCTCGGGTAGGTGGGCGTTCGCCACGATGGCGTAGGTGTCGTAGCCTTGCTCCTTGAGCACCTCGGCCAGGGTCACCGCATCGTCGGAGAGGGCCTCGATGATCACCTCCTCCGCGTCGGCGGGGAGGGATGGCGCCCCGGACAGGCCGTGCTGCACCGGCAGCAGCCCGGTGATGTAGGAGGCCACCGACGGCACGGTCCAAGACGAGGTGGAGGACATCCGCATGAACATCTGGGATTTGCGGCTCAGCTCGGTGAGGAACGGGGCGGTCTGGCGCTCGTAGCCGTACATCGGCAGGTGATCGGCCCGCAGCGTATCGATGGTGATGAGGAAGATGTCGGGGCGCTCCCGGCTGATGGGCGCCGTCTCCACGACGTCCACCTGCTGGGCCATGGTCCCCAGCTTCTGCCTGGCGAACCAACCCAACATCACCCCCAGGGCCAACAGGCAGGCGACCACGACCACCGTGGATGCTCGGTTCTCGTTCACGGGCGTCCTCCGACCGACGGAACGTGCAACGGTACCACGTCGCTGTGATAGCGTAGAGCCCCGGAGCGTAGATGTCCCCCTCCCCTACGGTTCATCGCCTCGCCTGGCTGGCTGTGCTCACGGCCGTTGCAGCGCTGAACGGTGGGTGCCGGCAGGATCCCGACGACGACGATACGGCTGTGCCGGAGCTGGACGGTTCGGCGGCCTTCGCCCTCAACCCCGACAACCGCTTCGCCGCCCTGGCCACCGTCGTGGTGAACCGGGACGCGGACGTGGTCGTGGAGTACGGGGAGGCGGGTAGTTATGCGCTGGCCACACCCAGCCGGGCCGTGACCGCCGGTGAGGAGGCCGAGATCGTCGTGCTGGGCCTGCGGGCGGATACCACCTTCGAGCTGCGGGCTGTGGCCAGCGACGGCGCGGCCAGCTGGACCAGCCCCTCGGTGACGCTGACGACCGAGCCGCTGCCCGCGGGGTGGCCATCGTGCAATACCACCTTCGGTGTCGATGTGGCGGAATTCGGTGAGCGGGAGATCATCTGCACGGACGGCCTGCTGGAGGACGAAACTCCCCTCTACTACTGCATGGACCGCAACGGCGTGCCGTTGTGGGAGTTGCGCCATCCAGATGGGGAACGGATGCGCCACGTGGAGCCACTCTCCAACGGCCATCTGCTGGCGGCGGGGCAATCGAGCTCGTTTATGGCTATCTTCGACGGAGCGGGCCGGCTGCTCACCGAGTACAGCCCGCTGTGGTTCCAGGGTAAGACACGCTTCGAGCACCTGTGGATCGACGCGCACGAGGGATTCGAAATCACCCAAGGGCCATGGGCGGGCGCAGTTGCCTTGCTCACGATCATGCCTGATATGGTTCACGGCAATTGGGTGGTAGGTAACGGTGTGGTCGTCCTGGACCTTCAGACCGAGGAAGTGCTGTGGGATTGGAGCGTGCACGGGGTGATGGGCGACGACGCGCCCATCGACGATAGCCTGGACTATGAGCGTCAGGGGCAATACATGGAAGAGGGCGGAGATTGGCTCCACGCCAACGCCCTGCTCCACGGCGTGGACGAACAGGACCGGCAATTCTTCTGGCTCAGCCTCCGCGCCCAGGACTGGATCATCAAGCTGGACGTGGCCACCGACGCTGTCGTCTGGCGGCTTGGCTACGAGGGAGAATTCGAGCTCGTAGACGATCTGGAGACCAACGATCCGACGGCGCTGGAACCCAACCGCTGGATGTTCCAGCAGCACGCGCCCGAGTGGCTGTCGCGAGACGGTAGCCGCACCCGCTTCGTGGTCTTCGACAACGGAAATGAGCGGCCGGATCCATTGCCCGCAGGCGAAGAAGCCTTCAGCCGCGTCGTCGTCTACGAGATCGATGAGGAAACGCACCAGGCAGCTATCCTCTTCGACCTGGGGGACGGGGATCCGGCCTCACCGGATCACTTCGCATCCCTGGCCTACGGAGACGCGGACATGTTGCCAGATGGGGAGGCGCTCCTGTTTGATGTGGGGCTCGTTGATCCAGGCGCGGCGTTCATCGCCGAGGTCAGCTATCCAGAGGGTTCGGAACGCTGGCGGTACGACTGCCCGCAAGGGCCCACCATGTTTCAGGCGAATTTCCACCCGGATCTGTACGAGATGACCTGGAGATACCAGGCCCAGCGCTAGATCGTCAGCGGTTTTGGTTACGCTTCCACTTCAGGCGCCAGCCCTTGTGGGGCCGGTTGTCGCGGTGCTGCTTGGCCGCGTCCCGCCGCATCTCGATACGCCAGCCGCGCTCCGGGTCTTCGTAGGCTGCGCCTGGCGTGGTGTCGTCATCGTCGCCGGTGTCGTCGTCGCCGGTGTCGTCGTCCTCGCCGTAGCTGTCGTCGTCGTCGCCATACTCCGGCGTGGGGCAACCCAACGATGCAAACATCGCAAACAGGCACAGAAGTACTAGCGGGTAATACAGACGTAGATGGTTCATTCCGACACCCAAGACCCTTTCACTTCCCCGCCGGGATGAGGCGGAGTGTAGTCAATGAAAAGGGAGATGTCACTAGTTGGTCATAAATTGTCTTCTTTGATCACCGTGGGACGCAGCTGAGCGGACCGGATCTGCTCCACGAATGCGGCCGGTAGCTCCACCTCGATCACGCCGTTGTTGAACCGCTCCGCCGCCTCCAGGTGGGCCGTCAGCGCAGCAGCCAGCTCCTGGCTGTAGTCCGGCATGGCGGCGGTGAGGTCCTTGCTTTCTTGTGGGTCCGCAGTGAGATCGAACAGCTGAAGGTCGTCCGGGCGCTGCGGGTCCATGATCAGCTTGTTGGTGTCGTCGTAGATGGCCAGCAGCCGGCTGCCGTCCGCATGCGTCAGCTCGGCGGTCACCGGATGGTCCTGGACGAAGTCGCCGCCATCCAGCACCGGCAACAGCGACCGTGCCAGCAGCTCACCTTGGCGGATCGGTGCGCCGGCGATCTCGGCCAGGGTCGGCACCAGGTCGATCTGGGAGACCCGTTCGAAGGTGCGCGCCGATTCATGCCACACGGCAGGCCACGAGAAGACCAGCGGCACCCGCACCGATTCCTCGTAAAGGGCCATCCGGTGGCCCAGGTTGCCGTGGTCGCGGAACTCCTCGCCGTGGTCGGCGGTGATCACCACCAGATCCTCGTCCTCGATGCCCAGGTCGCCGTACAGCAGCTGGATGTGGTCGTCGATGAACCGGATCTCCGAGTCGTACAGCGACGCCAGGTAGGTCAACCCGTCGCTGCCGGCGGCCAGGTCGTCCCGGCGCTTGAGCTCGTCCATCAGCAAGGTGGGCAGCGCCCGCCGGTTGAGCTTGCTGAGCTCGGGGTCCTTCTTGCGTGCTTTGATGTACTGGTCGTACCCCTCGACCCAGGTGTACAGGAACGGATTGTAGTTGCGGTAGGGCGCGTGGGTATCGGAGAAGTGGACCCAGACGAACACCGGCCGCTGGCGGCGGCGGATGTCGGCGGAGATGCGCTCGACGGCCAGCTCCACCCGCGGGGCGCGGGCGTAGCCCACGTTGTGATAGGTGTCGAAACCCCGCTCGAAGCCGGTGTCCTTGGCCAGGTGGGGATTGGCCACGATGGCGTGGGTGTTGTAGCCCGCGTCCTTGAGGCGCTCGGCGAGGGTGGTGGCCTTCGAGGGCAGGGTGCGCAACTCCATCCTGGTCTTGCTCAGCGTGCGATCGGCCACCGCACCCATCCCATGCTGGACCGGCAACAAACCGGTGATCGCAGAGGCCAGCGAGGGGACGTCCCACGACGACGTCGCCGAGGCGTTGTGGAAGGTGTGCGCCCCCTGGCTCACCTCGGTCAGCCACGGCGCCGTCGGCCGGTGGTATCCATAGCCCGGTAGGTGGTCGGCCCGCAGGTTGCCGATGGTGATCAAGAAGATATCCGGCTGCTCACGCACCTCGGCTAGCGGATCGGCCGACGACTCGTCCAGCCCACCCGCGCCGATGAGTTGCTCGCCAAACCAACCGGCCAGCCCGCCCAGGATCAGCAGGCACGCCATCACGATCCACAGAGAGGGTCCCTTGTCGTTCACGGATTCACTCCGGCGATCATCATACGGTGCTTCGCATCGATACGCAGTTCGTCCATCAGCTGCAGTCCGGCCCCCAGCTCCACCTGGCACGGAGGGCATGACGTCACCACCAGGAGCCGGGACGGGACGGGCTCCAGATCCACGGACACTCGCTTGCCCTGACGGCGCAGCGTCAGCCGTCCATCGTCCAGCTCGATGTGGGTGGCCCGCCGCCAGGTCATCCCCGCGGCCGGCGGCTGCAGGATGCGCACCTGGAAGTCCCCGAACGTCCCGCAGTACTGCTCGCTGTCGTCCAAGTTGTTGTGGATACAGCCGTGGTCCAGGGCGGACGTCAGCGACCATTGACCGGGGTGGTAGACCGAGTCGATGCGCTGCAGCTGGTGGGTCCTCCACAAAAACAGCATCGCCGTGCCCTCGCCGCCGTACTCCTCGACCAGGTCACGTACCCGCCGCTGGGGTTCGGTGCGCCAGCGGATCCCCTGCCACCCATAGTCGCCGGTGATGACCACCGGGAAGGCGATGGGGATCTCGGCCTCCTCGTCGTCGAGCGCCTCTCCGGGGATGGCCAGTACGAACGCGGCGGTGTTCACCAGCAGGGTCAGCGCCAGCCAGACGCCGCTGAAGGCCCACAGCGCCCGCCGCCCCCGGGGCCCCAGCGCATCGGCCGCGGCCGAGAAGGCCAACCCACAGCCCAGGAACAACCCGGGCAGGATGGTCAGCGCATAGCCGGCCTTGGGGAGGTGGTGCAGCATGTACAGGAGCGCCGCGGGCAGACACCAGGCCACCAGGAACGACGGCCAGAAGGGCCGGAAGTGACGCTTGACCAGCAACACCACCGCACACGCGGCCAGCAGCACGATCAGCAGGTTGAGCGCGTCGCCCACGTACAGCGCCAGATTGCCCACGTTGTCCCAGGCCTTGCCCCAGGAGCCGGACAACACGCTGTGGGTGCCCGACTGCCACTCCACCAGGGCGTCGTGAGTCGTCTTGTAGCGGGTCCAGCCCCCGCTGAGCAGGATGGTGGGAGTCAGCCACAGGGCCACGCCCGCGGCCGCCGTTCCGGCAAACAAACCCCACTCGGGGAGCTTGCGGCGGGATTCCACCAGCGCCACGGCCAGCAGCGGCGACAGGTACACCAGCGTGGTCGGGCGGATCCCGCCGGCCACAGCCAGCAGCACGGCGGCCAGCACCACGCCCATCCGACGGCGGGCAACCCGCCACGCGGCGTAGCCCACGAGCGTGGAAGAGAAGCACTCCGCCACATAGGCGGTCGAGATGGAGCCGTGGTACCACAGCAGCGGGCACACAGCGAAGGCCGCCACCACAGCCAGGGCCACGGCCCGGCCGTGTGCAGTGCCACTCGTCTCGGCCCGGGCGATGTGCCCGAGCATGGCCAGGATGCCCAGCGTGAAGGCCGTGTTGAGGATCAAAAACGGGGTGGTCATGGACCCCGGCAGCACCGTCAGCACGCGCAACGCCAGCACGAACAGCGGATAGCCCGGAGCGTGGGGGGCGTGCTCGTAGACGTTGAAGTCCAGCCAGCCGTGCACGTAGTTGGCCGAGTCCCACTCCACCAGGATGTCCGGGGACGCGAGCCACCGGGACAGGACCACGAACAGTGCGATGACGAGCCAGGCCACCTGCTCGGCCCGCGCGACCGGCTGCTCGGGGCGCGTGTCCAGGGCTGGGCGTTCCTTGTCGTTCATGAATTCCTGTGATGTCCCGGTTCGCGAATTGTGCGTGCAGAGGCGCTTGACTGGCAAGCTGCGCCCGTCGGGTTATAGTGGTCCGCCGTGAGAGAGTCGAAGATAACTCCCCGCGCCTTCGTGGTGATCCTGGCCCAGCTGGCGCTGGTCTGCGGGGCCGTGGGCCTGCTGGAGATCGAGCACAACGGCAAGCTGCACCGGGTCGTGGCACTGGTCCTGGCGGGCTTCGTGGTCCACGCCTGGCTACCCCACCGCCTCAAGTCACCGTTCTTCCTGGCCCTGTCCATGGGCGCGATGGCCCTGGTGCTGGGCGCTCAGATGCCCTGGCTGCTGGGAATCGGGCTGGGGCTGTTCGCCATCTGCCATCTGCCCCTGTCCATGATGGCGCGTGGCCTGCTGCTGCTCGTCGCGGGCGTCGCGCTGGCCTTCTTGCGGGGTGGGATGTTGCAGGCCAGCTGGGCCGGCGCCGTCATCCCGGTGCTGGCGTCGATGTTCATGTTCCGCGTCATCCTGTACCTGCAGGACCAGAAGCTGGCGGACAGCTCGGTGTCGTGGTGGCGGCGCCTGTCCTACTTCTTCATGCTGCCCAACGGCAGCTTCCCCCTGTTCCCCATCATCGACTACAACACCTACCGGCGGTCCTTCTACGAGCGGCCGGCGGTGCAGATCTACCAAAAGGGCGTGCACTGGATGGCCCGCGGGGTCCTGCACCTGCTGGCCTACCGGCTGGTGTACCACCTGATGCTGCCCCCATCGTGGGAGGTCACCGACGCCACCAGCCTGCTGCTGTTCATCGTGGCGGGGTACGCGCTGTACCTGCGCATCTCCGGGCAGTTCCACCTGATCGTGGGCATCCTGTGCCTGTTCGGCTTCGATCTGCCCGAGACCCACAAGAAGTACTTCCTGGCGTCCAGCTTCAACAACTACTGGCGGCGGGTGAACATCTACTGGAAGGACTTCATCGAGAAGGTGGTGTTCTACCCGGTGTTCCTGCGCGTGCGCCGCAGCGGCGTGCCCCAGCCGCTGCTGGTGGCGATCTTGATCACCTTCACCGCCACGTGGCTGCTCCACTCCTACCAGTGGTTCTGGCTCCGGGGGGAATTCCCCATCACGGTCCCCGACATCGTCTTCTGGGCGGTGCTGGGGAGCTGCGTGGCGGCCAACTCCCTGTGGGAGACGGCCCGGGGGCGCAAGCGGCCCACCGGGGACGGCTTCGACCTGCGCGGCGCTGTGCTGATGTCGGCGCAGACGCTGTCGATGTTCGTGTTCCTGGCGCTGCTGTGGTCCATGTGGGACTGCACGTCCCCGCTGGAGTGGTGGAAGCGCATGGGGCTGCTGCGCGAAGACGGGGGCCGGGCGGCGCTGTACTTCGCCGGGTTCGTGGTGGTGGCCCTCGGGGGCGGCACGCTGGCCCAGTACATCGGCACGCTGGCGCCCATCAAGGCGTGGCAGCGGCTGGCCGTTCCTGCCAACAACCCGACCCCGACGCTGCTGCTCGCGCTGGGCCTGTTCGTGCTCGGGGCCGCCCAGTTGGGTGGGGTGGGCTCCTCGACCCGCCTGGCCCACGTGCTGGAGGTGGTGACCCACGAGCGGCTCAACGAACAGGACCAGGTGACCCAGGTGCGCGGCTACTACGAGACCCTGCTGACACGCCAGAGTGTGCTGGGCGAGTTGTGGCGCGCCGAAGTGGAGATGCCGTCGGACTGGATCAGCGCCCCGGACTCTGATTTCTCCCACGACGTGGGCGGGCAGATCGCCTACGAGCTGCTCCCGTCGATGTCCGGGACCCTCAAGCGGGTGAAGTTCACCACCAACAGCCACGGCATGCGGGACCGCGAGTACGGCAAGGCTAAGCCGGCGGGGACCTACCGCATCGCCATCATGGGGTCGTCGTACTCGATGGGCAGCGGGGTGGCCGACAGCGAGGTGTACGAGGTGCTGGTGGAGGACCACCTCAACGCCGAATACGCGGGGGGGCGGTACCAGCGCTACGAGATCCTCAACTTCGCCATGGGCGGCTATACCCACGCCCACCAGGCGGCCGTCTACGAGGAGAAGGTCCGGCAGTTCTCGCCGGATCTGGTGATCCTCGCCGACCACACCACCGAGGGCAGCCGGATCGTTCATCACTTTGCGCTGCGGCCGATCCTGCTCCTGGAGCACCCCAACCCGGAGGTGCGGGACGTTGCCGCACAGGCCGGCATTTACAAGGGCGTCGATCCTGAGATCGCCGAGGGGCTGCTCCAGCCGTTCATGGGGCGCTTGAGCCACCTGCTGTTCGAGCAGATCGTGAACGCAGCCCACGACGACGGGAGCAAGATCGCCTGGTTCTACGTGCCGGTGACGCGGGACGATGTGCCCAACCGCGAGAGCATCCTTCCGCTGCGGGAGGACATGGCCGTGCGCTGTGGCATGATCACCCTCAGCGCGGCAGACGCCTACGGGGACCATGGCCAGGCCCAGCTGGCGGTGGCGCCGTGGGACGAGCACCCCAACGTCGATGGCCAACGTATGCTGGCCGAGAGCCTGATCCGGGAGCTGAAACGGGCAGACAAGCTGTTGGGACTCGGACTGAACCCATGAACGGGCCCCGAGCCCGCCACAGGAGATCCACATGAGCGACGCCGATCAGATCCGCACGGATGTGCGCACCTATATCCTCGAGCAGTTCCTGCGCGGCGAGGACCCCTCGACCCTGGCCGACGATACCCGCCTGACGCGGGACGGGATCCTGACCTCCATCGACAACATCAAGCTGGTGACGTTCCTCGAGGACACCTACCACATCGCCATCGAGGCCCACGAGGTCATCGGCGGGCCGCTGGACACGGTCAACGACATCGTCAATACGGTGGTCTCCAAGGGCGGCGCCCGGTGACCACGGGCCGCCTCGAGGAGCTGCTGCGCCGTAGCGCCGAGCGCTTTCCGGATCGCATCGCGGTGCAGGACGCCGGGCTCCCCGAGGATCACGCAGCCGGGTCCATCACCTACGGCACACTGGACCGGGAGGCGGACGGGCTGGCCCAGCGCTTGATCGCCGTGGGGATCCGCCCGGGGGACCGGGTGGTGGTACGCATCGCCAAGTCCATCGGCGCGGTCATCGGCATCTTCGGGGTGCTCAAGGCGGGGGCGGCCTACGTGCCCCAGGCAGCCGACGCGCCGGCGGCGCGCAACGACCGCATCGCAGCCAGCAGCGGCGCGGCCGCGCTGTTGACCGTGGCCGAACGGGGCGGGCCGATCCAGATCGATCTGTTGCAACGCGGGGACGGCGGGGATCCGCAGCTGTCCTACATCCTGTTCACATCCGGCAGCACGGGGGAGCCCAAGGGGGTGGCCCACACCCATGCCAGCGCCCTGAGCTTCGTGGACTGGGCGGCGGAGCGTTTCGCGCCCACCGCCGACGACGTGTTCGCCTCCCACGCCCCGTTCACCTTCGACCTGTCCATCTTCGACCTGTTCGTGCCGCTGGGGCACGGGGCGACGCTGGTGCTGTTCGACGAAGGGCTGGGGCGGTTCCCCGCCGGGCTGGCCCAGGCCATCGCAGAGCGTCGGATCTCGGTGTGGTACTCGACGCCGTCCACGCTGCGCATGCTGATGGCCTACGGGCGCATGGAGCGCCACAGCTATCCGGCCCTGCGGCTGGTGCTGTACGCCGGTGAGGTGTTCGCGGCCAACCAGCTGCGGGAGCTCAAGCAGATCTGGCCGGCCCCGGCCTACGCCAACCTCTACGGGCCCACCGAGACTAATGTCTGCACGTACTACGAGGTGCCGGACCGCTGGGACGAGGAGCGGGTCGAGCCCTTCCCCATCGGCATCTGCTGCGAGAACGACCAAGCGCTGGTGGTGGACGGCGAGTTGTGCATCCGCGGCGGCACGGTGATGGCGGGCTACTGGGGCCAGCCGGAGCTCACCGAGGCGGCGTTCCTGACGGACGCGGATGGGGCACGCTGGTACCGCACGGGGGACCTGGTGCAGCTCGTGGACGACGGCAACTACCAGTTCCTGGGGCGGCGGGATCGGATGGTCAAACGGCAGGGGTACCGCATCGAGCTGGGGGAGATCGAGGCGGTGCTGGGCAGCCACGAACGGGTCACCGAGGCGGCGGTGGTCAGCGCCCCTCACCCGGACCAGGGGGTGGAGATCCGGGCCTACATGACCATCGACGACGGGGAGAAACCCTCCCTGGTGGCCTTCAAGACCTACAGCGCCAGGAACCTGCCCTCCTACATGATCCCGGACCGCTTCGTGGTCCTCGAGGGGCTGCCACGCACCTCGACGGACAAGATCGACTACCGCACGCTGGAGGGCCTGGCATGACCGATTTCGCTTTGACCGAGGAGCACCGCGCCCTGCGGGACATGATCCGCAAGTTCGCGGCGCAGGAGCTATCGGCAGGCGCCCAGGACCGGGATCGGGACCAGCAGTTCGCGCGAGATCTGTGGGACCGCTGCGGAGAACAAGGATTGCAGGGCATGGTCATCCCAACCGAGCTGGGTGGCCAGGGGCTGGATCCCCTGTCGGCGGCGGTGGCGCTGGAGGCGCTGGGCTACGGCTGCCACGACGCCGGGCTGGTGATGAGCATCTGCGCCCACATGCTCGCCTCCGTGGTGCCCATCTGGAAGTACGGCAGCGAGGAGCAGCAGCGGCAGTACCTGCCGGATCTGTGCTGCGGCAAGCGCATCGCCGCCGTGGGCATGACCGAGGACAGCGCCGGGTCCGATCCCTTCGACATGGCCGCCCGGGCCGTGCCGGACGGGGACGGCTACGTCATCAACGCCCGCAAGACGCTGATCACCAATGCGCCGGTGGCGGACGTGACGGTGATGTACGCCGCCACCGACCCGGACCGTGGGTACGCTGGCGGCATCACGGGCTTCATCGTCGAGCGGGGGGACGGGGGCTTTTCTGCCGGCCAGTCCTTCGACACGATGGGGCTGCGCAGCTGCCCGATCGGGGAGCTGGTGCTGGACGACGTGCGGGTGGGGCCGGAGGCGGTGCTGGGGCCGGTGGGCGCCGGCGGCCTGATCTTCAGCGAGTCCATGGCCTGGGAACGCATCCTGCTGGTGGCCTGCCACGTGGGGGTGATGGAGCGGCTGCTGGAGCGGGCCATCGACTACGCCCGGGAGCGCACGGTGGGGGGCAAGCCCATCGGTGAGAACCAGGCCATCTCTCACCGCATCGCCGACATGAAGGTCCAGCTGGAAGCGGCCCGGCTGCTCACCTACCACGCCGCGTGGAAGCTGGACCGCTCCCGGGACGTGGCGCTGGATGCGTGCATCACCAAGCTGTTCGTCAGCGAGTCGCTGCTGACCCAGGCGCTGGACACGGTGCGCGTCCTCGGCGGCTACGGCTTCATGACCGAATACGACGTGGAGCGGGTGCTGCGGGACTCGGTGGGCAGCCTGATCTACTCCGGGACATCGGACGTGCAACGGGTGTTCATCTCACGGTGGATCATGGGTATCTGAAGTAGGAGCAATCATGGCCGACGATCTGCAGGACGGGGCGGTGTTCCACCGCGGATTCGAGTTCGACTACATGGCCCAGCGGCCCATGTACGCGCCGTGCCCGCGCTGGCTGCTGGACCGCTGCGGCGTAGGGCCGGAGTCCACGGTGGTCGACCTGGGCTGCGGCTCGGGGATCTTCACGTCCACCGTGCTGGAGCGTTACCCCGACGCGCCGGAGCTGCGCGTCATCGCCATCGACCCCTCTGAGTGGGAGCTGGGCATCCTGCGGGACCGCATCGACGACCCGCGGGTGACCACCTTCCAGGGCCGGGCCCAGGAGGCGGCCGACTACTTCGATTCGGCCGACGCCGTGATCCTGTGCAACGTGCTGCACCAGATCCCGCGCGTCGAACGGGGGCCCGTGTTCGATGGGGTCTACGGCCTGGTGCGGCCCGGCGGCATGGTGGGGGCCAACACCCTGTTCTACGACGGCGCCATCGACCCGGACACCCGGCTGTTCTACACGGCCTGGCTGATGGAGGCCCGGCAGGTGCTCAAGGCCCGGGGCGTGTCCTGGACCCCCCCGGACATCCCGCCGGTCGCCATGGAGACGCTCACCCCCGAGCAGCACGGTGACCTGCTGCAAAAGGCGGGCTTCCAGGACCTGGTGATCGAAGAGTTGAAGCTGGACTGGACTGCCGATGACTGGGCCGCGCTGAGCCGCTACTCGGTCTTCATCCAGGGCGCCTTCTGCCCCGAGATGGACCTGCAGACCGGCAGCGACGCCCTCATCGAGGCGGTGCACACCACCTTCGACAAGATGGGTATCGATACCGTGCGCCGCAACTGGCTGCACTGCGCCGGCCGCAAGTAGTCGCTATTCAGGAACCCCGGGGAATCTCGAACTCGTCGAACCAGCGGTGATCCAGCGTCCTGGGGATGGGGAACACCTGGTCCGCCACGCCCTGGTACAGGGCCTCGATGTTATGGGCGGCGATGGCGTCGCCGTGCTTCGCCACCACGGCCCCGCGGCCCTGGCTCTCGTAGGTCTCGGTGACCTCGAAGACCAGCTCCCGCTCGCGCTCCAGGCGCCCCAGGCACTCGTTGGCGATGCCCCGGCCCAGGGCCCGCACGTCCCGCCGCATCTCCAGCATCGCCCGGGTGCCGTCGTAGGACACCTCGGCCAGCTCCCGGCGGGGCAGGTGATCCGTGTCGTAGTTGAGGCGCTGGACCCACGACGGGTTGACCAGGGCCTGGCGGTGTTCTTCCAGGGTGCGGAAGTAGACGTTGTAGCCGGCCTCCCGCGGGTGCTCGAAGAAGCGGGAGCCGGGGTCGAGGAACGGCACCATCGGGGTCAGCAGCGGCGTGACGTCCCCCGACGGGAACTTTTCCAGCAGCTCCCCGCAGTACCGGACCGTGTCGAACACCGACTCCCGGGACTGCCCGGGCATGCCGATGAAGTACCAGACGTAGACGTGCTTGACGCCGATCTTCAGCGCCTCCCCGATCCAGTCCTCCATCTCGCCGTTCGAGTAGACCCCGCGGCCGGCCAGGCGCCCGATCTCGGGGTCGTGGGACTCGGGGGAGAGGTTGATGCTCGTGGCCGCGGCGGCGACCATGCGCTGCAGCAGGTCCGGCGGGGTGAGCTGGAACTGCTCGTAGCTCACCTGCGGGATGCCCGCGGCGGCGATGCCCCGCAGGTAGGCGTCCATGCCCTCGCGGCCGAAGTTGTAGGCATTGAGCGTGTAGATGCTCGCCCGCTGGGCCGCCGGGAACCCGGCCATGGAGGCCATCTCCGCCTCGATTGCGGCCGGATCCCTGGGGATCACGCCGCGCTCGGACCGGAAGATCCGGCGGGCGGCACCACGGGAGCCGCCGCACCAGCCGCAGTCGTGCTTGCAGCCGGCGCTGGGTAAGACCATCAGCGCCGGATTGGTGTCCGGCCGCGCCTGTAGGAAGCCGGACCAGTCCGCCGCAGTGTCCTCGCCGAAGGCCGCGGGGACGTGATCGAAGGCGTTGCGCTTGCTGTGGCCGCGGTCGTCCTTGAACAGGAGGTTGGGCACGCCGCGCAGGTCCGAACCCGCCTTCAAGGACTGCAGCAGCAGGTCCGCCGGCGCGTGGGTGTCGTGGCCCCGCAGCACCATGTCCACCTGGGGCATCTCGATGAGCTCGTCGGCGTAGTAGGTGGACGAGATGCCGCCGAACATCACCGGCGTATCCGGGTGCAGCTGTTTGAGCAGCTTGGCCAGGGCCAGGGATCCGTGGGCGTGGATCACCCAGTGCAGGTCGATACCGAAGACGCGGGCCTTCAACGTGCGGAGGAACGCCGGCACGTCCAGGTTGCGGTCCTGGAGCATCAGGGCGGCGAGGTTGATGATGCGCACGCTGTGGCCCCGCCGCGTCAGATAGTGCTCGAGGGAGCGGAACCCCAGCGGGTAGATCTCGAAGACCGGCGATACGGCCACGCTGTCGCTGGCCACGTACGGGAACAGCACGTCCCGGCGCTCCCGGAAGTCGAACACGCTGGGAGCGTGGAGCAGGATCAGATCGGCGCGAATCTCGGTGGGGGTCATGGTGCGCCTATGATAGCGATGCAGCCGTACTCCTGTGCAATGCTCGAACCCATATCCTGCGGATCGGATGCCGGCCCATGGGGGGGATGAAACCGGGTTGCAACCGCGCTACCATGCACCGCTGCTAACCTTGGCGTACTTGACCGACAACACAGACAACGGAGGCCAACCCATGCGCCATCAGGACCATCCAACCCTTTCCCTGCTGGGCTTAATAGTGGCTGCCGTAGCGCTGACCGCGCTGGTCGCACTCCCCGGCTGCAACGTGTCCAACTGCTGTTCGTGCACCTGCGAGGACGACGACTGCTGGGCGGAGATCGATGTCAGCAGCTCCGAGCTGATGAACTGCGAGTCGGAATGCCAGACCCAGTGCGCCCTCAATGGCTGCTCCTACGATTCCGGCGAACCCTGCGATTGATCAGGCCGATCATGCTGAAGAGGATACCCATGAGAAACACACGACCCCGAACCGTCACGATCCCCTGCTTGATGCTGCTGGCCGCCCTGGCCATGCCCGGAACCGCCGCCGCCCTGGCCGACCCCGAAGAACGCAAAGGGTTCTACTTTGGGCTGGGGATGAGTGCCGGTCTAGCGGTCGTGGAGCAGACCCCGGCCGGCAACAGTATGACCCGCCTGCAGTTCGGAGGAGGCGTCAACCGGCGGCTCACCATCGGCGCGATGTTGGACTCGGGCCTCTATTTCGGCGGCGACCAGGACTATGGGTTTTACGCGGCGCTGGGCCCCCGCTTCACCCTGTTCCCCACCGAGATCTTCTTCGTCGCGCTGGGCGCGGGTGCGGCCGTCGGCGGCGCCTCACAATCCGGGGACACCAACGAGGAGTCCAGCGGCTTCTCCCCCGGTCTGGATCTCAACGCCAGCGCCGGGCTCGACTTCCTGTTCGCCAAGCATTTCGCGCTGATCCTCTCCTTCGACGTCGGCGGGCGGATCTTTGCCACGGCGCCCAACGCCTTGGTCGTGGGTGGGGGGATCGGGTTCCGGATTTACTAGTGCGACGACTACGTGCCCTCAATTGGGGGCACTCGGGTCAGAGGCACTGTGCGTACGCCGCCAGACATTCCGCTGGCGTATCGAAGAGGTTCCCGCAGTCCGTGCCGACGCAGTTGCACAGATCTCCTTGGTAGACACAATCTTCGCCGGTCCAGCGGTAGCCGACACCACCACCATCGCAGTTGTCGGGGCCCGGTGCGGCGTCCTGGGGGGCACAGGGATCGGTCGTATCGTCGTCATCGGCCGCGTCGTCGTCATCGGCCGCGTCGTCGTCGTCGGCTGCGTCGTCGTCGGCCGCGTCGTCGTCGTCGGCTGTGTCGTCGTCATCGTCGGCGGTCATGTCGTCGTCATCGTCGTCGTACGAAGCATCATCATCGTCGTCGCCGATTGCATCGACGAATTCTGGACAACCCAGCAGTAGGACGGGAATTAGGAGCATTGGGAGCATTGGAAGCAGACGCATGATTGGCCTCTTTCGAGATCGTATGCCGGCGGCGATAGCCGTGCAATCCGTTGTGCCCTCGAAGAAGACATGGCGTCACACCGCTCGAAGGTTCCCTCTTTGTGGTCGCCGCCCAAAAAATCCCGGGACGCCCCCCCCCGAACCCACGAAGTGCGCTCACATCTGGCGATTCGCGGGAGGTGAGCCCGTTTCCTCGTCAATGCGGAACAAATTGCACTGGGAATCCATCATGGCCGTTGGATCGATCCCCAGTACTGACGGGGCCATAAATGATAAATCGTCAAGCTCCGGGCACTCTATCGGGCACTCTATCTCCTCCCTCTTCTCGCATTTTTCACGGAGTACGGATGGAATTCTCGGGACGCGCAACTGCCAGACGGATATCGTAATATCCATCTCAACAATCGGCTGTCGTTGATTCGAAACATGCCTGACGATGTATCGGTATTTCCAAAGACGACTCAGCAGAGCATCCGTTCGTCTTCGCCCACACCATCCCAGTCCATGGCACGCATCGACCCTCTGGTCGACCCCCTTCAGGATCCGCTTGGCAGCCCAACCCAGATGAAAAAAGACGACCAGTCGACCGCACGCAGCACCCCCCTGGTCGACCCCCTTCGGGATCCGCTTGGCAGCCCGATCCAGATGAAAAAGGACGACCAGGCGCAGACTGGAGACGGCAAGGAGGTGGTCAGGAAGGAGACCGAATCTTCGGAGAAGACTGAGGAAGCCGATACTCAGACACTCGAAGAGGAACAATTGTCGACCGAGGAGGCTCTAGACCACCTTGGCATTTCCCTGCCCTCGGGCTCGCCACTCAAGAACGAAAAGAACCCGTTCGAGGCGGCAGCGGACCTCCTCTATATGGCGTCAAAGGGTGAGAAACGCGTCGCCAAGCGGGTCAAGAAGGCCGGGGAGGAATTCGAGAAGGAGAAGGAGAAGAAAGAGGAGAGATACAAATACTTGAAGCTGTTCATGAGTAACCGTCCGACCCGCCACACATTGACGGCGTAGATCCGCGACGCCGTTG
>CAZDDH010000118.1:0-25647 GCA_964504165.1 uncultured Rickettsiales bacterium | reverse complement strand
CGACATCGACGGCGACGGATTCGATGGCGGCCTCTACGGCGCGGATTGCGACGACCAGAATCCGGACATCAACCCGGACGCCGATGAGATCTGCGACAACGGCATCGACGACAACTGCAACGAGGTCCCGGACGAACACGACGAGGACTGCGGGGCCGGCGACGACGACAGCTCGGACGACGACTACAACCCGGGCGTCATCTGCTTCTGCGACAGTACGGGCGGGTCCCGTGTACCGGCGGTTATGGCCCTGCTGCTGGTCGTGGCGCTGCGGCGCCTGCGGAGGTAGCGGCCCACCCTTAGTCACCTCTTGGTTCCGTTGCACCGGTTCGTCCATTAATATGAACCTGGTGTCAGGGAGCCAAAAATGACAAAAAAACTACCGGCACGATGGTTTGGCCCGGCGTTGGCGCTCTGTCTGATCGCCACGCCAGCAGCGGCCCAGGAAGCGCTGTTGATCCAGGATTCCAACCCCTGGGGGTACACCGCCTGGCAATCCGAGCTCGCGACGGCGGCGGTGCCCTATACCCAAATCGGGAACGCCTCGGTGTCCACCACTCAGCTCGAGCTGTACGACCTGGTGATCACCAGCAGCGTCCAGGGCTCCTCGTCCAACACCACGCTCAACGGGCTGATCACCGAGTTCGAGGACTACGTGACCCAGGGCGGCATCCTCATCTGGTCCGGCTGCACCCAAAGCAGCGACTCGCCTTACCCCGAAGCTCCCTTCGGCGGCACCAACAACTACGGCGCAGACAGCAACAACGTCGTGATGGACCCCGCCCACCCGTTGCTGCTCAACGTCGTCGATCCCATCTACGGATCGTCCGCCAGCCATAACTACTGGACCGATCTGCCGGTGGACGCCGAGATCCTCGTCACCCACAGCAGCAACGCCAATCCCATCCTGTACGTGCTGTACCGTGGCAACGGCCTGGTCATCGCCTCGACCCACACCTGGGAGCACGGTTGGGGCAACGGGTACGGCGCCGGCACGGTGCTGGCCAACGCCGTGTACTGGGGCTGGACCGTGGAGCTCTGTGATGACGTCGATCTGGACGGGGACGGCTACACGGACTGTGATGGCGACTGCAACGACAACGATCCCTCCCTGACCCCCGCCGACGTGGACATGGACGGCTTCAGCAGCTGCGACGGGGACTGCGACGACGGCCGGGCCAACGTGTACCCCGGCTGCGACGAGATCTGCGACGACTACGACAACAACTGCGACGGCACCATCGACGAGGGGTTCGACTACGACTACGACGGGTACACCACCTGCGGCGCCGAGGTGGACTGCGACGACTACAACGCGGGCATCCACCCGGGGGCCACCGAGGTGCCCTACGACCATATCGATCAGGACTGCGACGGCTACGATCTCACCGACATCGACATGGACGGCTTCGACGCCGCCGAGGCGGGAGGTACGGACTGCGACGATCAGAACGCGGCCATCTACCCTGACGCCCCCGAGATCTGTGACACCGGCCTCGACGATGACTGCCACGGGGCCCCGGACGATTACGACGACGACTGCGCCGAGGGGGGAGACGACGACAGCGCCGGCTACGACGGCGATTACACCCCGGGCATCATCTGCCAGTGCAACGCGGTGGGGGAACCCCGTGTCCCGGGGCTTGTGGTCGGGTTAATTTGGTTGGTTTTTAGACGGCTCCGTCGCCCAAGAAGGACGGCAGCGCCCACTTAGATCCGGCAAATTCATCGATCCGATTCGCCTCCGCGATCCTTGGCACCCGTTGTCGTCGGTGTCACACGGGCAATCTCCGTCATCGTTGTCAGCCGCACTCGACCTGGTTTGCCGATGCGGGCTTCAGGGGCCCGGCAGTGTGACGGGATCCAGCGAAATTCATGCTCTGGATGGGAACGAATTGGGCCTCTGTTTCCATGACAGTTCTGAGTACGTTTTTGGAGATAGGTGCGAGAGGAACACATGATGCCTACCATTCAACGGTTTCGATGGATCGTCCTAGCACTGGCAGTATTTTGCTTCCAGGAGTCGGCCTCAGCCCAGGAGGCACTCCTGATTCAGGATACTCTTCCCTGGGATTTCACGGCCTGGCAGTCGGAGCTAGCCAACACGGGCGTTCCCTACGCCCAGATCGATTCCGCATCAGTGGCCACAACTCCGCTCGATCAGTACCACATGGTAATTACAAGTTCGGTGCAAGGAAACACGTCCTACACCACACTCAACGGATTAGTCACCGAGTTCGAGGACTACGTGGAACAAGGGGGTATCCTGATCTGGTCCGGCTGCACCCGAGGAGACGAATTCCCGTACCCCATCGCCCTGTTCGGTGGTGAGAACAACACTGGTGGAAATGCAAATAACAACGTGGAAGACCCAACACATCCACTCCTGGCAAATGTCACCGATCCTATCTATGGACAGTCGGCCAATCACAACTACTGGACCGATCTGCCGGTGGACGCCGAGGTACTGGTCACCCATCCGGAAAACTTCAATCCCATCCTCTATCTGCTGTACCGTGGCAGCGGCGTGCTCATCGCCACTGGCCAGACTTGGGAGCATGGCTGGGGGAACGGCCAAGATGCCGGTACGGTGCTGGCCAACGCCGTGAATTGGGGATGGGCATTGGAAATCTGTGAGGAAAGTGATCTGGATGGGGATGGGTACACAGAATGTGACGGGGACTGCAATGACAACGATCCATCCCTAACGCCCGCAGACATGGACATGGACGGGTTCAGCAGCTGCGACGGGGACTGCGACGATAGTCGGTCCGACGTATACCACGGCTGCGTCGAGATCTGCGACGAGGTGGACAACAACTGCGATGGCATCGTCGACGAAGGGTTCGACTACGACCACGATGGCCACACCACCTGCGGCATGGAGCCTGATTGCAACGACTACGATAACAGTGTTTATCCGGGTGCTACCGAGGTGCCCTACGACGCTATCGATCAGGACTGCGATGGGTTCGACCTCACAGATATCGACATGGATGGCTTCGATGGGATCGAGGTAGGCGGAACGGACTGTGACGATCTCAACGCAGCCATCTACCCTGGCGCCGAAGAAAACTGCGCCAATGGCATCGACGACAATTGCGACGGCGCGCCCGACGAGCATGACAGTGACTGCGCTGTGGGCGACGACAGCGCGAACCCGGAAGCCGAGCATTCCCAGGGCATTTTGTGCCAGTGCGACGCGGCGGGGAGATCACGCGCACCAGTTTTTCTGATCGGTATGCTGTGGCTGGCCCTGCTGCGATTAACGACCAATCAGGCGCGGCGACGTTGGCCCAGCAGGCCCAGCAACAGGAGTAATCCCAGGGATCCGTAGCGGCCGTTGCCGGCGCTGCTGCACGAGCAGCCTTCATCGTCGTCATCGTCGTCGTCGGCCGAGTCGTCGTCATCATCGTCCCCGGCGGCGGGGGCGGCACACTCGGCGGCCGTCTCCTCCGAGCCCAGGCAGATGCGGACCTTGATCGAGTTGTCGCCGAGCCCGGCCTGGCTGCCCACCAGCCAGTAGCCGCCGGCGGGGAAATCCTGGCCGTCGGCCAGGGCCCAGGAGATGGCCTCTTCGCCGATCCAGGTGTCCACCGGGTCCTCCACCGGGCCGTCGTCCTCACCGCCGGCCACGGGCAGCAGAGCGAAGTACAGGCCGGGGGCGTCCTCTTCGATGCCAAACCAGATGGGCCCGCCGTCGTGCTCCAGGCGATAGTAGGTGGCGGCCAGCGGGTAGAACCGGTTGTCGTCGTCGATGGAGTCGTCCACGTCTTCCGCGTCCACGCTGCGCAGGCGGTTGGCGTAGGGATAACTCTCGGTGGCTCCGGCGCGGTAGCCGGTGGCCAGGTTCCAGATGGTGAACTGGAACCAGGCCTCCTCGAGGGTGTCGCCGTAGTCCAGGATCACCTGCTCCATCTCCACCAGCGTGTCCACCGGCTCGCCCATCGTCTCGGTGGCGAGCTGCAGCTCGGCCATCATCTCCGGGTCGTGACGCAGGGTGAGGAAGTCCCACCACAGGCAGGTGCCATAGGCCCAGGCCGGTACGGGCCCGGTGGGCGGGCTGTCCAGGGAACGCCCCGTGTCCTCCAGGTACTCGTCGGCGAAGCCCATGAAGTCGTAGGAGTCCTCGTCCCACTGGCGCTCGCCCCAGGTGGCCGTGCCCTCGGTGAACCACACGGACTGGTTGCTGTCGTAGGCGTACTGCACGCCGTGGAACAGCTCGTGGCTCGTCAGGACGTCCACCGCCGTGTCCAGGTTTCCGTAGCCGTAGCCGGAGAAGTCGTTTTCGATCATCAGGAAGCCGGAGCAGATGTCCGGGGCGCTGCTGCAGGAGTCCACGCCAAAGGCGCCGTCGCCCATGTGGTCGAACTCCAGCAGGTAGACGTCGTAGGCGTAACTGCCCCCGAGTTCGCTCAGCCCCATCTCCTCCTCGGTGATCGGGTAGCGCAGCCCCAGATCGGCGTACATGTCCAGGACCGCCGCCGTGGTGGTGGCGATGTCCTGGGCGAAGTCGGGGATACCGTCGCCGTCGTCGTCGTCCATGCGGGTCTGGCTGGGCCCGTCCACGCTGTAGTGCACGCGCACCAGCCCGGTGGGTTCGTCCCAGGACTCGACGACGTCGTCGGCCTCGAAGTGGAAGGTACCGCCCGAGGTCGGGCGAACGGCCAGCGCAGCGGTGGGCCACGCCAGCGTCGCGCCGGCGAGCAGCGCGGGCAGAGCGGTCATGAGGGAAGGTTTCATGGATTCACTCCGTTGCTAGTCCAGGAAGCTCCAGCGCCAGGTGTACATTCCGCTGCCGCTGCCCGAGCCCATGCCGCCACCGGAGTTGCACTCCTCCTGGCCGCTCTCGTAGTAGGCCTCCACCACGAACTTGACCAGCCGGCCGTCGTCCAGACGGATGATGAACGGCACCATCGTGGTCTGTACGCAGTCCTGGTAGGACCACCAGGGCGCCAGGGCCACCTGGGGGCTGCCCTCCAGGCCCGAGCTGTCGTTGATGATGGTGCAGTCGGAGGTGTAGTAGGCGTCCTCGTAGTAATTGGTGCCTTCGGGAGCCTCGGTGATGTCCGCGTACTCCATCTCCATGAAGGGCGACGCGGCCACACAGCCGGGGGAATTGTCGCCACCGTTGAGCCGCAGGATGAAGCGGCGGGCGGCGATGTCCCAGTCCAGCGTCTCCAGGGCCGTCTCGTCGTCGATCTCGACCTTGGTAGCGCCGTCTTCGTCGAAGCGGATGTAGACCCAAGGATAGTTGGGGGCCTCGTTCATGCCGTGGGCCGAGGCATCCACGGTGGTGACAAAATCGTCGCCGTCGCTGGTGGTGTCCACGTCGCCGTCGCTGGTCATGTCGTCGTGGAGGGAAAGGTCGAGGATCATCTCGTCGACGCACTCGGCGTCCTTGGGTTCGTCGCAGATGCCGCTCCCCCCGGTGTCGTCATCGTCTGCCGTGTCGTCGTCGTCGCCAGCGGTGTCGTCGTCGTCGTCGTCGTCGTTGGTCGGGCAGCCGAGCAGGGCCAGGCCAGCGATCAGAAAGAGGAGGTGAAGCTTGTTCATGCCAACTCCGTGAAAATGGGTTAGACGTTGCCGAGAAGGTCGAAAGCTACCATATCTAGAGCCACTAGACCCAGGATTCGATGTATAGAATCGGTGCATGGCTAGCATGCAAAGTACCAATGTGACTCCCCGTGACGAACGCAGTATTCATGGGTATTGGAGACCAATCTAAGTGATTCATCGAGCCATTTGTGTCCTGACCACCCTCCTGGCTTTCTCGGCAGCTGCAGAAGCCCAGACCCTGCGCCTCGATCCCAAGGCACCACCGATCGTGCTGGAGCAGCGCGGCGACCTGGCGCCGGGAGCAGTGCGGTTGTTTTTTGAATCGCCGCGGCCCGTCGAGGTGGACGCCATGCCGGCGGCGGTGGTGATGCTGCGCGGCGATACGGCTGTGCCACAGGAGTTGGCCGCCGCCGGGCGGCCCCTCGGCCGATCGGAGCGATCCTGGCTGGTCCCGGCCCGGAGCGGGGAGAACGGGCTGGACGTGGCCATGCGCTGGGTGGAGCACCCGGCGGTCGTCACGGCCCTCCCCGACTTGCTGCTGGAGCACCGCTCGGCGTCGGTGGAGTTCGACGATCCGCGTTACGACGGCCAGTGGTACATGGAGCTGCTGGAGATGGAGCTGCTGTACGAGCAGAGCCTGGGATCGGCCGACACCCGTGTGGCGGTCATCGACTCGGCTATCGAGCTGAGCCACCCGGATCTGGCCGACGCTTTCATGGCCCCGTACGACGCCTTCGATGACGACGAGGATCCGTCGCCCAATCCCGGTGAGGACTGCTATGACTCGGACACCGACATCTGCGATGAACACGGCACGGCGGTGGCCGGCATCGTCGGCGCCCGGGCCAACAACGGTGAGGGGATCGTGGGGTTCTGCCCCGAGTGCACGTTGATCCCCATCAAGATGTTGGGTGAAGGCATGGGGGCCACGTCGCGAGACATCGCCGCGTTCGAACACGCCATCGACAACGACGCGGCGGTCATCAACAACTCGTGGGGGTATGTGGAGAGCATCCCGGTGCCCTCCACACTGGCGGAGGTCATCCGCCGAGCGGACGCCGAGACCCGGGATGGGTTGGGGGCCGTCGTGGTGTTTGCCGCGGGGAACGATGACCGGGTCATCGAGAACGACGAGATGGAGGCCATGCCCGAGGTGCTGTGCATCAGCGCCACCGACCGCTACGGCCTTCCCACCGCGTACACCAACTCCGGGGATGCGGTGGACGTCGCGGCCCCGTCGGCCACGGTGACGACGAGCTACGAGGGTGGCTACACCGAGACCTTCGGGGGCACTTCCGCTGCAGCGCCGGTGGTCTCCGGGGTTGCGGGCTGGGTCCTGTCCTACGCCCCGGAGCTGACCTCCGAGGAGGTTCGGGAGCTGTTCGTGGACACGGCCCTGGAGTCGGCCCAGGTGACCCACGACGAGGATGGGCACCACCAGGTGTACGGGTACGGCGAGCTCAACCCGGTGGGGATCCTCGACGCCCTGTACGAGGAGCCAGCGGACGACGACGACAGCGCGGACGATGACGACGACGGCGGCTGCGCCTGCCAGAGCTCGGGGTCTCTCCCCACGGCTCCCCTCCCCCTCCTCGTTCTCATAGCCCTGATGACCTTCCGTGCCCGTGCCCGCTCCTGAATAGAGTCGTAGCCCAACCTCGATGGTCGAGGCGCCAGTTACCAGGGTCGTGCTGGGTGTTGAACCGAGTCGCGGTGGTCGGTGGTTTCCCCGCCATCCGGCCTTGGTTGATCCCCGAAGGACTCCTGACAGCTGATTCGTGGTGATCAGAAGAAAAAATTCACTATAGGGGTGGTGATGGGCCCGCCCACCCAGACCCGCCGCCGATATGCCGGACCACTCGGGCCTGCGGCCCGCGGAAAGCTCGCGTTGCTTCGCTCGCTGCGCTGGGAAAGAAGGTGGGAAAGAAGAAAGAAGGTGCCGGTTGTTAAGGTTTAATATTTACACGGTGTCCTCGTAGGTTGTTTCCTCGTCGCGGGGATGCTCCGGGGCGGCCGCCCGCCTGCGACGTCCCTCCCGAGCGATTCACGCGCTCCCCTTCCACAACCCGACCCCGTCTAACCGAGCTCCTCCAAAATCCGCGAAGCAATCTGCTCCGGCGTCCCCTCCCTGGCGTCGACAATCAAATCCGCAGCGGCCGCGTACCGTGGGCGACGCCTGACCAGCAACTCCTCCAGCGCGGCCAGCGGATCATCCACCTGCAGCAGCGGGCGAGAATCTCCGGAGATGCGCGAGGCGCAGGTCCGGGCGTCGGCCCACAGCCAGATCACCCGGCAGCGGCCCCGGACGGCAGCTCGATTGGCGGCGGATTCCAGGGCGCCACCACCCAGAGCGATGACGGCGGTCTCGGCCTGGAGTGCCCGGTCCAGGGCAGCGCTCTCCTGGGAGCGGAACTCGGCCTCCCCGCGGGTGGCGAAGAGGGTCTTGATGGAGGTACCGGCGGCCTCTTCGACCAGATCGTCCACGTCCAGCAAGGGCGCGCCCAGCTGCTGTGCGAGGGCCCGGCCTACGGCACTCTTGCCCGTGCCCATCATGCCTGCCAGGGCGATGCGGTGGCCGGGTGGTGGTCCGTCACCGGCGGCCATCGTCCGAAACATGGCTGGTGGATCTACCGGCTGGCCGGTGAGGCGGGCGAAGCCCTCCTCGGCCTGGCCCAGCAGCCAGGCGCCACCGCCGTGGGCTCCCTCCAGGATCCGGCCGGGGACGTAGTTTGCGTCAAAGACCACCGCCGAGCTGTTTCGGGGCGCGACCCCGGGATGGACGACCCCCAGCGGCAAACAAGAGACGATGAGATGGGCCGCATCCAGCGCGTCTTCTGCCCGGTCCCACGGCTCGTGCCGGCAGGCTAGCTCGGCCGCCGCCTGCCGTCCGCGCCCGCTGGCACGATTGACGATGACCACGTCAGCAGCGCCGCGTTGTACCAGGGTGGACACGGCAGCCCGGGCGGCACCGCCAGCGCCAAGGACCACCGCGCGGCGGCCTTCGACCCCGGTACCTACGCCGTCCAGCATGGCGGAAACGCCCGCCGGATCCGTGTTGAATCCAGTGGCGCGGCCGTCGGGTTCGAACCGCACCACGTTGACCGCCCCAACGCTTGTCGAGGTGTCGTCCCCCGCCTCCACGCAGGTCAACATAGGGACCTTGAACGGTGCAGAGACGTTGAGGCCGTTCAACCCAAGCGCTCGAGCCAGCTCCAGCGCGTGGGGGGCCGAGTCGGCAGCAAGCCGGGTGTAGGTAGCATCCATCCCACCGGCGCGGTAGGCCGCGGTAAAGACCTGCGGGCTTCGGCTGTGCAGAATCGGCCGGCCGGTGACGGCGAACAGTCGGGGAATTCCCACCATGAACGGAAACCTACACCCCAACGCCCGCCCCGGCCAGACCTGCTATCCTCCGCAATGGGAGAACGCGGAACATGGGCCAGATCGTCATGTTGATCCTGGGGCTTGCGGTGGCGATCGTGCCCATCGTCGGATTCCTCTTGATCGTATGGTGGCTGGACCGCTACGAGCGTGAGCCGCTGTGGATGGTCATCGCCACGTTCTTCTGGGGCGCCGTTGGCGGGGCGCTACTGGCGATCGTCTTCTCCATCATCCTCGACAGCTCCCTGTCCCTGGTGCTCGAGGGCAACATGAAGGAGGCCGCTGGGCCGGTGCTGGTGGCCCCCTTCGTCGAGGAGCTGACCAAGGGCTGCATCCTGGTGCTGCTGCTACGGCACCGCCTGTTCGACAACGCCACCGACGGCTTCGTCTACGGCTCCGCCACCGGCCTCGGCTTCGCCATGACCGAGAACTTCCTCTACTTCTCGATGAGCGCCATCTCCGGTTCCCCGGGGACGTTCCTCATGACCGTGTTCCTGCGCACCGTGTTCTCGGCGCCCTTGCACGCCATGGCCAGCGGCATGTTCGGCGCAGCCCTGGGCCTGGCCAAGTTCCAGCGCCTGTGGGTACTCAAACCGGTCATCCCGTTTGTGGGCCTGGCCATGGCGATGGGCCTGCACTTCTCGTGGAACTTCCTGGCCACGGCCGGCGAGATGACGGGCAAAGCCTCACCGATGATCGCGGCCTTCGTGGGCCTGCCCGCGGTAATGGTCCTTTTCCTCGTGGCATTCCAGGTCAGTTTGCTCCACGAGAGCTGGATCATCGGCCGCGAACTCAAGGAGGAGGCCGAAAAGGGGATCCTTCCCCCCTCCTATGTGCCCATCCTGCAGACCTGGCTGAGACGCATCTGGAGGGGCTGGCTACCGCCGACGATCCCCCACCACCACTTCATCGCCCTGTGTACCAAGCTGGCCTTCCGCAAGCACCAGGCGGCCCGCTGCCCCAAGGCCGATCGCTACGACTATCAAGAAGAGGTGCGGGTGTTGCGCCAGGAGCTGCGCGCGCTGATCGAGAAGGCGTCGGCCCGGGAGGGCTGAGTTACTCCGTGGTCGCGGCGGCGGTGGCCTGGCCCTTGACGCGGTAGATCCCCACGCTCATCGAGCCCAGCAGATCCTCGTTGTCCCGAGCGATGATCTCCACCGTATTGACCCCTTCTTCGAGGTCCAGTGAGAGATCGAAGTCGAAGGACTGCTGCTGCTCGCCCCCCGTCTTCTCGTCCGGAGCCACGCGGTGGTAGTAGACCTTGGTGCCGTTGACGTAGACGAACATGTCCTTGAGCCATTGCTCGTCGCGCACCGAGCCCTGGAGATCGATCTGGCTCTGCTCCACGGCCGTACCGCCCACGTTGTTGCTCACCAGCACCACCGGTGGTGAGCGGGCGACCCACGGTTCTACGGTGGCGTCGGCTGCTGCGGACCCCGGCGCATTCTTGAGATCCTCGGCGCGCATCCAGCCGGTGGTGCCCCAGGGCAGCTCCACCCGGACCATCGTGCCCAGCTTGCCCGTTGCCTTGACGCCCCCTTCGGCGGTTGCGATGCGCGGCGAGCTGTCCAGGGCACCCGAGTACACCGCCGCCGGGCCGCGGGTCTTGTAGTTCTTGCCGTGGGCCGGGACCGAGTCCACCGGCGGCATGTCGTTGACGGCGAAGTACACCGGCAAGGTCAGCTCGTCGATGAAGTACTCCCAGAAATCCTCGTCGCCGATCTGGAGCTCCATGGTCAGCAACTCCAAGGCCGGCTGTTCCACCACGTCGAAGTGCATACGCACCTGGGTGCTCTGGCCCACGTCCAGGGAGAATTCGCCCGAGCCCTCGGTCAGGAAGACGTCGGCGCCGGATTTGTTCTTGAGCCGGATGAAGCCCGCCTGGCGTGGCCCGGCGTCCTCGTCAGCCGCAGCTTCTCCGTCGGCCGTGGCTTCCTCGTCGGCAGGTTCCTTGGTCCCATCGCCCGCCGGATCGTCCAAGATGGTCTTGGGCTTTTCGATCTTGGACGACTCCAGCCCCGGGTCGATCACCCTTACGGTGGTCTTGGTCCCGACCGGCTCCGATATGTAGAAATCCCCCGTGGGCCCGTCGCCGATGTTCTTGACCGTCACCACCAGGTCGATCTTCTCACCGACCTGCACCAGCCCGTCCCCGTTCCCAGCCGAGCTTCCCGAGCCGTCGTCCACCACCTGATAGGCATAGGCGAACCGTGGCCGCGGCTTCTGCTCGACCATCACCTTGCCCACGAAGTTCCCAGGCGCGCGAGAGCCCTCGGCGAAGAACTCGAAGGTGACCTCGTCGGTCTGGGAGGCCATGCCAAGCCCCAGCTCCATGTCCACGGTCCAGTTTTTGGTCTCCCCAGGATCGATCCGGCCGAAGACGAACTCCCGGCCACCCAGCAACCGGCTGTCCGCCATGGCCCGCAGGCGCACGAACGGGGCATCGCCCACGTTCTCGACGGTGAGGGTCACCGGCGTGGTCTCGCCCACGGCCACCGGGCCGTTGTTCTCCCCAACCTGCAGGGAAATCTTGGCCCGGGGTGTGCCGCTCGCCTGGTCCGGCCGCCAGTCCACGCCCTTTTCGTCCAGGGCGGCGACGAGCTGGGCGGCCTCCTCGTCGATCAGAGCCTGGATGGCCTCGCCCGATTGGGCCAGCATCTGCTTGCGATCGGTACTGTCGGTGTTGAGCAACAACGTCTTGGAGAACTGCACCTGGAAGTCCTCGCTCCAGCGGGACAGGTCGGTGTCGTACTCGTCCCGGCGGCCGTCATCCTCGGCCCACAGGTCGTTGTCCGGATCCAGATACAGGCAGACCGTGTCCGCGGTCGTCCCCTCTTCACCGCCGGTGAAGTGGTCGTCCAGGTCCCGTTCGCGGGTCATGGCGTCCTGCCAGTAGAAGTACATGTCCCGGTCCTGGATCCCCACCGGCCGCAGCTCGATGTCCGGGTAGATGCCCACGGACTGGATGGAGTGGCCGCCCGGGGTGAAGTACTTGTCGATGGTGAGCTTGAGGGCCGAGCGGTCCTGGTAAAAGGGGTAGAGGTTCTGCACGGACCCCTTGCCGAAGCTGGTCGTGCCGACGACCACCCCCCGGTCCAGGTTCTGGATGGCGCCGGCGAAGATCTCCGACGCCGAGGCACTACCGAAGTCCATCACCACCACGAGCTTGATGTCCTTTTCGGTGTGCAGGGCGTTGGCCTCGTGGAACTCACCCCGGTGCCGGCCCTCGCCGGAGGTGGAGACGATGATGCCCTCGTCGAGGAACTTGTCGCTGACCTCGATGGCCTGGCTCAGGTAGCCGCCGGGGTTGTCCCGCAGGTCGATGACCAGCCCCTCAAGCCGCTCGTGCCCGTCGTTGCGAGCCTCCCGGTCCAGCTTGGTGATCAGCTCGTCCATGCGGTCGTAGGTGTCCTGGGAAAAGTGGATGATCTGTAGCCCACCGATGCCGTCGCCCAGGTAGACCCCCTTGACGCTCTCGATCTCGATGACCTTGCGCGTCAGGGTCACCTGGAAGGTGTCGACCCCCTCCGCCACGTCCCGCTCGATGGTGATGGTGACATCCGTGTTGGGCTCGCCGCGCAGCAGGCTCACCGCCTCTTCGAGGCGCATGTTGACCGTAGACTCCCGGCCGATGCGGATGATGCGGTCCTGCTTGCGCAGGTCGGCCCTGTCCGCAGGTGTCCCCGGTAGCGGGTAGAGGATCGTCAACCGGCTACGCCCCTCGTGCTCCCGATTGCCGATGGTGATGCCGAGCCCACCGAACTGGCCCTCGTTGTTGATGGTCATCTCCTCGAAGGCTTCGGGGTTGATGAACACGCTGTGGGGATCCAGGGTCGAGAGGATGCCGTTGATCATGGCGTACTCGACCTTGGGGAACTCCGTGTCGGGGGAGGCCTCGTCCTCCAGCATGGCGGCCACGTCCCCCAGCACCCGCGACAGATCACGGACGCCGTTGAGGCGGCCGACGGGGATGTCCCGCTGGACCGAACCCACGGTGGCGTGGATCTGCTTGTCGCCCGGTTCGTAGCCGAACATCGCCTCGGGAACGACGCGGCAGGTGTAGTTAAGGGACTCGTCCAGCATGCGTTCCGGATCCGCTCGGGTGTCGTCCACGTAGTCGTTGGAGACCTTGCCCATCACCGTGCCCAGCAGCTCGAGTTTCTCGAACTTGTAGGCCGGTTTGAGCATGGAGAATTTGTTGTACGAAGACTGGCGCAGCCGGTCCCAGGGATCGGCCTGGGCGGATGTCTCTTCGGGCAACAGGGTCACCGAACCGATGACGATCAACCCCACGACAAACAGGAAGGAAAAGATCACTTGCTTCATGCGTACTCTCGATGGACCGCGGAAGGACTCGGATGATTTCTGAAAAAACAAAGTAATTTCAACCGTTCTCTAGTACTCACAGTATCGGTTTGGGCCTGGGGGCTGTCAACGGCGGCGGTCCTCGGATTCAACGACGACGACGCCCTTCTTACATGACACCACAACCCCCACACGGTTCCCCGCATTCCTGCGAAACGAGCGCCGCAAGATCCGAAGTTTGCCGGGATGAGAAGCGCCGCTTCGGGTGTCCGTTTGACGTGGCCGTGAGTCTTGCTTGACTTTGAACCCGGATCCCTTGATCTTTCGGGGGACCCCAGACAAATAGAGGTCCATCGAGTAGATGGACTCCTTAACCCAGCAACCCGGATGATCTCGGCAGGTCGATGGTTCTCAAACTAGCTTGCCCCAATTGCAGCAAGGTCTATCGGCTGAGCGATCCCCTGCCCCCCGAGGGGAAGAAGTACCGATGCACCTGCGGCACGGTGCTGGTGGTGACCTACCCCGATTCGGTGCGCCAGGTGCTGGACAAGCGGGGTATCGAGCTATCCCGCACAGCATCCGAAGGAGCCGGGCTGGAGGCGGAAGAGAAACCGGCCAAGGCCCCCACCGAGCCCCCACCCCGGCCTGCTTCGGCGGCAAAACCCTCGCCCGAGCCCAAGCCCGAGCCCAAGCCCAAGCCCGAGCCCAAGCCCAAGCCCGAGCCCAAGCCCAAGCCCAAGCCCAAGCCAGCCGGTATGCCGGGCCACGATGTACCTGACTCGCCCATTCCTCCGTCGATGGACCCCGAGGATCATCCAACCGAGGATCCGGACGACGTGAAGACCGTCCGAGCAGCGGCCCCCACGCCGCCGCCCAAACCCGTGGACAAGCAGGCCGCCGCCGATGGCCCCGGCCCGTCCACGGAGGCCCCTGCCCAACCACCGGTCCAGAAGCCCGAGCCCAAGCCGGATCCCAGATCACTGGTCGTGCTCGGCGACGGCAAGGATCGCTCCAGTGGGCTACCCGGCCCCGGCGAATCGACCAGTGCTCGCAAGGGTGGCTCCCGGCCCGAACCGAAGGCCTCCCCGAAGGCCGCCCAGAAGGCGGCCAAGAAAGCGGCCAAGAAGGCGGCCAAGGCCGCCGCCAAGAAGGACAAGGCCGCCGCCAAGAAGGACAAGGGCAAGGCCGGGGGACCCAAACGGGGCATCGTCCGGCGAGTCCTGTTCAACAAGTGGGTCAAGCGGCTCGCAGTCGCCGCAGTCCTGGTGGTCCTGGCGGGGGTCGGCACCTTCGTGGGCGTCATCTGGCATTACTCGCGAGATCTCCCGTCCGTCGAGGCGTTGCGGGATTATCGTCCGCCCGTCGTCACCCAGATCTACGCATCCGACGGCCAGCTACTCGGTGAGATCTACGAGAAGCAACGCTACGTCGTGCCCTACTCCCGGATCCCCGAGGACATGGTCCACGCCTTTGTCGCCGCCGAGGACGCACAGTTCTTCGAGCACCACGGCATCGACTACATGGGTATCGTACGGGCGCTGATCCGCAATATCGAAGCCGGCGAGTTCAGCCAGGGCGCCTCCACCATCACCCAGCAGGTGGCCCGCTCGTTCCTCCTCACGCGCGAGAAGAAGATCAGCCGCAAGATCAAAGAGGCGATCCTCGCGTACCGCATCGAGGCCAACTTCTCCAAGGAGTACATCCTCTACCTGTACCTCAACCAGATCTTCCTGGGGCACGGGGCCTATGGCGTGGAGGCGGCGGCCCAGCTGTACTTCGACAAGCACGTCGAGGATCTCAACCTGTCCGAGTGCGCCATCATCGCCGGCTTGCCCCAGGCGCCCTCCCGGTATTCGCCGAACCTCAACTACTCCTCGGCCAGGGCCCGGCAGCGTTACACACTCGACCAGATGGCCTCCGTGGGATTCATCACTCAAGACGAGGCGGACGCGGCGTACGACACCACGCTGGTCTTCAACCGCAAGCACAACAAGAACCTGGTCATCGGCCCCTACTTCGTCGAGGAAATCCGCCGATACCTACTCGACCAGTACGGCCACGACGCGGTCTACCTGGACGGCCTGACCGTCTACACGACCCTGGACGCGGACCTGCAGTTGGCGGCCAACAAGGCGGTGCAGGACGGCGTACGGGCGGTGGACCACCGGGTGGGGCAGCACGAACCCTTCCGCCACATCGAGGCCGGTGAGGTCGCTGCCGAGCTGGAAGCCATCGATCTGGAGCGGTACCTCAAATCGTTGCACTACGACCCGTCCCGGGAGAAACCCACCTCCGTCCCCGCCGGGTCTCTGCCGCCCCTGATGGAGTACGAACTCACTCGCGGAGTCGTGCAGGAGGTCAAGGACAAGTACATCTGGGTCGATGTGGGTTCGATCCGGGGCATCCTGCACCACGCGGACGGCAAGTGGGCCTACAAGCCAGACACCACGCAGCACGTCAGGTGGCGCCAGATCGAGTCCATGCGTTCGTCTTACAAGGTGGGCGACGTGATCACCGTCCGGGTGGTCAACCCCGATGAGACCTGGGCCAAGACCCTGGGCACCAAGGACACCCACCCACGGCTGGCGCTGGACCAGGAACCGCAGGTCGAAGGCGCGATGCTGAGCATGCGCCTCAGCGACGGTGCGATCCTGGCGATGGTGGGTGGCTACGACTACCTCAAGAGCGAATTCAACCGGGCCACCCAGGCCAAGCGCCAGGTGGGCTCGACCTTCAAGCCGCTGGTCTACGCGGCAGCGCTGGACTGCAACCGCCACGTGGACGGCAAGCGGTGCGGCCCCAAGGGTGACACCCTGACCTACACCCCCTCCTCGATCATCGTCGACAGCCCCATCGTCGGCTTCAAGCCGAAGATCGGTGGCGGCGTGGAGCCCTGGAAGCCGGGCAACGCGGGCGGCGATTTCCTGGGGGACACGACGATGCGACGGGGCCTGATCCTCAGCCGCAACATCGTCACGCTGAAGATCGCCCAGGAGATCGGGATCAACTACCTGTACGACTACGTGCAGCGGTTCGGCTTCGAGACCGAGCTGGAACCCAACCTGGCCATGGCTCTGGGGGCCGCCTCGCTGACCATCGAGGAGATGGTCGAAGCCTACTCGGTGCTGGCCACCGTCGGCGACCGGCAGGAGCCGTACTACATCCGTCAGATCCTCGACCGCGATGGCCAGATCCTCGAGGAGACCACCGCCGGCAACCGGCACGAAGACGTGATGGACGAGGTCACCGCCTACCAGATGGTGCGGTTGATGCGGGACGTGGTGGCCTCCGGTACGGCCACCAAGGCGACGGTGTTGGGTGTGCCCCTGCAGGGCAAGACCGGGACCACGAACGACTATCGCGACGCCTGGTTCATGGGCTACAACGCCCAGGTGGTCACCGGCGTGTGGGTCGGATTCGACGATTTCGGCCGCAGCCTGGGCCGCGGCCAGTACGGCGGCGACTGCGCCCTGCCGATCTGGATCGACTACATGCGCGCAGCCCTGGAGAAGTACCCCGAGACCAAGATCCAGCGCCCCCCGGGCGTGGAGATGGTCGAGGTGGACTCGGAGACCGGCCTGCTCATCGGCGAAGAGGAGATTGGACCGATAGTGGCCTTCCGGGCCAACACCGCTCCCACCTCCTACGCCAAGGAATCAGGCGAGGTCGATTCGAGCGATTTTCTATCCCAGGATGGAGGGTTATGACTCACGTTGGCCTTGACGGGGCCGGCCGTGCAGTTCATATCTGCGTTTCGTGACACGTTGGACCATCCCGTTTCTGCTCTCGCTGCTCGTCCTCTTCGCTGCCTGCGAAGAAGATGAGGAGTCCTATTCTCGCAAGCTGTGTGATCCCATGGCCTACCAGGTCAGCCCCAGCGCGGGCACGACGGATGGCGGGTACGAGATCACCCTCTACGGGCGTTTCCTCAACAGCAGTTACTCGGATTTCGGCACGCTGGACACGGCAGTGCACGTGGGTGGAATCCCGGCCGAGGTGCTGGACGTCGACACGGATGGCTGCAATCCCTGCGACGCGTGCATCGCCGACTCGGAGGCATGCATCGAATGCCTAGACGTGTGCGATGGCACGGAGGCCTTCGACGGCTCCCAGGAAGAGTGCATCGAGCAGATCGTCATCGAGGCCCCGGCGGCTGAACCGGGCACGGCGCGCATTGCCCTGTTCAACGCACATGGCGCGACGGACGAATTCGAGTTCATCTACCTGGGCTGGTGCGAGGACGACGTGGACAACGACGGCGACGGGCTCGTGGACGTGCACGACCCGGGCTGCGCGGCCACCGGCGGTGTCGCCGAAGAAGGCCCCTGCGAGGACGGCCTGGACAACGATGGAGATGGCTGGATCGACATGGACGACCCAGGCTGCGCGGGCCTCGAGACCGGCTCCACCGAGGTCGCCATCTCCGGCACCCAGTGCAACAACGGCATCGACGACGACGGGGACGGCAACATCGATTCCGCGGATCCGGACTGTGAAGACGGCTACGACACGGACGAGTTCACCGAGCTGGGCCCCTGCGAGGACACCATCGACAACGACGCCGACGGCTGGACCGACTACGAGGACCCGGACTGCGGTGAGTTCTACGATGAGCTAGGCTGGGGCCGCACGGAGTGCAACGACGGCGAGGACAACGATCTCGACGGCTTCATCGACAGTGAAGATGCAGAGTGCGAGGACGCGGACGACATCCTCGAAGAGCACTGACCGAGTAAGAAAAAGTGCCCAGCTTGCTTTCTAGAACTTGAACAGATCCTTGAGCTTTTCCTTGGCGCGCTCCGCCTCGTCGTTGCGGCCGTGCTCCCCCTCGAGGAACTGGAACTCATTGCAGAAGTTGGCGCGGTCTCGATCGCCGACCTCGAAGGTTCCGACCTCGGTACACTCGTTGTGCGCGGACTCGTCGTGGAATCGGCACGCCATGCAGCAATGCAGTTCAGCTCCACACCATGGGCACTGCTCACTCCGCCGGATGCGGGTTTCGAACGGCAGCTCCTTGGTGCACTTCCAGCAGTACTTGTTGGTCGATAGTTCAGTCATGCAGAGAAGTATAAGAGTCGCGAGCGGACTTGCAACCGCCAGCCGTTGCTCAAGGGGATGCCATCGGCACCAATCGTAGCGCGTAGCCGTACTGCAGGTCCTGCAGGACACACCTGCCATCCGCGTCGCAGGTGTAGTCCGCCAGCAGCCTCTTGCCGCGCAACAGCTCGCCGCGCGGGCGCTCGCCCGTCTCCTCGTCGATCCAGATGCGCCACGTCAATCCCGTATCCGGGCCGTTGGCCGGGCAATCCACGGCCACTCCGGTCGCCCCGGTCCATACCTCCCCGGAGGTGCAGTCACCCAGCAGCCACAATCCCAGTAGACGGGGGAACTTGCCCAGGGTCAGCAGGCGGCGCAGGGGGCCCGAACCGCTGAGCACCTGGGCACCCTCCACATCCCGCTGGATCTCGATCAGCGTGACCCCGAACGGAGTGACCAGCTCGACCTGGAACGATGCGGGTAGATCGGTGCGGAAGTACCCCAGCGCGACGGAGGCGCTGCCTTGCTGTTCGATGACCACCTGGTGGGAGCGTTCGCCCGGCGGCGGGAATCCGGCCATGGTGGCGAGGGCGCGTTGCGCCGTGTCCTCGTCTGCGGGGGTGGCCTGGAGCAGCTGGCTCTGGCGCGCAACACACCCGGGCAGTACCAGCCCGACCGTCGCGAGCACGAGGCCAGCTAGACCGCACAACCGACGCCGGCGCCCCGGGCTACCACGGTGTCTTGCGCTTGCCATCACGGTGAGCCAATGTAGGGGCCTCCATGGAGGAACTCAAGCACAACCTCCTGCTGGGGAGCGTCTTCGGACTCCTGCTGTTCCTGGCGGAACGGTGCATCACCGGCCGGATCCATATCGCCGCCCAGCCCGGTGGTAGCAGCCTCACCTGGTGGCTCCTGGGCACAGCGGTGCTGTACCTGGGATTCGGGCTGCTGCTGGGCCTGCTCACCGCCTCGATGGCCCGCACCCGCCGCAGGCCGTGGCTCGCGCCTCACCTGGGCGCGGTGCTCTGCTTCGGCCTCACCATCACCTTGCTGCCCAACTGGTACGCCATCCTGCTGACCGCGAGCTCGGCGGCCATCCTCACCCATCTGCTGTGGGCATTGCCGTGGCGGCGGCAGCGATGGTTCACGCCGGCCCTCGGCTCAACCATCGCCCTCGCGGCTCTGGTGTCATGCTGGGCGCATCCCCGCGGGCTCGAGGGTCATGACGCCCCCGTCGGGGCCACAACGGGAGCCAACGCTCCCGATATCGTCCTAGTCGTGCTCGATACCGTACGCCGCGATCGGGTTTCGGCCTACGGCTATCCCCGGGAGACCACCCCCGCCTTGGATCAGGTGGCCTCTGGCGGTGCTCTCATCCGCCGGGCCTACGCCCCGTCACCGTGGAGCCTGCCGTCCCACGTCACCCTGTTCTCCGGGCAGAGCCCCTCCGCCCATGGCGCCCACTACGAGCACCCGCAACTGGACGATCAGGTAGAGACCCTGGCGACCGTCCTGTCCCGGCACGGCTATCGCACAGTGGGCATCAGCGGCAATCCATGGCTCTCGGTGGCCAACGGGTCGGCGCGGGGATTCCAGGACTGGCACGACAGCGTTCCCGTCCGCGACCTGTCCCGCTGTTTCACGCTACGCTGGTTGGTAGCGGACAACCTGCTGCGCGGCAAGGGCGGCGCCGAGACCGTCGAGGTCGCCGGGCGCGTGGCGGACAATCCGGGGAGCGAGCCCCTGTTCCTGTTCGCCAACATCTTCGAGACCCACTCCCCCTACGACCAGGTACCTGCCGATTGCGGCCGCATGTTCCTGCCCGCCGGGACCTCCCGAGGCCGTGTCCGGAAGCTGAGCAACCGTCTGGAGCTGGCGCAAACGGCCGGGACCAGCTACCTGCCCCTCGGCGATGACCGGGAGTTGACCGACGCCCTCTACGACGGTGCCCTGCGCTGCGCCGACGATGTCCTGGGCTCCATGCTGAGCGAGCTAGAGAGCCGGGAGCGACCCGCGTTGGTGATGGTCACGTCGGATCACGGGGAGTCCCTCGGCGAACACCAGACCGTGGGCCACACCCACGGGCTGCACGACCTCCTGATCCACGTGCCGATGGCCGTCCGCTATCCACCGGAGATCCCACCCGGCTCGACTGTCGACCAGCCCGTGCGTTTCATCGATGTGATGCCCACGCTGCTGGATTACGCTGGGGTCCCCACCGAGAGCTGGCCATCCATGGAGGGGCGAAGCGTGCGGTCGATGCTGGCTGGGCTCCCGGATCCAGTCGAGGTCGAGGCCTTTGCCGAGCACTTCATCCCGGTGCTGATCCTCGACGCTTTCCGGTTCGCGCGGCCCGCGGGCGAGTTCGCCGAGGTCAACCGCAGGAGGCGATCGGTGGTCGCGGGTGACATGCGCTATGAGATCGACTCCAGGGGCGAGACCTATCTGTACGATCTGGGCGCCGATCCGGGGGAAAACCACAATCTGGCGACACCCCTGGCACAGTCGGAGCGGGAGATTTCCCTGCAACGGCAGCTCGGCGCATGGATCGAAAAGACGGGCGGCCCCTGGGGCGAGTTACCCAGCGGTGTACCGGAAACGGAACTGGACGAGGCCACCGAGGAGCGGCTCCGGGCTCTGGGATATATGCGTTGATCGTTGACGTTTGCTTCCACCTGAAATAGGTTCAACCACTGAACCACCATTCAGGGACCACCATGCCATCCATCGACAGCCCCGAATCCCTCGCAGCACGGCTCGATACTCCCGACGGTATCGCCATCGAAGACCTGCACCAGGCCCTGGACGCCCTGGACGCCGATGGGCGCCTGACCTTCGTTCGCGCCTTCCGCAAACAGCGGCACCTCAACCTGTGGAACATGGCCAAGGGGCACATGCAGGCCGACCTGGACAACATCGTGCCCCCCGGCCTGGCGGCCGGCAGCACCGTGGTGTTCGAGGGCCGCAACAGCATGGCGATGTTCAACCTGTTCCAGAAACGGTTCCAGCGGCCGGACGGCGGGGACGCGGTGTGGGGCTACAACGAGCACTCGTTCCGCTGGTTCTCGGGCCCCGGCTACTTCGTCGGCAACGTGGAGCAAGACAGCGAGATCTTCTACCTGCACTATGATCAGCAGCCGCCTTCTGCGCCGGATGGCTGGCCGGCGGTCAAGACGAACACCGGCTTCCCGCGGGGCGTGGTCTACGGCTATGACGACGAAGTGCGCCCCGTCTCGGCCCACGTGGTGATCGGGATGCCCACCACCAAGACCGCCGCCGGGGATCAGTACTTCGTGGCCACCCGGCACCTGGTTCTGTAGTCAATCAGCGCCGTACGGTCCGCATCAACGCCGGCACCCCGATGGCCGCGGTGAACAGGCCGCCAGCCACGCCCGCGATGACCACCATCCCCATACTCTGCATGGCCGGGTTGCGGGCCATGATCATCGTGCCCAGCCCGATGACGGTCGTCACCGCCGAGACCAGCACCCCTGTGCCCGTGGTGCCCAGCATGGCCGCCACCCGTCCGCCCGTCTCCTGCGAACTCATGCGGTCGACCACGAAGATCCCGTAGTCGATGGCCACCCCCAAGGTGATGGCCACGCCGCAGACGTTGAGCACGTTGAGGGGGATGTCCAGCAACGCCAGCATGCCCGCCAGGTACACGAAGCTGGCCATGGCCGGGAGTAGGGCGAACAGGACCGGCAGGGGCCGGCGGTAGTACACGAACAGCACCAGCGCCAGGGCGGCCAGGCAGACCCCCGCCAGCCGCGCCAGATCCCCCCGCACCTTGTTCATCAGCCGTGCCGCCAGGTCCGGGAAGCTGATGAGAAGCGTGCCGGGCAGCGCCTCCTCGATCTCCGCCGCCAGGTCGTGGGGGAAGACGCCGGCTTCCAGGTCCTCGTCGATGATCTCGCGGACCCCCGAATGCTCCCCGGCGGTCTCCACCAGGGTCAACACCTGGGCCAGGCCATCCCTGACGGCCATCCGACGCTCCAGCATGTCCCCCACCGCCGTGCCGCTCATATCACCGATCTCGAGCGGCTCGACCTGCCCCTCGACCACGGCGCCAAACTCGTCGAAGAACGGCTGGAAGTAGCCGTCCACGAAACCGTAACCCACCGCCGCTTCGCTCACACGGGCGTAGAGCCGCTGCGGATCGTCCCCATGGATCGCCTGGAGCCGCGCCAGCTGGGTCGCCCGGGATGGCAGCAGCGTCGCCGGTGACGAAGCGCTCGTCAGCCGGCCCTCCGCGATGGCCTGGGCCAGCATGGCATCCAGCTGGTCATTGGCCTGCAACGCCTGCTCCAGGGTCTCCCCTTCCACCACCAGCATGGCCCCCGACGCCCCAGCTCCGAAGACCTCCTGGAACTTGCGGTCCTCCTCGATCACCCGGTCGGGCTGATAGTCCAGGTTGCGGATATCGCCGTCAAAATTCAGGCCGGTGGCGGCCACCAGCATGCCCACCGAGACCGCCACCCACACCGCCACGAACCGCCTCGGGTGCCGGTCGATGTGGGCCCCAAAGGCCTCCAGACGCCGGCCCAGACCCGCGGCACGGTTCCCCGAGTTGCGGGCTTTGCCCCCCAGGTGCCGGTAGGCCAGCGGTGCGATGATGGCGCACAGCAGGAAGGCACAGCCGATGCCCCCCAGCGCCAGCGTCGACATGTCGCGCAGCACCTGGGTATCGGCGATGAGCAGCGTCCCGAAACCGATCAAGGTGGTGAGGCAGCCCATACCCAAGCTGGGGCTGACCTCGGCCAGCGCACGGCGGATGGCTTCCACCCGGGGAAGCTCCGCCTCCAGCTGCAAGGTGCGGGTGAACAGGTGGATGGTGTAGTCCACGGTGATGCCCAGCATGGCCGCGCCGAACCCCAGCCCCAATCCGTGCACCTCACCCCGGCTGAACCCCAGCAACGCGATCCCCGCCGCCACGCCCACCGCCGGTGGAACGAAGGCCATCGCCATCACGCGCAAGTTGCGGAAGAACAGCAGGAACACCAGCAGGATGCCGATCCCCGTCGCCCCCATGGCGCGGCGGACGTCCTTCTTGACGATGCCGGCGCTGGAGGTGGCATAGACAGGCCCCCCCGTGGCCGCGATACGCAGCCCCGCAAAGCGCTCGTCCGCGCGGGCCCGGTCGAACAGTTCCTCGGTGACCTTGAGCATGTGGTCCATGGCGCGGATGTCCATACCCTGCCCCAGCGGCTCCGCCAGCAGCAGGGCGTGGCGGCGGTCGTCGGAGAGGAAATGGCCGTGGTACAGGTCCACGGTGAACTGCTGCTGTCCGGCCAGCATCCGCTGCAGGACCGCTTCGCCAAATCCCAGGGGATCTCGCTGCATCATCGGCTCGGCAAATCCCGGCTGCGGGCTCAACAGGCGAATGGCCGTCCGTGACACGCCACGCCGGATTCCCTCCGGGCTGGCTCGGTCCTGTGTCTCCTCCATCGGGAGCAGGTAAAAACGGCGCGGGAAGATGGTCTCGTAGATAGCCTGTTGCTCATCCGGCTCGACCCGGCAAAAGACGTGCCTGTACTCCTCGGTAGCCTCGAGCTCGGCAGCCAGGTAGTCCGCCAGCACGACCAGGTCTTCCGGGTCGGGTTCTTCCCTGGTGTCCTCCAGATGGATCAGCAGCATCGCCGCCAGCTTGAAGTTCTCCATCACCGCCAGCATGCGATCCCGCTCTTCCCCCTCGGGGAGAGCGTCGGTCATCTGCGTGCCGATGCGGAACTGGAGCAGCCCGCCGGTCACCAGCGCCAGGAGCACCCCCACCGCCAGCACGGCCATCACAGGCGACGCGGAGAGGCGCCGATGAATCTCGACGAAGAGGGCACCGATCGTTGCGTGGCTGGAACTCAATGGCGCTCCATCAGGGGTTGGGCGAGCGCTCGACGTTGGTGTAAGTGAAGCGGATGATCGTGGAGTCACCGTCCGGCTCGTAGATGTGCACCTCGTCCACCTGCAGCCCCTCCTCGTAATGTAGGACGATACGCTGCACGAAGCCCTTGATCAGCTCGCTGCGGGGGGTCATCTGCAGGGTCCGTGGTTCCGGGCCAGCCCCCATCTCGTAGGCGTCGTTCACGGTGGTCATGTCGCCGTTGAGCCACACGAACATGCTCTCCACCATCGGGCGGAAGCGCTCGTCTGCCTCCAGATTGAACTCCTGCTCTTCACCCAGATCCGGATAGACGATGCGGGCCGTGCTACCCGACAGTTCGAAGTTCATGCGGGCGGGGGTCCGGTAGCTCCATACCACCTTGCCGCCCCGGTCGTAGACGAGGGTGCCCGTCGATGTGACCGGCTCCTTGAAGGCCTGCAGTTCCTTGATCTGGGTGAACTGGGCTTCCATGTGCTGGATGTCGCGTGCCGCGTCGAACACCTGCCGGATCGTCTCCTCCACCGCAGATGAAGGCTGCCCCAGGGCCGGCGTGGCGACGCCCAGCATGGCGATCAATGGGATCCACAGGGTACGCATCGGGACTCCAGTCGGCGCGCAATATAGCACCCCGGGTGCACACGCACAGGAATTGCACGGGGTAGTTAACCTACGACGAAGTGGCGGGTCGTTTTATTTGGGACCAGCAAACCCATGGAGATGGCAAGGAGAGAACGATGTACCCCCTTATCCGAAATTGGTTCACCACCGGCCTACTCGCCGCCGTATTCCTGTTCAACCCCGTCACCGCCCAGGCAGCCAGGGATATGGATGGTGAGGTGGAGGCCCTGCACCGCCAGATCCAGTCGCTGCGCATCATCCACGGCCTGGAGCTTACCGACGAACAGATCGAGGCGCTGATCCCCCTCGTCGAGGAGGGCATCGGCCTGGTAGAAGACATGCGCGCCGTCCACGACGCCAACAAGAAATCCAGTATCGCCGTGCTCGAGCAGGTGCGCGCCGATCTCCAGTCCAGCGGCGAGGTATCGGAAGCGTCCAAGGAGGCGCTCAAGGAGTCCCACAAGGCCGCCGAGAAGGCCGCCCGCCCCGTGGAGTGGGAGCTCCGTGATCTCGCAGAAGAGATAGGCGAGCTCTTCGACGAGGATCAGAAAAAGAAGCTCCGAAAAGCGATGGCCAAGCACCACCGACCGGGCCCGGGCCATGGCGAGCGGCACGAGCAGCCCCCACCGCCGCCCCGGGAGGAACGGGGTGAGGTCCCCGAGAAGCTCCGCAAGGAGATGCGCGAGCACCACACGCGCCACCTGATGGGAATCCTGTTCAGCGAAGAATTCCTGGACGCACTGATAGGCAACTGAGCCCCCTAGCAGCGTTCGGCATTAGTGCCGATTCCATTCTTGGTTGAGTATCACTCCCGTCGCCTCTGTAGACACTTCGCCATCCCCCCGTGTTTCGAGTGGGAGCAATCGTAGTTC